>JAJDUA010000018.1 GCA_022826905.1 Candidatus Dadabacteria bacterium
TTGTCGGGGATTTTGCCCTGCTCTGTTTCCCCCACCCCTGCGATAACCACTTTTTTCTTCTTGAGAAGTTCTCGGGTCTCTTGTATGCCCGGAAGGTTCTTTGACATTGTAATGCTTCCTCCTTAGGATCAGTCTTTACGACTCCGTATTGAAAATCCGTATCATATTACTTTATACTCAGGGCTTTTGCCAAGCTTTAGGAGCCGAGGTCGTTTCGAAACTACTCTCTTTTTAGGTTCAAAGGAAGTATAATGTTTGGGAAATGGAGCTAGGATATTTCACTATGCCTCTTCATCCATTTGGCTCTTGCCTCTCCGATACGCTCGAGGCGGACATGGAGCAGATGGTCTTTCTCGACGAAATCGGTTTCAGGGAAGCCTGGATAGGAGAGCACTTCACTGCAGGCTGGGAGAACATACCGGCCCCCGATCTTTTTATAGCTAAAGCGGCTGCGCTTACGGAGCGGATAATCTTCGGTACGGGGGTCTCTTGCCTGCCTCAGCATGACCCTTTCATGCTGGCGCACAGAATAGCGGTTCTTGATCACCTGCTTAAGGGAAGATTTTACTGGGGAGTGGGAGCCGGGAGCTTCATCGGAGACTTCGAGGCATTCGGCATAAACCCAAGGACGGGAGAGCAGAGACAGCTTATGAACGAGTCACTTGAGATGATACTGAATCTGTGGAATGATCCGAGTCCAGGCACTTACGCCAATTCCCGGTGGAAATTTTCTGTTCCCAACCCCGTGGAAAAGGTTGGTCTTGGAGTGCACACGAAACCTTACCAGAATCCCCATCCTCCCATAGCGGTTGCGGGAATCTCGGAGAACTCCGCAAGCCTGAGGATTGCCGGGGAGCGGGGCTGGATACCCATGAGCATAAATTTTGTTATTCCCGACGTACTTAAATCTCACTGGGCGGGTTATGAGCAGGGAGCGGAACCCGCCGGTGGGGCGGCTGAGAGGGCGAAGTGGAGGATCGCAAGGGATGTCTATGTTGCGGAAACCACCGAAGAAGCAAGAAAAGAGGTAATAGAGGGTACGCTAGCCAGAGATTTCCAGGATTATTTCTTCACGATAATTCCCATGATAAGAAACAATCTGAATCTGTTTAAAATTGACAAGTCAATGTCGGATCAGGAAGTGACTATGGACTACATGATCGAGAACATGTGGCTTGTGGGAAGCCCCGAGGATGTTGCCCGGAAAATAATTGAGCTTCATGAATTCGTCGGAGGATTCGGGGTACTTCTGGTCATGGGGCACGAGTGGAACCCGAAGGAAAAATGGCAGAAATCGATGAGGCTGCTGAAAGAAGAAGTTCTTCCGCTTGTGAGAAAGAGTCTGCGGCGGGAAACCTGAGAACATCCGCGGTTCTTTAGGATTGCGGCTCGTGACTGAAGTGAATTCCGCATTCCTTGTCAGATCCCTGCTCCCACCACCACCTGCCGGCCCTGGGATCTTCACCTTCCTCAACGGCCCTGGTGCAGGGCGCGCATCCTATGCTCGGATATCCCATGTCGTGAAGCTTGTTGTAGGGAACATCGTTTTTCCTTACGTAATCCCAAACTTGGTCGACCGTCCAGTCAAGGATCGGATTTATCTTGAGCATCTTTCCATGCAAGTAGTCAACCTCAAACCTGCTTGAGTCAGAACGCTGCTCCGTCTGATCCGCCCTTATGGAAGTAATCCAGGCGTCAAGCGTCTTTAAGTATCCGTTCAGCGGATTGGTTTTCCTCACCTGGCAGCAGAGTCTTCTGTTCGCGACGCTTTTGTAGAAAAGATTTACCCCGCGGTCCCTCACCATCTCCTCCACTTGGGCGGTGTCGGGGAAAAGCACCTCGATGCTGATACCGTACTTCTCTCTGGTTCTGTCCATGACATCGTATGTATGCGAATGAAGCCTCCCGGTATCAAGAGTGAAAATTCTCGCCCCGGGATCCGTTTTCGCGAACATGTCAACAAGCACCATCCCCTGGACCTGGAAACTGGTTGCAAGCGCAACCGAGCGGCCGAGGCTCCTTGATGCCCAGGCGAGGATATCCTCTGGGGAACTTCGCTCAAACTCGCGATTAAGGCTTTTTACGTCTTCTTCAGAGAACTTCATTTAACCCAGAAAACTCAGATACGACGACAGGCCGTACTTTAAATATACGAGGGACACTAAATAGCTTACCCCCACGGTTATCACAGGAACAACAAACCAGAAAAAACCGATTCTGACAACATGGCTGTTTTTGGAAGTTCGGGCGAATCCGTGCTGCGCGCACGAAAAACCTACAACTCCGGCTGTTACTATCTCCGCGATCGAGACCGGAATTCCGTATAATGAAGCAAGCAGTATTATAACCGCGGCCGTGAACTCAACCGAGATGGCCCTTATTATGCATATCTCGGTTATTTCCTTTCCCAGAGTCTCAAGAACCCTGCCTCCAAGCAGGATCGCTCCCACTCCCATAGCGACGCCTGCAAGAATCGCTCCCGGGTAAGAGTCTATGAGACCCAGGCTTACTATCGGGCCTATGGCGTTTGCGGAGTTGTTTGCGCCTCCTGAGAAGGCAATAAAGGTTCCGGATACGGTAATCAGCACGGTCAGGATAACGTTGACTCTTTTTTCCGAGAAATTGCTTGCGAGGTAGTGAACTATCCTGAAGTAGAAAAATTTCGCCACGGCGAAATTTATTACCCAGGCCACTATCGGCGCCGCAATCCACCATTTGAGTACCCGGAAGAAGCTGTCGGAATTAAGCGTCTGAGTATAAAGACCAATTCCTACTATGGCGCACACTATGGCGTGGGTGGTGGCTATGGGCGTGCGGACCACGTTTGCCCAGACGATGAATCCTATTCCCAGAAGCAGAATTATGAATATGAAGCCTATATCGGAGGAGAGCGTCTCGGCAGGCACTATTCCTTTGCCCACTGTCTCGACTACCGGGGCTCCGGCCGTAAGCGCTCCCAGCAGCGCGAAGATTGCTATGAGCCATACTGCCTGTCTTTTCGACCTTACCCCGGCTCCGTATGAGGTTGCCATGGACGCCGCGGAATTGTTGGCTCCTATGTTAAGGGCCAGAAATCCCGAAAGCACGAGTGTTACAATGAGTAAGACGCTCAATAAATTATCTCCCCGCCTAAATGTCGGCGGCAGTAATTACGTAAAAACCAAATAGCATTCCGGTTTGTGCAAAAAACAAAAGAGGTTTGCGTAGAGTTTTCTAGAGAAGTTCCGAAACCCTGAATATGGAAAAAAAGCTACAGCCCCGCTCAAGGAATTTTTTTTCCGTTTCCTCTCCCCTGTCAACGACGCAGAAGACCCCGCAGACCTCGGCCCCGGCGGATTCCACGAGATCAACGGCCCTCAAGACGGAACCGCCGCTTGTGATCACATCCTCGACCATAACCACCCTGTCGCCCTCAGCGAGTTCTCCTTCTATCATGTTTCCGGTGCCGTGTTCCTTCTCTTCCTTCCTTATTATGAATCCGCGAAGAGGGGTTCCCCGCTCATGGCTTCTGGGGATAATTGCTCCCACTATGGGGTCAGCGCCTATTGACGGTCCTCCGACGGCTACCACCCCGTCCCGCGCGGCGATCTCGCCCAGGAATATCTCTGATATCAGGTAGGCGCCTTCGGGATCCAGGGTAGTGCGCCTAGCGTCAATGTAGTAGGAACTTTGTTTTCCCGATGCCAGAGTGAAATTTCCGAGCAGAATTGATTTGCTTTTGAGAATTAGTTTTAATCTTTCTCTGCTCTTGTTCATCTTCCGGAATTCCGAGCCGAATGAAACTCTAATCTCCTAATTGTACCCATTGATACGGAAAATCAATAAACCGGATAAGCTCCTTGTTCTTTTCGGAACAGCCGTTTTTCTCCTGCTGGGTACTATTGCCGCAATTTCTCCGCAGCTGCACTCAGGGGCTTTCGAAAAGGAACTGATACCGGTTTTCATATCGCTCCTGGTTGCCGCCTCGGTCGTTTATTTTGTGGCCGTGGGAAGTTTCAGGAAAAACCGCGCGTGTTCGCTTCTTCTCATAATTCTTTTCGGTCTCGGGTTCCGGGTTCTGTTTCTTTTCTCAACTCCGATACTTGAAGACGATTATCACCGTTATTTCTGGGACGGCGCCGTTTCGGCAGCCGGGATAAACCCCTACGAGTACTCTCCCAGGGAAGTGGCGCAAGGCGGAGGTAGCGAAGAACTAAAGGAGCTTGGACATCTCCATGGCGATACGCTTGGGAAAATAAACCACCCGCACGTAAAAACTATCTATCCGCCGGTCGCACAGTTCTTCTTCGCCGTATCCTACAAAATATCTCCCATGAGTCTTGCGGCGTGGAGAGTCATACTTATGGCGTTTGATCTGGTCACGCTTGCGCTTCTGCTTACAAGCCTCAGGAAACTCGGCCTTTCTCTTCAGAATTCGCTTATCTACTGGTGGAATCCCCTTCTTGTGCAGCAGATATTCAACTCAGCGCACATGGACATACTCGCGTTGCCGTTTGTGCTGGGAGCGATGCTTCTTTTTCTTTGCGGAAGCAGAGGGCTCTGGAGTCTCGCCCTGTCGTTTGCCGTGGGAGTCAAGCTCTGGCCGGCGCTTCTTTTCGGGATGTTTTTAAAGCCCCTTGGCAGGAAGCGGGAAACCCTCCTGCAGATCTTTATTTTTGCCGTCGCGGTCCTGATCATATTTTTTCCCATGGTCGTATTTAAGATTGATTCGGCTTCCGGCATCGTGGCGTATGGGAAAAGCTGGCAGAATAACAGCCCGTTTTTCACGGCGGTTCTTTCGGGATGGGAGTTCATTCTCGAGGCTTTTGATATTCACCCCGGACACGCGCAGACTCATTCAAGGGTCGGTCTTGTCGCGATTTTTCTTGCTTGGAAGTTCTATGTCGCGTATGCAATCGGGTCTTTGGGCCTCCATAGAAAGGCCCTTCTTATAATCGGAGGCGCGTTTCTGCTGATCCCGGCACAGTTTCCCTGGTACTACACGTGGCTTCTTCCGTTTCTCTGCATAGCTCCCAGTCCGGGGTTTCTGGCTCTCACCGCGCTGCTCCCGCTTTATTACCTTCAGTACTATTTTCCCCCTGATCCCGAGGGAGGAGGAATATTCGGGAATGCGGTGGTGTGGATAGAGTTTGCGCCCGTCTGGGTACTTCTCGCTTGGGAATGGTTGAGATTCCGGGCTTCGGGAAGTGCCTACAGCCGCCAAGTCCATAGTTGACATTAGTATTTTATATGATACTATGCAATTGGGTGACAAGTGAGTGAAAAAAGGAAATGTCAAAAAAACGGTGCGACAGATTGTTTGCGAAAATCATTGGAAGCACCAAGAGTGTTGCTTTTAATGAACTGGTAAAACTGTTTGAGATGTTCGACTCTGAGGTTGAACCACCAAGGAGAGGTTCTCACTACAAGATTAGGTTGAAAGCATACAGAATGACGTTGCCAAGACCTCATGGGAAGCATGTGGATGAAGTATATGTCAAAAAAGCGATCTCTATATTTGAGGAGATCATGAAGAACGAGGAGTAAGGAATGCAGAAGAAGGTCAAGAATCTGGATTACTACATGAATCTGAGATATGAGGCAAGAATACAGAAAAGTGATACCGGATATTTTGCGGAAATACCGGATTTACCGGGTTGCATGACTTTCTGTGAAGAATTCGATCAGCTTGAAGAGATGGTCGAGGACGCGAAGAAGGCATGGCTTGAGATGAGCATTGAAGATAATCTGGAGATCCCTGAACCTAGTAAAGATAGAGAGTTCAGTGGGAAATTTCTCTTGAGGTTGCCTAAAAGCCTTCATAGAAAACTTTCAGACCAAGCTGAAGAAGAAAGTGTAAGTCTGAATCAGCATATTCTGAATTTACTCTCGGGAAAACATTCCGCAACAAAAATTATAAAGGAAGTAAGAAATATGATTGCCGATAGGCCCAAGGAAGATAATCAACCTGTATTAGTTAAAAGTGCTAATCAACATGGAGGTTAATTCAAAACCTATAGGTGTAAGAGTAAGCAACAATGAGCAATCACAAATTCTCACTCAAATCCGCCTCGTCGATGCCGAGCAGGTGCGTATGAATAAACATAGCGCATGACAACGTTTAAAAAGCTGGTCGATGGATTGCTTGCTGGTTCCGAAGGGAGAAGCTCGCAATTACACAGTCAGTTGTCGCCAAAGCTTCGTTTGTTACTGAACCGGAATCCTGCTTTGTATGGCGTTCCTTACGGTCTTGTAGTCGTTTGGAAGTTCCACCGGAACATTGCTTAGATCAGACGAGATTCCCTCAAGGGCGGAGCGGTGGTAGCCGGTTTTGAACTCCACGAATTTAAGCCCGTGAGCGGTGGAAACTACCACTATTTTTTCCTTGGGAGAAAGAACCTTCTTCTTAAGCAGTTTCAAGAACACCGCGAGTGCGACTCCCGTATGGGGGCAGTTAAACGTGCCTGTTCTGTCCGCCATCGCCGAGGCGTGGGAGAGTTCTTCTTCCGATGCCTGCTCCACAATCCCGTCGAAGTCCCTAAGGATTGAAATTGCCTTGTTGACGCTCACGGGGTTTCCGATCTGTATGGCGTTTGCGAGGGTTTTCTTCGCTGTTACGGGGGCAAATTCCTCGAAGCCATTAAGAAAGCTCAGGTAAAGGGGGTTTGCGTTTTTTGCCTGCGCACAGACTATCCTTGGAAGCTTTTTTATGACGCCAAGCTCATACATCATCAGAAACCCCTTCCCGAGGGCGGACACGTTACCCAGGTTGCCGCCGGGAATTATCACCCAGTCCGGTACTTCCCAGTCAAACTGCTGGCAAAGCTCTATGCTTATGGTCTTCTGTCCCTCTATGCGCAGAGAGTTAATAGAGTTTGCCAAGTAGATGTTATGTTCGCTCGTTATCCTCTGTACCATCTCCATGCAGCCGTCAAAATCCGTATCCAGGGAAAGAACCAGTGACCCGTTCGATATGGGCTGGATCAGTTGGGCGATGGATACCTTGTCCTTGGGGAGAAAAACTATGGATGGAATGCCTGCGGACGCGCAGTAGGCCGCCAAGGCAGCTGATGTATCCCCCGTTGAGGCGCAGGCTACCGCCGGGATGCTCACGCTGTCGCTTATCATCTGGTTTACGGCGGATACGAGCACGGTCATTCCCAGATCCTTGAAGGACCCCGTGTGGCTGTTGCCGCACATCTTTATCCAGAGGTCCTCGGCGCCTACCTGCTTTCCGAACCTCTCGGCCCAGAAAAGGTTTGTGCACCCCTCGTACATTGAAACTATGTTCTCGTTTTCAATTGAGGGCAGAACCCACTCTTTTTTTCCCCAGACGCCGCTTCCGAAGGGCCAGGACTGTTTTCTGTACCTGCTGTCGAAAAGCTCTTTCCATTCCTCGGGCGTTTTTTGCCCCAGAGATCCCATGTCGTGCTGAACGTCAAGAAGGTTGTCGCACTTCCTGCACCTGTAAATGATCTCATCGATTGGATAGGTTTCAGAGCAGTTCTTGTCTATGCATCTGAAATGGACTCGGTACTCACTCATCAAGCTAAGAAAATACATTTTGCCCTTTTCCCTGTCAACGCTGTGCGAACCCTTTTCTCAAGCTTTGGGGCTTGCTTTAGAGCCATGAGTTTCCATGTTCATTGACACTGATAGAGGCTTTCGGTAGTCTGGAAGAATCGGATGGAACGAAGAACCGTTATCCTGGTGAAGGGAAGGGTGCAGGGAGTTTATTTCAGAGCTTCGGCGGCCCGAGCAGCTGCTGAGCTTGGCATCAGGGGACATGTCGAGAACCTCGTTGACGGAAACGTCAGGATAGTCGCTGAAGGAACGACCGAGAACCTCGAAAAGCTGATTAAGTGGTGCGGAGAAGGGCCGCCCCGCGCAAAGGTCGAGTCGGTTGAATTCAAGTGGCTTCCACCTGAGGGAGGGTTCATCGATTTTCGTATAAACAGGACTCAAAGGAGATCAGGTTGATAATAAAATGCATCCCGGGCGGGATATTCATTGAAAACTGTTATATCATAGGGGATGAAGATACGAACGAGGCTATGCTCGTTGATCCCGGAGAGCAGATAGCGGAGATATCCGAGGAAATCGAAAGATCTGGGCTCGAGGTAAAAAAAATAGTTAACACCCACGCGCATCTGGATCACGTGGCCGGTGTCGAGACTTTCAAGAAAATGCTTGGCATACCCTTTTACATACACGAAAAAGAACAACCCGTGCTTGATGTGCTTCCCGAGGCGAAGATGAGATTCCCCGGATTTGATTTTGTCGAAGTTCCCGAGGTAGATGGTTACGTGAAGGAAGGAGAAACTCTTTCTGTGGGGAATCTCGGGGGAGAAATACTCCTTGTTCCGGGACACACCTGGGGGCATATATGTTTTGTTTTTGGAGAATCGATAATAGCTGGAGACACTGTTTTCGCTGGAAGCGTAGGCAGGGTGGATCTCACAGGGGGAACAACCATGACGGAGCTTGTCGGGTCGATCCGCTCCGAGATTCTTAAATATCCCGATCATTACGAGATCCATCCGGGCCACGGCCCTCAAACGACAGTGGGAATTGAAAAAAAGACCAATCCTTTTCTCGTGGGAACTTTTGCTCTTTAGAAGAGATATGAGACCAGAAAGATTCATCAGGTTGGCTGTGTACTCGGTGATTGCCGTAGTGGTAGCCTTGATGTTTTTCAACGAGATTTCCAAGGTCTATTTTCTCAAGAACGAAAACAATAGGATAGAGAAAAGGATAGAGGACTTGAAATCGCAGAACAGGGCGTACAGAGAGGAAATAAAGGCCCTGAAGCAAGACGAAAGATACATTGAGAAAATACTGAGAGAGGAACTGGGGATGATAAAAGACAAAGAAAAGATATTCAGATTCAAAGAAGAATAACTTGGCAACCTTCATTCTTTGTTTCCATACTTAAAAGTTGCTCTGAAACAGTATCTGCTTTAAACGGATGGATGATATGAAGCGAGAGCAGATATTCCGTCAGACCAAGAGGCTTGGGCAGAATTTTCTGAACGACCCCAACATACTCCGCAAGATTTGCGCTACCGCAAATCTCCAAAAAGAAGATCATGTGATTGAAATCGGGCCCGGCAAAGGCAGCCTCACGGAGCATCTCACACACGGTGTCGGCAGAGTCACGGCAATTGAGAAAGACAAGAGGCTGAGAACTTTTCTTGACGAAAAATTCGGAGAATCTGCAAATATCAGATTTGTTTACGAAGATGTCCTTAAAATCGATTTCAGCCGTTTTTCCGACGGGGAAAAAACGAAACTCGTATCCAATCTTCCCTATAACATATCCACCCGGATTCTACTTAAGCTTCTCGATGAAAGAGAACTTTTCTCAAGGATAGTAGTGATGCTGCAAAAGGAAGTGGCCCAGAGGATATCTTCTGCAAAGGGGCGGAAAAACTACGGTTCCCTCTCGGTACTCCTCCAGAGCTGTTTCAGCGTAAAGCTTGCCTTCAAGGTTTCCCGGCGCGTGTTCTATCCGGTTCCCGAAGTGGATTCGGCGGTGGTGGTGCTCGACCCGCTTAAGGAGCCAGTGTTTTCTGTACCTAGCGAGAGGACCTTCAGGACCGTTACTAGGTACGCGTTTTCCTCAAGAAGAAAGACCATAAGGAATTCGCTCGGCAACTTTTTTGAGAGGGAGACCGTTGAACGGGCGCTTTCAGACTCGAGTATCGATCAGCGGAGAAGGGCGGAATCCCTTTCGGTTGAGGAATTCGCGAGATTGGCCGACAGCTTCCACGCAATAAATCAGTAGACAAGTTCCCGAAGAAGCAGGTTCTGAAGTTTCTTTACCCTCGTGCCCATGCCGTTTGATATGATGGAAAAAACATAAACCCGCCCGTTTTTTCCGAATGCGTAGCCGGATAGAGACCTGGCTCCTTCAAGATACCCGGTTTTTGCATAGACCTTGCCCTTGAGGTAGCGAAATCTTTTCTTGAGAGTTCCGTCAACTCCGGCGATCGGAAGGGACGCGACAAACTCCTCGGAAATATCCGGATCATCGTAGGCCTTGGCGAGTGCATGCGTTATATCCTCGGGCGACACCCTGTTCAGCCTTGAGAGACCGGAACCGTCGGCCACGGAGAAGCTTCCATTGAGACCGATTTTTCTCAGGTGATTTTCAATCACGCGCGTTCCGGATTCCCATGAGCCTGGGGCGCCGGAGAACTCGGCGCCGATCGCCTTCACGATGCTTTCTCCTATTATGTTTACGCTTTCTTTGTTGTACTCATGAATAATGGTGCCCAGAGGTTCTGAGTAATGAGTGAGAATTTTGCCGGCCCATCGAGGCACCTTCCCACGTTCTATGGGACCGTCTACCTTGATTCCGTTTTCCTCGAGAACTCTCTTGAATACCGCTCCGAAGTAAAAAAACGGGTCTGGTACCGAAATCTCCAAGGTCTCGGCTTTTTTTCGGGAGGAGACGTATCCGGAGATATTGAGTTCGTTTCGTTCGTTGTACACTGCTCTAACGCCCGACCTTTTAAGCCTGGTGGAAACCCTGTTTCTAATCGGGAAGGGAAACTCCGCGGGTTCCGTTCTCACTGTAGCGGGCACCCCCTGCACCTTGGACGCGGAAATTTTTATCTTGGCCGAGTTGTAATTAAACGAAATCGCCGTTACGGGAGGGCAAAATCCTTTGTCGAACCATTCAGGGTCCCAGCCCTGTCCGTAGAGGATGTCGTCAAAATATGAACCGTCAAGATATATGCCACCGTCGATTCTGGTTATCCCGAGTGCTTTAATCCGTCCGGCAATCTCCCGAAGTTCCCCGATGTCTATCATGGGATCTCCGAACCCTTTTACGTAAAGACCGCCGTGGCCGACTCCCGAGTGTATACCTCCGCCCAGATAAAACTTCGTTTTGAACCGGAAATTTTTTCCAAGGATAGAAAGAGCTGCTATGGAGGAAAGTATTTTGTTATTGGAAGCGGGGATGAATTCCTTTTTGCTGTTATAACGGAAAACCGTTCTGCCGGTATCGGCCGAGCGGACCATGATCCCGATTTTTCTTTGCGACGGGGGGCTTTTTGAGATAAAGGAGAGGATTTTTTTGTGGTTTACATCAGCATAGGAGGAGGCGGCCGGCAGAAAGGCAAAGAGTAAAACCAAGGTGCGCAGAATCAGGATTTTTCTTCCGGAATTCGTCATTGCTGCATTTTTTTGGGTTAGTGAGCTTCAGCCCAGTTCTCTGCGGCGCGCATCTCCACTCTGAGCGGTACATTAAGCTCCCAGGCGTTTTCCATGTCGTTTTTTATGTGAATTCTCAGTTCTTCAAGTTCCGTTTCGTGAACCTCGAAAAGAAGCTCGTCGTGAACCTGAAGAATCATCTTGGAGTGAAATGCTCCTTCCTCAAGTCTTCTAGATATGCGGATCATCGCCAGATTTATTATATCCGCCGCGGATCCCTGTATCGGAGTGTTTATGGCTTCCCGCTCACCTCTGCTCCTTTCCACTCTGTTCCCCGACACAAGCTCCGGTATGGGTCTTCTTCTTCCGATAAGCGTTTCTGTGTACCCCCTGCTCCGTGCCTCCTCAACCGATGACTGCATATAGGTCTTTACTTCCGAGTATCTGTCAAAATACCTGTTTATGTAATTTCTCGAGACCGAGACCGTGGTGCCGAGCTGTTTTGAAAGACCGAAAGCGCTTATTCCGTATATTATCCCGAAGTTTATGGTCTTGGCGAGATTCCGCATCTCGGAGGTAATCCGGTCTTCGCCTGCGTTAAAGATTTCGCAGGCCGTTGCGACATGCACGTCCTTGTCAGCTCGAAGCGCCTCAAGCAGGGTTGGATCCCCCGAGAAATGGGCCAGCAAGCGAAGTTCTATCTGTGAGTAATCGGCCGACAGCACAACACAGCCGTCTTTCGCCATGAACGATTTTCGGATTCTTTTCCCATCCCCGGTTTTTATCGGGATGTTCTGAAGATTGGGATCGCTTGAGCTCAGCCTTCCGGTTGAAGTGCCGGCAGGATTAAAAGAGGTGTGAATCCTTCCCGTGGCAGGATTGATAAGCCTCGGGAGCTGATCAATGTAAGTGGACTTCAGTTTGGAGAGAAACCTGTGCCTCAGTATCAGACGGGGCACCTCGTGGATTGTCGAAAGATCTCTCAGCACTTCTGAATCAGTGGAAAAAGCGCCTTTGGCGGTTTTCTTTCTGGCAGGAAGCCTTAACTTTTCGAAAAGCACCTCGGAGAGCTGCTTCGTTGAATTTATATTAAACTCTCCTTCAGTTTTTTCGTATATCTCGGCTTCGATGGAACGGAGATCCCTTTCAAATTCCCCCGACATTTCCTTGAGAATCCCAGTGTTGACGCTTACGCCCGTAAACTCCATGTCACAGAGAACAGGAAGAAGTCCGAGAACATTCTCCCTGTAGAGATCCCAGAGTTCCTCCCGCTTGAGAGCTTCAAGAAACCTCCTTGAAAGAATGAGCGTCACGTCGGAGTCTTCGCAGGAATATTTTGTTGCTGTCTCGATATCAACTTCGGCGAAGTTCTTCTTGGATTTCCCCTTGCCCGTAACGTCATCGTAGGAGATCATCCTGTGGCCAAGCTCCATTCTTGAAAGTTCGTCAAGTTTGTAGCTTCCCCGAGAGGCGTCAAGCAGGTGAGCTGCAAGCATAGTGTCGAAGTAAATTCCCCTGAGCCTAACTCCGTGATTTTTAAGCACTAGCATCTCGTATTTTATGTTCTGTCCTATTTTCTTTATGTCTTCGGATTCGAAAATGGGTTTCAGCATCGAAAGCGCGGTATCAAGTTTCATCTGTTTTCCGGTTTCCATAATGCCCGTGTGTCCCACGGGAACGTAAAAAGCCTGTCCCGGGGCTGTGCACAGCGAAAAGCCAACTATCCCTGCGTTCATCGGCAACTTGGAATCCGTCTCGAGATCTATTGAGAGTTCTCCCGCTTCTTCTACCATGCTTATGACCCGGCCGAGGGATTTTTCCTCGAAAACGGTTTCGTAGGAGTCGTATCTTACCGTTTCGCTTTCGCCTGGAGTGCGGGATCCACCAATTTCGTCTAGGAGTTTTTCAAATTCAAGTTCTGAGAATATTTTCTGAAGATTTTCGGCTGCGTATCCATCGTACTTGAAGCCTTCGATTCCGGTTCCTACTTTGACGTCAGTTTTTATGGTAACGAGTTCGCGGCTAAGGTACGCGTCGTCTTTGTGCTTTATTAGCCTCTGTGCTACACTGGGGCGAAGTTCTTCTAGGTTGTCGTATACGCCGTCAAGGTCCCCGTACTTGGATATAAGGACCGTAGCGGTTTTCTCCCCTACGCCTGCCACTCCCGGAATGTTGTCAACCTTGTCTCCTACAAGAGCGAAGAAATCAATCATCTGTCCGGGCTCGATCCCGTACTTCTGGCGCACTTCCTGCACTCCGGTTACGCGTTCCCTCATTGTGTCAACAAGAGTCACGTTCTCAGACACCAGCTGGCAGAAATCCTTGTCTCCGGTGACCAGAACCACCTTCAGTGTCCCCTGCGCCGTGGCTATGGTCCCTATGATGTCGTCGGCCTCGTATCCCTCCATTGCAAACATCGGTATTGAGAATGCCCGTACCAGTTCGAAAATCTTAGGGAACTGGAGCTGGAGGCTTTCTGGAGCCTCGTCCCTGTTGGCCTTGTACTCAGGGTATATCTCGTTTCTGAACACTTCTCCCTTGGAATCGAACACCATCCCTAGGTACCTCGGTTCGTATTCCTTGAGAAACTTAAGAAGCATGCTCGCAAATCCGTAGACGGCGTTGGTTGGGAACCCATCGGAGGTGGAAAGATCGGCCCTTACGCCGTAATACGCCCTGAATATATATGAACTGCCGTCAATCAGATAGAGCGGGTGTTGAGACATGAAAGAAACCGCTTACGCGTTATTCGTTAAGTATACCCAACCGTCCTTACGGGAGGGAATCAGCTTGCTGATGTGTTTTTGGCCGGTGCCGGAGACGACGTTATTTCTCTGCGCTGTAAACAAACGCTGGAGGAAAATTGGACCAGACGGTTTTCGACTTGACGACACTTGTGAACTTGTTTCGCAGGATTGAACGGAATCTTCTGGCATTTGGAACCATCATGCTGATTGAATAGCTGAAAGTGATCATCCTGCCTCCAGGCTTAAGTACATCCCAGATGATTTCAAGCAGTCTGTCCTGGGTTCCGTGGTCAAATATGGCCCAAGGAAGACTTGAAATAATGCAGTCGCAGGAATTTTTTCCGTGCTGCTCGAGATATTTTTTCATGTTCTCCGCAGAATCCCTGTAGACTGTTGCGGAAGGACATCGCAGTTTGGTTGCTTCGCAGAACTCGGGATTGATCTCTATTGCGAAAAACAGTGCTTCCGGGTTTTTCTTCTCAAGAATTTTCTCGGTAAAAACCCCGGTTCCAGAGCCAAGTTCCACCACGGTTCCCATTTCGTCAAGCCGGGCCGTCTCGGTGACAAGCTCCGACAGTTCCTCGTTTGAAGGCGTTATCGAACCCGTACTTTTGGGATCCCTGAAGAACTGCTTTATGTAACCGTATGCTCCGAGTTTCAACGATGCCTCCGATAAGATACAAATCGGTGTAATTATAATAGCTTGCGATGTTTTGTCCATGTTGCTGTTAAAGTACGGACCTTGACGCTTCTGTGCGTCGGGCGGGGAAGGATTGTATTTTCCTAATTCCGGTATTATATAGATCGTTACACTGCTCTGGATGGCTTGAAAGGCGGGAAATGCAGCAATGTTTGAAGGAATCTCGAAAAAGCTCGGCACTACCCTCAAAAGGATAGGTGGGTACGGGAAGCTAAGCGAAAAGAACATAGAGGACGCGCTTCGTGAAGTGCGTCTCAGCCTTCTTGAAGCGGATGTCAATTTCAGGGTGGTCCGCCAGTTCACAGGACTTGTCAAGGAAAGAGCGCTGGGTCGGGAGGTCGAAAGAAGTCTCAATCCGGGACAGCAGTTTGTAAAAATAGTTAAAGAAGAACTTACCGGTATTCTCGGGCTGGAAAACGAACCCCTGAATCTAAACGTCGCGCCTCCGGTGATAATAATGCTGGTCGGGCTTCAGGGTTCGGGAAAAACCACCACGGCGTCGAAGCTTGCCAAGTTTCTCAAGGAGCGCCACGGCAAGACCCCACTGCTGGTTCCCGCCGACATCTACCGTCCCGCCGCAATAGAGCAGCTAAAGGTGCTCGGAGAAAAAATAGACGTAAGCGTCTACGATACCGTGGCCGGTTCGGACCCCGTGGACGTGTGCGCGGATGCGGTATCGGCTTCCGCGAAACAGGGGGCAGACGCGGTGATCATAGACACGGCCGGACGTCTTCATCTTGACCGCGAGCTAATGGATGAACTGGGGAGCATAAAGAAGAAGGTAAATCCCCATGAAATCATCCTCGTTGCCGACTCGATGACGGGACAGGATGCCGTAAACGTTTCGCAGAGCTTTGATGAAGCCGTTGATCTCGACGGCGTGATCCTCACGAAGATGGATGCGGATGCGAGGGGAGGGGCGGCGCTTTCGATAAAGTCTACCACCGGCAAGCCTATAAAGTTCTTCGGAACGGGGGAGAAAGCCGATGCGCTTGAAGTCTTTCACCCCGAGAGAATAGCCTCGAGAATCCTGGGAATGGGAGACGTCCTAAGCCTCATAGAAAAGGCGGAAGATGCTTTTGAAGAGGAAAGAACGAAAAAACTCGCGGAGAGAATCTCGAAAAAGCAGTTCTCACTTGAAGATTACAGGGAATCGATAATGGCCATGAGCAAACTCGGTTCAATAGAAAGCATCGCCCACATGGTTCCAGGGATGAAAAAGGTCACCGATAACCCCGAAGCGATGGCAAAGGCTGAGGAAGAGATAAAAAAGAGCCTTGCGATAATCAACTCCATGACGGTGCCCGAAAGAAGGGATCATACTATCCTAAACGGCAGTCGCAGAAAGAGAATCGCCAGGGGAAGCGGAACTTCAGTGCCTGACGTGAACCGCATGGTAAAAAACTACATACAAATGCGAAACATGATGAAAAACATGGGGAAAATGGGTAAACTAACAAAAAGAATGATGAAATTCAGATGACGGGAGCATATCTTTAACCCCGGATTCAGGAGGTAACAGCAGTTTGGTCAAGATAAGATTGAGCAGGATAGGATCCAAGAAGAGGCCGTTTTACAGGATAGTCGCTGCGGATGTCCGTTCCCCGCGCGACGGAAAGTTTCTTGAAATACTGGGACATTACGACCCGCGGAAAAAACCTCACGAACTCAAGGTAGACATGGAAAGAGTAAAAGCGTGGATAAATAACGGCGCCAAGGCAACCAACAGGGTGAGCAAGCTTATATCGCAGGTTACGTAGCATATTTTCTTCCAGGCGAAAATTCATACACAAAGATTCTAGTTTCAGGAGGGATGCTCCTTATGAGTCAGCTCAAAGACTTTGTCGAATTCATGGCTAAATCCATTGTCGACAACCCCGAGGAGGTTCAGGTGACAGAGGTGGCGGGCGAGAAAACTACGGTTATTGAGCTTAGAGTGGCCTCCGAAGACTTGGGGAAGGTAATCGGAAAACAGGGAAGGACCGCAAAGGCGATTCGCAGTATATTGGGCGCCGCGGCCGCAAAAATGAAAAAACGCGCCGTCTTAGAGATCCTTGAATAGCATTGCCGGAAAGCGCGAAACAAAACCTTGTTCTCTACGGGAAGATAACAAAAAGACATGGTCTTTACGGTGAAGTGAAGGTGTTCGCTTTCGGCGGACATCCCGAAACCCTATCCGGGATAGGAAAAGTCTATGTAGAAGTTCCTGACCGCAAAGAACCCCGAAGATTCGGTTTGTCCCGGATAAAAATCCAGAAAAACGTTGCGATTGTTAAGCTAGAGGACGTTGATACCCCCGAGGCTGCCGATGCACTTAAAAATCTCCACGTGCTGGTCGAAAAAGACGATTTGCATCCCCCCGGAGAAGATGAATATTACTGGACTGACCTCATCGGGCTTCGGGTCTGTACCTCTCACGGAGATAATATTGGGGAGGTAGGGGATCTTATCGATTCGGGTGGATACGACATTCTCGTGATAAAGAGTCCGGAACGGGGGAAGGAATTTCTCGTTCCGTTTGTCAAAAAGTTCGTGACTGCGGTGGATCTTGAGGCTTTGATGATCACCGTGGAACCGGTTGAGGGACTCCTCGAGTAGTCCGGTGATAGTGCGATGAAGTTTGACATAGTAACAATTTTCCCCGGTTTTTTTGATTCCGTTTTTTCGTTCGGAGTGATAAGCAGGGCCGTTGAGAACAAGGCGGTGGAGATAAATGTCCACGACCTGAGAGCTTATTCAGCGGAGAAGCATGGAAAAACGGATGATACTCCGTACGGAGGGGGAAGCGGAATGCTAATGACCCCAGAACCGATAGGGAATGCCATCGGTCGTATAAGGGAAAAAGGACTTCGCTCCGCCGTAATCCTCACGACTCCCAAGGGAGAGGAATTTGATGACCGCAAGGCGCAGGAACTTTGCGGATTTGAGCAGCTGATAATCCTATGCGGTCGGTATGAAGGGGTGGACGACAGGGTGAGTGAACTTTACGTTGACATGGAGATATCAACCGGGAAGTACATAAATTCCGGGGGAGAGTACGCATGTTCCCTGATAGTGGATGCCGTATCAAGATACCTTCCAGGAGTTCTCGGAAACACCGAGTCTCTTGCTTCTGAGTCTCTTACAAACGGGCTTCTTGAGTATCCTCAGTATACGAAGCCGCGTACATACAAGGGAAAGAAGGTCCCCGAGGTGCTTCTTTCGGGAGATCACGAAAAAATAAGGAGGTGGAGGAGGCGGGAGAGCATAAAAAACACTTTCATGCAGAACCCCGCTTGCCTTGATGACGCGCAGCTCTCCGAAGAAGAAGACGCCTTTCTGAAAGGACTTAGGGCCGAGGATTCCCCCGGTTTCAGGGTTTACATAGCCCTTGTTCATTATCCGGCGTATAACAGCCGTCTCGAAGTTGTCCCGACAGCCTTTAAGAGCATAGATGCGCACGATATATCAAGGGATGCTACTACGTACGGAGTCAAAAAATTCTATCTGATAAACCCTGTCGAAGAGCAGCGCCGACTTGCGGGTAGACTCGTTGATCACTGGATCAATGGAGAGGGAAGAAATTTTAACGAGACCAAAAGCAAGGCTTTCGGCATCATAAGCATAATGAGTGCTATCGAGGAGGCCGTCGAGCAGATAGAGAAAATTGAAGGGGAAAAACCCAAAATAGTAGTTACTGACGCCCGCTTTTCAGATGATATGACTGGCTACCGGGAGCTTCGGGAAAAAATATTCGAAAACACAGAGCCTTTTCTGATTCTTTTTGGTACGGGATGGGGACTCACGCTTGAGACGATAAAGGCAGCCGATTATGTGCTGAAACCTATAAATGGCTACAGTGAATTCAACCATCTTTCGGTAAGAAGTGCGGCTGCCATAGTGCTTGACAGGCTGCTTTCCTTCGGAGCCTGATTCGTTGAGACAGGTGCTTTGAAGAGACCCCGAGAGCGACTGAAAAAAAGCCCTTCTAATATTTTGACAATCCCAAAGAGGTTCTGTATATTCAACATCCCGCGAAAAGGAAAATTAAGAGAATGGGAATTATAGCAGAAGTTGAAAAAAAGCACCTGAGAATAGACCTGCCGGAGTTTCGCGCCGGGGACACGGTATCGGTCCACTACAACATCAAGGAAGGTGAAAGGAGAAGGATCCAGGTCTTCGAAGGTACCGTGATAGCCAAAAAAGGTTCCGGCTTCAGGGAGACTTTCACGGTAAGGAAGGTTTCCTACGGTATTGGTGTTGAGAGAATTTTTCCCCTGCATTCCCCGCTTATAGGGAAAATAGAAGTAAAAAGAAAAGGCCGCGTAAGAAGAGCCAAGCTTTACTATCTAAGAGGTCTTTCAAAGAAAGCCAGCAGAATAAGGGAGAGAACCTCCTAGTCCGCGGCTTTTGCAGTTCCGTCAGTCTCGCCGTTTCCGGCATCCTCCATCTTGCCCATTACATGAGCCATTCTCTCTATTGAAGTGTAGAAGGAAAAGAGGAAGAGAATGATGACTGAGAGTTTCAGAAGGTAATCCCTGCTTTCAAGTCCCATAAGGAAGGTAACTATATTGCCAAGGAAGTTAAACGCCGCTAGGACTCCCAAGTAAACTACCCTTTCAGCCCTCTGCATCATTCCCACCTCGCAGTCGATTCCAAGTCCCTCAGCTCTGGCCTTTGTGTAGCTGACCATCATGGAGCAGCTGACTATAAGGAAAACGATATAAACCAAAAAGGTGTCTCTGAAAAAGCTCAGAAGACCCAGGTAGATAAGAACTTCTGAATATCTGTCCACACAAGAGTCAAAAAAAGCTCCCTTGGGTGAATTAAGGCCTTGGGCTCTTGCCACTCTCCCATCGAAGATGTCAAAAGTCGAGCCGGCCAGCAGCAGAACTCCGGCTATGAAAATCATGCCCAGATGGAAAAACCACCCCGCAAGTGCGGAAACCACTAGGGTAGTAATGGTGAGTACGTTGGGGCGAAATTTCCTTTCTATAAGAAAATCCTCTATGGGTTTCATGAGAAAAACCCACCAAGACTTGATCCCGCCTGAGAGAAGTTTGGAGGAGTCCGGTTTTCTTCCGGTCTTAGATCTCTCGTCAGCGTCCTCGGGGCTAGGTGTTGACCATTCGTTTTCCATGAAAAGATAATACCCTGTAACTTACTCTGTAGTCTATTGCGAGAAGACGGCATACAGCCGTCCTCTAACGTTCAGTCGTTAACAGTTACGTAGAACTTGAAATCCCTTTCTCTTTCCTTTATCTCGTTTCCGTATTCCCGCGCCTGTTCCTTGGATTGAAAGGTTCCTATCCTCACTCTGTAGAAGGTTGTGATTTCAGAAGGCGAGTACTCCCTTATAAAAGCGGGATATCCCCTGTCTTTGTAGAATCTCACAGTTCTGTTAGCGACTTTCTTGCTCAGGAAAGAGCTGACCTGAATGGTGTATTTATGGTCAGGATTGATCATCGCTGACAGGTACTTGTCACGGGCGGATGTGTCTTTTTCATCCGGAGTGACGACCGGTTTTTCCACTTCGCCGCTTGGGGTTTTCTCTCGTGAGGCAAACGAAAACAGTTTTTCCAGCAGTCCGGGAGATTTTTCCGCCGAGACAGGCTCGTCCGCGGGGATAAATTTTTTCCCCACCACGACTCCCAAGGAAAACACCATTGTGAAAACAACGAGAAAAACCAGAGAAAGCCGCAAAATCCGGGGATTTTTTCCTTTTTTTTCTTCAGCCATTTTACATGCTTCTGGGGGCCTTTATTCCGAGAAGACCGAGACCGTTTTCTATTACCACCTGTACGCAGCGTGCCAGATAAAGCCTTGCGGAGGCCATACCGGCATTCTCCGAGTCCAGAATTCTCGTCTTATTGTAATAAAAATGGAACTCGGCCGCCAATTCCTGAAGATAATAAACCACTTTGTGCGGGGAAAGCGACTCGGCCGCCGAACGGACTACTTCGGGGAACCTGAGAAGTGTTTTCATTATGCTTCGCTCCTCATCGTCTGAAAGGAGATTAAGATGCTCCTCCGAGGCACTGACTCCCGCTTCCTCGGAGTTTCTTATCAGGCTTGAAATTCTAGCGTTTGCGTACTGAACATAGTAAACGGGATTTTCGCTGGACTCTTTTTTCGCCAGTGAAAGATCGAAATCAAGGTGACTGTCGGAGCTTCTCATGAGCAAAAAGAATCTTGTGGCGTCACACCCGACTTCGCGAAGCACTTCGCGAAGCGTAACGAAATCTCCCGCTCTTTTCGACATCGGGACTTCCACCCCGTCTCTTACGAGCCTAACGAATTGTATAAGGAGCACACTTAGGGAAGATTCATTCAGGCCGAGAGCCTTCATGGAGGACTTGAGACGCGATACGTGGCTGTGGTGATCGGCCCCCCAGACGTTTATTAGCTTGGAAAATCCTCTTGAATATTTATCCACATGATAAGCTATGTCAGATAGAAAGTAAGTCGGAGAACCGTCTTTTTTTATTATTACCCAGTCCTTGCCGTCCCCGTACAGGGAAGCCCTGAACCAGAGCGCCTGCTCCTTTTTCTCAACTGCCCCAATATCCTCGAGTTCGGAAAGGGTGTTACCCAGTTTTCCCTCTTGCGAACCGCGGCCGTGTATTTCGGTTCTCTCGCTGTACCAGTTGTCAAAATCGACCCTCAGGTCCGCGAGGTCAGTTTTTATTTCCTCAAGAAGCCTTGAGTAGGCAAACTCCCTGCAGAGCTCGATAACTTCCGATTCATCCCCGGGTACTTGAGGGCATTCTTCCGATTTCTCTATTTCCCCGGCGAGTTCCGAGATGTACTCTCCGCGATAGCCGTCTTCAGGAAGCTCTCTTTGGAGTCCGCGGGACCTCGCAAGAGCCGAGTATACCGACTCGCCTAGCATATCCATCTGCCTGCCCGCGTCATTTATGTAGAACTCTCTGGTCACTTCGTATCCGCAAAAGGAAAGTATTCTGCACACCGAGTCTCCGACAACGGCGTTTCGGGCGTGGCCGAAATGAAGGTAGCCCGTAGGATTGGCGCTTACGAATTCAACTATCACTTTCTCTGCGGAACCCTCGCGGGAGGCTCCGTACTTTTCGCCGAGACGGAGAATTTCTCTAAGTTGTGATTCGAACAGGGTTTCGTTAACGAAAAAATTTATGAATCCCGGCCCCGCGATATCAAGCCTTTCTATGAAACCGTGGCGGCGCTGCTCTATTTCCCCGACTATTTTTTGCGCGACTTCACGGGGATTTTCACCCAT
Organism: Candidatus Dadabacteria bacterium; assembly: GCA_022826905.1. GTDB lineage: Bacteria > Desulfobacterota_D > UBA1144 > Nemesobacterales > Nemesobacteraceae > Nemesobacter. The sequence continues at coordinate 21,824 of JAJDUA010000018.1, forward strand.
CGTGCTTCCTATGACGAGCGCCGCATTCGTGGAGAAATCTCCGAACTCCTTTTTTTTCGGTACCGATACCTCGAACTCTGTTTCCTTTTCCGTTGGGTTTCCGGGTAACGCGAGCGAATCCACGGACTCTTTTATGATTTTCAGTATTTCGTCTTTCATGGGTTTTTTGCGACCTGACTTACTCGACGGGAGGGTGCAGGTGATCAATATCGTTAAGGGATATTATAACGAACCTGTCATCGTATATTTCAACGACGCTTTTTGAGGCTTCTTCTACTATGTAATCGCGCAATTCCTTAAGAGAGCTCCCGGTAAAGCTGCAAAGCAGCGTGCCTATAACCATATTGTGGCTTACGACGACTATGTTCTGTGATCCGAAACGGTTTTTAATATCTGCTATGGCGTCAAGAGCTCTTTGCTGAACGCCTTTTAATGACTCTCCGCCCGGTAACTGCAGGGTTTCCGGGTCTTTGCGCCAGTGCTCAAGCACGTCAGAATATTTCTCTCTTATGTAAGAGAAATCAAGGCCCTCGAAAATCCCCTGATCCATTTCCCGCAGATCATCCCTGATGTCAACGTCAATTGAGTGATACGCGGCGATTTTCTCCGCCGTCGTCTTCGCCCTTGCGAGGTTGCTTGAGTATATGCGGTCGATAATCTCATCCTTAAGAGAGAAAGCCACTTTCTCCGCCTGCTCCTCTCCGGTGGTGTTAAGCGGAACGTCGCTTATCCCCTGGCATCTTCCGCTTTCGTTCCAGTCTGTTTTTCCGTGTCTTACGAGTATAAGCCGCATGTGAGTCACTTTTTGCTTTGACAGGAGATGACAAAGAAATCTGACTTTATTCTTTCTCTCAGCTCACTTGGCGGAGGAGGGAGAGGCGAAGAGTCCTCTACGGCCTTTATGCAGTAAGAGTCGAACTTCACGTTTCCGGAACTTCTTTCTATTCCCACATCGTACACTTCGCCGGTTTCTGTCATGTAAAAATTTACCTGAGCCGCGAGAAGGATGCTGGAATCTATGTTAAGTGGCAGGATCAGGTTTCTCTGTATTCGTTTCGATATTGTTCTGTAATAGACGTCAAGCACAAGTGATATGACTCCCGGGCCGGATTCTTTGGAAGCCGGTTCGACAGACGCTTGTTGGGCGCTTTTCTTGATGCTGCTTAAAACGGATTCCTTTTTGATGTTCCTGATCACTTCTTTTCTTCCGGATTCAAAAGCTTTTTTCTCAGCGGCATCTTCTTTCTTTTTGGTTTCCGGTTGTGTGCTCGGCGGTGTCTCCTTGCTTGCCGCTGCAGGTTCTTTTGGCTTGGGGGCGGGTTTTGTCTTTGCAGGGGCGCTTCTGGGTTTCTTTTCTTTTTTCGGTGGCGCAGCCTTCGGGTGCGCTTTTTTCTTCTGGGGAGGCTTTACCTGCTCCTTCGGAGGTTTTTTGATTTTCTTTGCGGTTTTCTCCGGTTTCCGGGGATTGCCGGGAGTCTTGGCAGCTGATTTTTTCTCGCTGGCACGCGGAGCTTGGGTTGAGAGTGACACTTCTATTGATTGCTCAGGGGAGACCTGCTCGTGCCTTCCGACTCCAAGAGCAAGCAGGCAGACAATCAGCAGATGAAGACCCAGGGAAATAAAAAACCCCTTACGAAACTGATTCTTTTCTCCCTTCATCTTTTTACATGTCCGCTTATTTGTCCCTTATGTTCTTTGACTCCGTGATCAGGCTCAGCTTTTCAACGCCAGTTTTCTTTACCTCGTCTATGACCTTTACCACGAATCCGTATTTGACTGATTTATCGGCTCTGAGAAAAACCCGTCCGTTCTCGGGCGTGGTTCCCTCCGCCGCCATTAATTTACTGAGAGCGGCTGCGATTTCTCGAAGCGAGTAGCGTGTGTCTTCAAGAAATATATTTCCGGATTTGGTTATGGTCACGGTTATCTGTTTCTGGTCTTTTACCGGGATTTTGGAAGATGCCGTCTGCGGAAGGCTCACCTTGACTCCTTGGTAAAGTATGGGAGTTGTGACCATGAAGATAACCAGCAGAACCAGCATTACGTCGACAAACGGGGTGACGTTTATCTCGGAGAGAACTGACTTGCGCTGTCCGACATTAAAATTTCCTGCTGCCATGTGGCGAAATTCTCCGCTACCTGTTTAGATACCGCTCCGCCGTGTTCAGAAATCCGGCGCAGAAATGCTCCATTTCCACCTCCATGGCCCTTACTCTGTTGACGAAGTAGTTATAGGCTATTGTGGCGGGGATGGCGGCCGCAAGGCCGATAGCGGTCGCTATAAGCGCCTCCGCGATTCCCGGAGCCACGACCTCAAGCGAGGGAACCCCTTTGCTTCCCGCAAGTCCTATAAAGGAGTTCATAATTCCCCACACGGTTCCGAACAGTCCTATGAACGGAGCTGAACTGCCGGTGGTTGCCAGGAAAACCAGAGATTTTTCAAGTTTCGAAGCCTCTTTGGTCATCGCTCTGTTAAGCGCCCTCTCCACAAGGTCTATGGATTCGGAGCGGGAAGAAATATCTGCGGGCCCATTTGGGTCAAGTTCGCTACGGCTTTTCTTCTTGTCCGTTTTTATTACTTCCGCGTAGCCGGCCCTGAACAGCTCGGCAACCGGACCGCCGACTTTCTCCGAGAAGGAAAGAAGCGATCTCATGTCTTCGTTTGAATGGTAAAGATTGAGAAACGCGGTTGATTTTTTGGAAGAACTTCTTAGAAGGCGGAATTTCGTGTAGATAATCGCCCAGGAAAAAACAGACATGAAAACTAGAAGCAGAAGCACGGCCTTGACCACCGGCCCGGTGCTTACAAGCAACATTAATACGTTGTTCGTTCCTTCCGTGAAGAGATTCATAAAGTGGGTCTAGGAGAAAATCGAAAACCCTCGTTCCGCCCATAAACTCATGTCGCGGGCGACACTCAGATGGATAACCTGATTATGGACGGAACGATGACCGCCGCATAAATCAAACCGTAAAATCCTACATTCTAACCTACCTGTTTTGAGGAAAAGATAAAATCGCTCGAAAATTGTGTTTGGGGTTGTAATTAAAACGTTGCGCTGGCGGATTGATGCCGTTACCCTTTTGTCATTCGGGTATTGGAATTAAAAAAGGTTTGAATTTTCAACAGGGAGGGATTTTATGTCGAAAAAACATTGTTTTCCGGCCGTTTTCATCTTGATTTTCTTCCTCGTGACCACCACGGTCGTTAGCGCGGAAGAGGATAGGTATACGATTGTAGTGGAAGAGAGTTTCTATACAGTGGCGCCCGAGAACCGCGAGGAATTTCTCAGGGTATACAGAACCCGTCTTTTTCCTTTCTGGCAGGAAATGAAAAAAAGAGGCATCACCGTTGACGATTACAGGATGTATTCACAGAGAATACATACCATAAAGCCGCTTTGGACCTACAAAACCGTGGTAAAATTCAAAAACTATGCGGCGATAGACGAGTGGCTTGAGGTGAGAGACGAAGTATACGGGAAATTATTTCCCGGGGAGAAGGGTTACAAGGAGCCGAGAAAAATAATAGACTCCATCTCCGGGAATCACTGGGATGAGTTCATAAGGGAAATACCGCTTGACTGAATGTCTTCAGCTTTTTGCTCGGGTCAGAGAAGTTTTGGCTGACTCTCGCTCAGGTTGAGTCCCAAGTGTCTGTAGGCGAGTTTTGTAGCCTTTCTTCCCCTAGGGGTTTTTTCTACCAGACCCTCTCTTATTAGGAAGGGTTCGTAGACGTTTTCTATCGTATCCTTGTCCTCGCTCACAGCGGCTGAAATAGTGTCTATTCCTACGGGACCCCCTCCGAATTTCTCGATTATGGCGGTGAGTATCGCTCTGTCTAGGTTGTCAAGACCCCTTGAATCTATCTCAAGCATCGAAAGTGCATCCATGACCACGGTTTCGGTTATGCGTCCGTCCGATTTCATCTGTGCGTAGTCCCTTACCCTCTTAAGAAGCCTGTTGGCTATCCTGGGGGTTCCTCTTGCCCTCGAGGTCATCTCGCTTGCCCCTTCGTCCGTTATTTCGACCCCAAGAATCCCTGAGGATCTTTTCACTATGCTTGAGAGTTCTTCCGTGCTGTAGTAGTCGATCCTGAGCTCAACCCCGAAGCGGGAACGGAAAGGGGAGGTGAGAAGCCCTGTTCTGGTCGTCGCTCCTATGAGGGTGAACCTGTTGAGGTTTATTTTCACCGATCTTGCCGTCGGGCCTTCTCCTATCATGAGGTCGATTTCGAAATCCTCCATGGCGGAATAAAGATATTCCTCGACGACCCTGTTTATCCTGTGTATTTCATCAATGAAAAGCACATCCTTTTCATTGAGGTTGGTAAGCATGGAAGCGAGATCTCCAGTTCTTTCGAGAACAGGTCCCGAGGTAAGATGCAGCCCCACGCCAAGCTCGTTTGCGAATATGTGGGCGAGGGTGGTTTTTCCAAGTCCCGGGGGACCGGAGAGAAGGACGTGATCGAGGGCTTCGCCTCTTGCCTTGGCGGCGCCGATGAATATGGCGACCTGTTCCTTAACGCTCGGCTGCCCGATAAAGTCCCGAAGAAAAGCGGGACGAAGATTTACGTCCGTAAGCTCGTCTGTTTCCGTGTGTTCCGGCGAAACGGTTTTTCTTGTGTTCTGTGCCATCTAGTTTCTGATCACTTTAAGAGAATCCCGAAGCACATTCTCTATGGAACCTGAGACCTCTATGATTTTTTTGATCTCGGGGGTTTTTTTCTCCACTTCGGCCCTTGTGTAGCCGAGATTAAGCAGCGCGGAAATCGTGTCGTCAAGCATGGTGTTTGATATTGAGGATTCTTCATCCACCGCAAGGTCATCAAGCTTGTCTTTAAGCTCATTTACTATCTTGGTGGCGGTTTTAGTGCCGATGCCTCGGATTTTTCTTTGCGCCAGGTTCCCGTTTATTATGCACCTTACAAGCTCTGAGGTGGAAATGTTCGAAAGCACGTTCGTAGCCGCTTTCGGTCCTATGCCGGAAACGCCGATGAGTTTTTCAAAGAGTTTTTTTTCCGCTTCGGTGAGAAACCCGAACAACTCAATGCTGTTATCCCTCTGGCTTGTATGTATTTTGAGTTCAACTTCCTCCCCCACGGCTCCGAGATCGTAGTAAGTGGACAGTGGAACGGTAACGCCGTAACCGACCCCGTTTACGTCGATGATGACGGTCCCGATTTCCTTGCAAGCGATTGCGCCTCTAAGCAGATAGATCATTTACAGTGAATCTTTTTTTCCTGCGCCGGTTTCTTGCACTGCCAATAGTGCCGTCCGGCAGCCCGTATTTTGAAAGACTTAAGTGACAGATCGCGATCGCGAGTGCATCTGACTCATCTGTGCTTTGAAATTCGCCGACTCCGAGCATGTAAGAAAGCATTTTCTGCATCTCTTCCTTGCCTGCTCTTCCTCTGCCGGTCAGGGCGAGCTTTACCCTGGTGGGTGCGTACTCGCTTACCGGAATTCCTCTCTGCGCCGCCGCCAGGATCGCTATGCCTCTTGACTGGCCGAGTTTTATGGCACTTCTCGCGTTTTTGGCGAAAAACATTTCCTCGACCGATACGACCGAGGGAGCATAATCGTCGATTACTCTCAGGACCCCTACATAGATATCGTTCAGCCTTTCAGGGGCGGAGTTTCCGGGTGCAGGAGTGATTGTTCCACTTGCTACGTAGCTTAACCGGTTTCCCGCGCCATCCACGATTCCATAGCCGCAGGATCTTGATCCGGGGTCAATTCCCATGACCCTGGTGTCGGAAATTTTATCCAATTGCCTCGAGTAACTGCTCGTCTATATCGAAGTTGGCGTACACGTTCTGAACATCGTCGCTGTCTTCAAGCGCTTCCATGAGTCTTATCATGTGTTCGGCGTCCCGGCCCTCGATCCTAACGTTTGTCTGCGGTATCATGGTGACTTCGGCTGATTCGTACTGGATTCCGGCGTCTGAGACCGCTCTTTTTACGGATTCGTAGTTATCCGTGGGGGTTATAACCACGATGTCGCTGTCCTCGGTGCGTACGTCGTCGGCACCCAAGTCTATCACCAGGTCGAAAAGCGTATCCTCATCAACCGAGTCTCCAGAAAACGCGATTCTTCCCTTAAGGTCGAACATCCACGCAACGCAGCCGTTCTCCCCGAGCCCTCCGCCGTGTTTGGTGAATATCCTTCTTATTTCGGAGACGGTCCTGTTCCTGTTATCAGTAAGGGTCTTTACGTATACTGCGCTTCCGCCGGGTCCATACCCTTCGTAAAATATCTCGTTGTAGACTACCCCCTCTATGTCCCCGGTGCCCCGTTTTACGGCCCTCTCTATCGTGTCGTTGGGCATGTTGGCACCCTTCGCGGTCGCTACAGCGGTGCGAAGACGCGGGTTGGATTCCGGATCGCCTCCTCCTTCCTTAGCGGCAACCGTAAGCTCCCTGATAAGCTTGGTGAATATCTTTCCCCGCTTGGCGTCAACTGCGGCTTTTCTGTGTTTTATGTTTGCCCATTTGGAATGACCCGCCATATTAGCTCACCCCCTTGTTTCTCCGTTTCTGCATATCCCTGCTCAAAGTATAACCGAAAATTCCCTCAAATTGCCACAGCGCTTCGAAAACCCCCAAGACGGACAGGGGGTGCTGCTGGGACCTAAACCTATTGACATTTTTTCTCATTTGTGTATTTACTAAAGGCAGTTGTAGCCGTAGAGTCCTAGGTGTTAAGTACACTTGTCAGGAGGGAGCGGGTTTCTCATGGAAAAGCGGTGTGGATTTTCTGCGGAGCAAAAGTCCTTTTCTGTTGGCAAGTTCGGTTTTAGATATTGACAAGCTTGTTGCGCGGCAATAGTATTATCTGTATAAGTTGTACTGATTCTTCACTTCGAATTCTTAAACGCGCGCGATTGTCGTGCTCCTGACACTTCAAAAGATTTCGATTGTTTTTTTGAACCGAGAAATTTAACAACAATGCCTTAATTCAAGGAGTTTCACCGTATGGCAAAAGTCTCTAAAGCGGAAGCTGCAGATGCTGTCCAGAAAAAAGGGGAGCAGAAAAACGGAAACGGCAAGCTGCTTTACCTGAACGATCTCAGGGCGAAAAAGCCCTCGGACCTGATAAAACTCAGCAGGCAGGCCGGTATTGAAGATACCGCCAGAATGGCGAAACAGGATCTTATCTATTCCTTGCTCAAGGCACAGAGTGAAAGCCATGGTTCCATAATAGCCGAGGGAGTGCTTGAGATCCTGGCCGAAGGTTATGGTTTCCTGAGATCTCCCAAATACAGCTATCTGCCGAGTCCCGATGACATATACGTTTCAAAATCCCAGATAAGATCTTTCAGCCTGAAAACCGGCGACACGATAAGAGGCCTTGTGAGGCTCCCTAGAGAAGGGGAGAAGAATCTGGCTCTTCTCAAGATAGAGGAGGCAAACTATGACTCTCCCGAGATATGCAGGCAGAGGACGCCTTTTGAGGGACTCGTTCCCCTTCATCCAGAACAGAAAATAGATCTTGAATATGAAAAAGACGAATTTTGCTCAAGGGTGATGAATCTTTTCGTTCCAGTGGGGAAGGGACAGAGAGCCGTTATAGTTGCTCCTCCACGTACTGGCAAGACCATAATAATCCAGAGAATAGCCAATGCGATAACGGAGAACCATCCTGAAATTGAGCTTTTTGTTCTGCTCATAGACGAGCGTCCGGAAGAGGTCACCGACATGCAGAGGTCGGTCAAGGGAGAAGTCGTGAGTTCGACTTTCGACGAACCGGCGCAAAGGCACATACAGGTTGCCGACATGGTGATCGAGAAGGCTAAAAGATATGTTGAGCACGGAAAGGATGTCGTTATCCTGCTAGACAGTCTTACCAGGCTTGCAAGAGCGAGCAACACGGTGACTCCCGCAAGCGGAAAAGTGCTCTCCGGAGGAATAGAGGCAAATGCTCTTCAGCGACCCAAGAGATTTTTCGGAGCAGCGAGAAACACCGAGGAGGGAGGAAGCCTCACAATAATAGCCACCGCTCTTATAGACACCGGAAGCCGCATGGACGAGGTTATCTTCGAGGAATTCAAGGGAACTGGAAACATGGAAGTGTACCTTGACCGCCGTCTTGCGGAGAGAAGGGTGTTTCCTGCGATAGATCTTCAGAGGTCGGGGACCAGAAAGGAAGAGCTTCTTATTCAGGCGTCCGAGCTTAACCGCATATGGCTTCTCCGGAAAATCCTCAATCCGATGAACACCACCGAAGCAATGGAATTTCTGCTTGACAAGCTTCGGGGAACTAAAAGCAACACGGAATTTCTGAACATGATGCACCAGTAAGACCGTCTGGCATCTCAAGCAGTTCACAGGAACCGCGATACTTCCACATGAATTTTCTTTCCCTTTGTTTGCGCATCCTTTCCTGAAGATGGGGGATATCTGCCCTTTTTCTATCGGCGCGTACTTTTGCCCACGCTCGCCTTTTGCTTGACCCTGCGTACTCTGGGTTCGGCAATCTTGCCTTTGCTCACCGTCAGGCCGCGTTCTGATAAGCACTGCCCGGTGAGGCGGAGCAATTCTTCGGTCATTTGATGTCTCAGTAGAAAGTGGCGGAACTTGCAGATAGTGGTTTCATCCGGAATCCTCTGCATTGACACGCCGGCAAAACGGCGCAAGGATTCAATATCATAAAGGCTTTCCTCCATTGCCGGGTCCGACAAGCCGTACCATTGCTGCATCAGGTAAATTCGCAGCATAACCTTGGCCGGAATAGGTCGTCGTCCCTTACGCGACTTCGGATATTTGCTTAGTACAGGTTCAAGCAGCAGTTTCCACGGCAGGATCTCATCCATTTTTTCAAGGAACCGCTGTTTACGGGTTACTTTCTTTTTGTTTTTGTAGGCTAAATCAGAAAAACTGGGCTTGTTCGGCATTACCCCCGTCCTCGCTTCTCTGTAATACTATACCACAGCGACCTGATTAAGATTTATCGCATTGAGTTAGGCCTTTAAATCGTAGATACTTAAGCCTTGGGTCTGGTGATAAAGTATGAGCAAACCCGCGGACATGCCGTTTGACTTAAGCGAGAAAGGAAGAGAGGGCGAGTCTCTTGACAGAAGGCTTTTTATGCAGTTTCTGGCTTTCGGGGGTATCGACCCCGTGTCTGAATCCCTGTTGATTCGCGATCTTGAAAATTCTTCTTTGACGGCGGTTCTTTATTCGGACATGAATGATTACGAAGGCGCGGGCCTTCTGACCATAAGCGAGACACCTGAATTTTTCGTTACGGAACTCAGGCAGTTTCTCTCCGGCTCCTCTTTTGCCCGGCTTAAGCCGAAGCCTGAGTACACGATGCTCGGAAGGACCTACTCGCTCGGCTATGAAAAAGACCTCGAAAGAACGCTGATTTCAGTCCCGAAGCAGAAGATCTTTGACCTGGAACTTGCGTGGGCCATCTGGTATCCGCTCAGGAGGGCAAAGGCTTTTGAAACCCTCCCTCCCGAGGAGCAAAGAGCTGTTCTCGGGGAACACGGCAAGATAGGGTTTCAGTTCGGGGACGCGGGATATGCAAAGGACATCCGTCTTGCGAGCCACGGCCTTGATAAAAACGACAATGATTTTGTGATAGGGATTCTGGGCAGAGATCTCTATCCGCTTTCCGCACTGGTGGAGAGGATGAGGAAGACGCAGCAGACTTCGAGGTATCTTGAAAGCCTGGGGCCGTTTTTTGTCGGCAAGAAACTGTTTTCAACCGGACAGGCCACATGAAAGAGATCACTGAACTTTTATCGGCACTTGAAACCCATATCGATCCGGAGATAGCAATCCCGGTCGCGATAGCGGTCGTCGTGCTTGCGGCAGTTTATTTTCTCTTCAGGAAAAAGGAAGTTCCGACGGAGCCCGAGGCCGTTTCCGCTGAACCCCAAGAGGTTGTGCCGCCGCCCGAACCTCCCGCTCCGGAAGTTGCGCCCGTGCAAGTTACCGAGCCTGCACCTGAACCGCAGTTTGCCGCACCCGAACCCGTAGCGGTGGAAGAAAAAGAAGTTGTGACGCTTCCTGCGGATTCGGCACCTGCGGCTGAACCGATAGAGGTTGCCGAAAAACCGGTTCTTCCTGAAGAAACGGAAGTTGAACCTGAAGAACTGAAAGCTGAAAAGGAACCGGAAGAAAAGAAGGTTGCCCGAGAGCCGGAGGAGGAAATCGTTGCAGAAGAGGAAGAAGATACGGAGGCGGATTTTTTCTCGAGACTGAGCCTCGGACTTTCCAAGACTCGCAGCGGGATTCTGCAGAATCTAGAGCATGTTTTTTCATCCGGGAGGATTGATGATGCGACTTGGGATGAGTTCGAGGAGATACTCATAATGTCGGATATGGGAGTTGCGACCACCGCGAAACTGCGAGAGAAAGTCTCGTCTTCATTTGGGGCGGGGGACAGCGGAGACATGGAGAGAATAAAAAGCCTTCTTGAAAAGGAGATTCTCGATATCCTAAAGGGAGTCGAGAGTCCGGTGTCTGATATTTCCGCCAAGCCGACGGTTTTCATGGTAGCGGGAGTTAACGGCGTCGGAAAAACTACATCAATAGGAAAAATCGCCAACAGGTTCACACGGGAAGGAAAGAAGGTAATGGTAGCCGCAGCCGATACATTCAGGGCAGCAGCAGTTGAGCAGCTCGGGGTTTGGGCCGAACGGGTGGGAAGCGATTTTCTTCGCGGCCAGACCGGAGCGGACCCATCCGCAGTAGCTTATGATGCGGTAAAGGCGTCGGTTTCAAGAGGCATTGACCTGCTCGTGATAGATACCGCCGGGCGGGTTCACACGAAAACGGGACTTATGGACGAACTCAAGAAGCTGAGAAGAGTGGTCGCGCGTGAACTCGAGGGATCTCCCCATGAAACTCTCCTTGTCGTTGATGCCACTACTGGGCAGAACGCCGTGGAGCAGGCCAGAGTTTTTGGCGAAGCCATCGGGGTGACTGGTATAGTCCTTACCAAACTCGACGGGACAGCCAAGGGGGGAATAATAGTGGCGATAGCGGAACAGCTTGGTCTTCCGGTTAAGTACATAGGGGTTGGAGAAGGTCTCGGGGACCTGCGCGAATTTGACGCCGGACAGTTCACAAAAGCGCTTTTCACATCAGACAAGGAGGCTTTGCACTAGGTTCTTTGATGCCCGCTCGAGATGACAGGGAGTTTATGAAAAAAGCCCTGAGGCTTGCCCTCAGGGGAGAAGGGTGTACCAGTCCCAATCCCATGGTCGGTGCCGTCTGCGTACTCGGGGGCCGCATCGTGGGCCGCGGCTATCATAAAAAAGCCGGGCTTGCCCACGCGGAGATAGAAGCGTTTGCGGATGCCGCGAAGAAGGGAATTTCACTAAAAGGTGCCACGCTTTACGTGACGCTTGAACCCTGTTGCCATACAGAAAAGCTTACTCCTCCGTGTACTGATGCCATAATAGCCTCGGGCGTATCCGATGTTGTCGTTGGAGCTATTGATCCTAATCCCAAGGTAAGCGGAAAAGGGGTGGCGAAGCTTCGCGAAAACGGAATAACGGTAAGAACGGGGATTCTTGAGAGGGAATGCACAGAAACTAACGAGTTTTTTAACAAGCACGTCGTCTCGGGTCTTCCTTTCGTCATCCTAAAATGTGCTTCCACTCTTGATGGCAAGATAGCTTCCGCGACGGGTGATTCCAAGTGGATAGGGAGCGTAAAGCAAAGGGAAATTGCCCATCGCCTGAGAAAAAGAGTGGATGCAGTAATTGTCGGGATAAACACGGTGCTTGCGGACGACCCGGGACTTGACGTTCGCCTGGTCGGGGGGACTGTTCGCCAGCCGGTTCCGGTGATTATGGATTCAAAGCTTAGCATTTCGCCCGAGGCGAAGGTTTTCAGCACCCATACCCGCTCGATAATAGCCACTACGGAGGCTGCGCCTGTTAAGGAAAAGAGGCTTCGCGAGCTCGGTGCCGAGATACTGAGGTTTGAATCCGACGCCACGGGCCGCGTACCTGCCGCAGACCTTCTTCGCGAGCTAGGCGCCATGGGAATGTGCGGTGTTCTAGTTGAAGGAGGAAGCAGGGTAGGGGCCTGTTTTCTTCGGGAGGGCTTGGTTGACAAGGTGGTTTTCTTTTACGCGCCCAAGATCATCGGAGGCGACGGGGTGAGTATGGTCGGGGATATGGGGAAGCAATCGATTGGGAATGCGATCAGTATCAAGAATATTAAGGTCAGAAGGTTCGGCGATGAAGTGATGATAGAGGGCTACATATGAAGATAGGCCTGATGGGCGGCTCGTTCGACCCCGTGCACGCGGGTCACCTGAGGGCCGCTGAAGAGATAAGCGAAAGACTGGCGCTAGACGAGATGGTTTTTATTCCTACCCTTGTCTCTCCCCATAAAAGCTCAGAAACCATGGCTGCCTCTTCTCACAGGCTCAATATGCTTAACCTTTCGGCGAAGCGTAATTCCCGTTTCAGGGTTTCCGACATGGAACTCCGCAGGGAGCCTCCTTCCTACACTGTCGATACGCTCAGGGCGCTTAAACAAAGCGGTTCGGAAAACGGATATTACTTCATAATGGGTTGCGAACTTTTCGCGGAAATAGACACATGGAAAGATTTCGCGGAACTTTTCAACTATTCAAGTTTCGTTGTTCTTCGCCGCCCCGGTTACGACTTTGCTGATTCCGGCAGTCCGATTCCCCTTGCCCTCAAAAATGACTTTCGATATTCTTATAGCGGCACGGGTATGGATGTTTTTGCTCACAAAAGCTCAAATAAGTTGTTTTTCGTAGATATCGCCGGCATAAGGGTTTCTTCCACGGAAGTCAGGGAGCTTGCCCGCCATGGCAATTCGCTCAGGTATCTGGTTCCACGCGAGGTGGAGAAATATATAGCGGAAAACGGCCTTTACCAGCTGGAGGAGAAACCATAGAGCCCAGAGAAAAAGCCTTGTTTGTTGCCCGCGCCGCTTGGGAGAAGAAGGCGGAGAATCCCGTGATTTTGGAAATTGGGGAGAAAAGCGACGTGGCGGATTATTTCGTTGTGTGCAGCGCGAACTCCGACAGGGGAGTGCGGACCATAGTGGAGAACGTCGAGCGGGAACTTAAAAAGCGCGGAGTAAAGATATTCGGAACCGAAGGCGTCTCCGAAGGCCGATGGGTGCTGCTTGACCTCGTGGACGTGGTTCTCCACGTGTTCTACCGGCCCGTCCGGGAATTCTACGACATTGAAGGGCTCTGGATCGACACCCCGAGGGCGGATCTGCCATTCCTTAAGGAAGGCAGATCCGAGGTTGTCTGACACAGCCCGGCCAGTTCTTAGCGGGCAATTCTTTCTTTTCTTCTGACGAAAGTTGGTATGTCGAGGTCTTCCTCTACATCGGGACTGTACGGCTGTTCCGAAATCATATCGGTCGCCCTTTTATCGATGTAATTCTCTATCCCGGTTGCGACCACGGTGATTCTTACGAAATCCTTGGCCTTTTCATCGAAGACCAGACCGAAAATCAGATCGATGTCGCCGTTTGCCCTTTCCCTCACGTGGCTGCACGCTTCGTTCAGCTCCTCAATTCCAAAGTCCTCCGAAGCCGTTACGTTCATCAGCATTCCTTTGGCTCCGGCAATGGATACATCCTCGAGAAGAGGACTTGTTATGGCCATCTGCGCTGCCTGAGTCGCCCGGTTTGGACCCTGTGCGAACCCAGAACTCATAAGGGCTTTGCCTCCGTGGTTTGCCATTATGCTTTTCACATCGGCAAAATCGACATTGATGTATCCAGTTCCCGTAACGATGTCGGAAATTCCCTTTACTGCTTGGTAAAGAACTTCATCCGCTTGACGAAAAGCGTCAAGAATGCTGACCTTGTGGATGGCCGCAAGCTTGTCGTTGGGAATCACAATCAGCGTGTCGACATGTTTGTCCAGCTCCTCGATTCCGTAATCGGCGTTTTCCCTTCTTGTAATTCCCTCAAATTCAAAGGGCTTTGTGACTATAGCCACGGTGAGAATATCCTTCTCCTTGCATACCTGGGCGATTACGGGAGAAACACCAGTACCTGTTCCGCCTCCCATTCCTGCGGTTATGAAAACCATGTCGGCCTCTCCGAGAACCTCTGCTATTTTCTCTTGGTCCTCAAGAGCCGCTTCTTTTGCAATCAGGGGGTTTCCCCCGGAACCTAGGCCTCTCGATATGCTCTCTCCTATATGGATTTGAGTCGGTGCCAGTGATTTGTTTAGATCCTGGAAATCCGTGTTTACGGCGACGAACTCCACTTCTTTAAGTCCTCTGCTTATCATGGTGTTGACGGCGTTTCCGCCGGCCCCACCTGTCCCTACAACCTTGATTCTGGCTCTGCCGAAACCATCATCAACATTCTCAATCCTAAAACTTGCCATATGTTTACCCTCCGGTTTGATTTTCTCTTTAAAAAAATTCGTTAAACCATCCTTTCATTCTCCTAAAAACATTTTTCTGCGTCAGCCCACCTGCTGTAACGGCGGGTCCTTTATTCAAACTTGCGTATTTAACTAGTCCCACTCCGGTTGAATAGATGGGGTCGGTGATAATCTCCGTGAGACCGTTTACATCGCGGGGTATCCCGATGCGGACAGGCATATCGAGTACTTGCTCGGCAAGAGTCGTCATCTCCCGCATCTTGCTGCTTCCCCCGGTAAGCACCACTCCCGCCGGAAGCAAGCCGATGAACCCATGCTTTGAAAATTCCTTTTGTATGAGTGTGAAGATTTCTTCCATTCTCAGCTGGATTATCGTCGTAAGGTCCCTTTTGAAAACATTCTTGGGCTCGTGTCCAGAAGCGGTTTTCACCTCTACTTTCTCATCGCTCATTATTAATCCGTTTTGGTTCGCCGTGGCCATGCCATGATTTTCCTTGAGCTTTCTTGCTTCAGGAAGCGGTACCGAGAGCCCGAAGGCTATGTCCCTGTCGAGATGGTCTCCCCCGAGGGTGATGCTTTCGGTATACTTGATGCTTCCGTTAATGAACACCGCTATATCGCATGTGCCTCCTCCGAAGTCTATCATTGCTACCCCGATCTCCCTTTCGTCCTGCGTGAGAACCGCCTCGCTTGAGGCTATCTGCTCAATTACCATGTCAACGGAAGTCATTCCCGACATTTCTATGCATTTTATGATGTTCCGGGCCGCGGTCACGTCCCCCGTGACTATGTGGACGTCCGCCTCAAGCTTTAAGCCGTGAATCCCGACTGGATCGTTTATACCGCTTTCCCTGTCAACCGTGTAGTCCTGCGGGATGGCGTGAATAATTTCCCTTTCCGCCGGAATCAGAAGGGCGTTTGCCGATTCTATGACTCTCTCGATATCCTTAGGAGTCACCTCCTTTTCTCGCAGGGTGACCATTCCGTGCCCGTTCATTCCCTTTATATGCCCGCCGGCTATTCCTACTATGACTTCCTTTATCAAATGTCCGGACATTTGTTCGGCTTTCTCGACCGCGTTCTGTATGGAGTCCACGGTCTTGTCTATGTTGACCACTACCCCCCTTTTGAGTCCGTGGGAGGGGTGGTTACCGACGCCGATTATCTCAATCTCGCCTCCTGGGTCGGACTCACCAACCACTACGGAGACTTTTGTCGTTCCTATGTCGAGACCAACTATCGGTACCGAACTGTTTTTTCTCTGTGCCATTTCGTGATGTTAGGAGTCGTAGCCTATTACGCCTACGTCACCCGAGCTTATGTCTATGTCTTTTTCCACCAGGTTGTTCTTGCGTGAGTGAACTATTATCCTCTCAACCTTGTGCCACTTGTTTTTCATGTTGTCTTTTCCGAAGGTTACGAATCTTCGGTCAAGGGTTAAGAGCTTGATGCCGAAGGTCTCTTCCACTACTACTTCCGAGATTTCCGACCAGCCAAGAGTTGGACTTGCCTTGGAGAGGTTGAGAATCTCGATTGCCTGGAGCATGAGGCTCGGACTGATTTTCTCCTTGCTTGAGATAACCGGGAAATCAAGACCTTGCGATGACTCTGTTGCGCCTAGCCGTTTTCCGTTTACATCTATGTAGTATGGTTTAGTCCCCTCCCGGGCCACTATGCAGAAGGGTTTGTTTTCGTAGATTTCAATTTTTATTTTTCCGTGAAGAAGCTTTTTCACCCGTACTTCGCTTACCCATGGATTCTCAAGGATTTCCTGCTTCGCTTTGGAAGTGGGAAACAGCATGGATGTTGAACCGGCTCTTATTCCAGAGCGTTTTATGATTTCCGAGGAACTTATCTTGCTGTTCCCCGTGATAACAATCTCCTTCACGGTGAGATGTTCCGCCGGCTCCATTGCGAAAATAGTAATTGCGCAGACCGAGAGGAAAAAAACTGTCGATATTACCTTTGTCAGCGTGTTCATGCGGCTCCCGTCTCCTTGCCCATTATTTCGACTTCGGGCTCAAGATTTATTTTCCGTTTTTTTAAGGCGACTTCCCTGGCTTTTTCAATGAGTGCGATGATATCGTCGGCTTTTGCCCTGTTGAAGTTCACGATGAAATTCGCGTGGATTTCCGAGAACTTGGCTCCGCCTACGCAAAGCCCCTTGAACCCCAGCCCCTCGAGCAGTTCTCCAGCACTGACCGTGGGTGGGTTTTTGAAGACCGAACCCGTGTTGGCCATTTTTACGGGCTGGGTCCTGTTTCTGTAAGCGAGGTACTGTCTTACGTTCTCCTCACTTTTTCTCCTGTCTCCTACGCGCAGTTCGAACACGGCTTTCGTGACTATGGCACCCTCGGGCAGGTTGCTTTTCCTGTACTCGAAGTTTATTTCTTCTCTTGACAGCTCCTTTTCCTCTCCCTCGTGCCATATGTGAATTTTTTTCACCGCGTCCTTTATCTCTCCCCCGTTCGCGCCAGCGTTCATGTATATGCTTCCTCCCACAGTTCCAGGTATGCCGGCGGCGAACTCGAACCCCGTGAGTCCGAGGCGGATCGATCTGTTCATTATGGATGAGAGCATTGCGCCGCATTCGGCTTCAACGCGCGTTTCGTCTATGCGTACTTCCTTTAGCTTCCTCGTGCTTATGACTACGCCGTCTATTCCCTGCTCGGTTATTATGGTGTTGGAACCGGCTCCGAGGACGGTGACTTTCTCCCCCGACTCGTGGCAGTGCTTGAGCAGTTCGAGGAAACTTTTCATGTTCTGTGGATACACGAGGCGCTTCGCCTCACCCCCGACTTTTATGTACAGGTATTTTCTCATCGGGTAATTGTCCAGTATCTCAAGGTCGCTGTTTTGAGTTGAATTGTTCATACGATCAGTTCTGCGATCCTGTCCCCGTACTTCCAGACGTTTCCGGCGCCCGAGGTAAGCAGGATGTCTCCTTTTTTGAGCTCATTTGCCATGCGGTCCACGAAAGCATCGGGGTCATCCACGTGACGTGCGTTCGCATTGCCTGCCTTTTTTATGTCTTTGACCAGCTTTTCTGAAGTTATTCCCTTTACCGGTTTTTCCCCGGCGGGATATATATCAAGAATGTACAGGTGTTTTATCTTTCCTAAAACCCTGACAAAATCGCTGTAAAGAAGCTTTGTCCTAGAAAATCTGTGGGGCTGGAAGAGAAGAATCGGTTCTTGGGAAAACGCCGCCTTAAGAGCTTCTATAGTGACTTCCAGCTCACTTGGGTGATGCCCGTAATCGTCTATTATTTTTACACCCTTCCTATCACTTTTCAACTGCAGTCTTCTTTCCGTGCCCTCAAAGTTAGCAAGACCCTCTTTTATCTTCTCGAAACTGAAGCCGAATTCCATTCCCACGGCTATTGCGGCCAGGGAATTTAGAGCGTTATGGGCTCCCAGAGTGCTGAGATCCACCTCTCCGAGCAGGTAACCTCCGTATGTCACTTCAAAAGATGTTTTCAGCTTGGAAAAGCGTATGTTCTCGGCCATTAGGTCTGCGGGGCCTTTTATTCCGTAAGTCAGTATTTTTTTGTTGAATTTCCTGCTTATCTCTGCGGTTCTCGGACAGTCGGCGCATGTTACTGCAAGTCCGTAGAAGGGAATTTTGTGCAGGAAGTTGGAGAAGGCAAGCTCAAGGGCTTTCATGTCTCCGTAGTAATCAAGGTGCTCTTTATCGATATTTGTGAGCACCGTGACGACAGGAGAGAGTTTTTCGAATGATCCGTCGCTTTCGTCGGCTTCCACTACCATGAAACGGCCGGTTCCAAGATGGGCGTTTGAATCTATGGTCCGCAGCTTTCCTCCTACCACTATGGTTGGATCGGCACCGCAGTGGGAAAGCACCGACGCTATCATGGAGGACGTGGTGGTTTTTCCGTGGCTTCCGGCGACTGCGATGCCGAACTTGAGTCTCATCAGTTCCGCGAGCATTTCCGCTCTAGGTATGAGGGGAACCCTGGCCGCGGTGGCGGCGATCATCTCGAGGTTGTCCTTCCTGATGGCCGATGAGTATACAACCACCTCGCTTCCTTTGACGTTTTCCGAGCTGTGACCCGTATGAACGACGGCTCCCAGAGAAACCAGACGTTGCGTTATCTGGGTTTCCGCGAGATCGGAACCGCTTACCTCAAGACCCATGTTGATCAGCACTTCGGCTATGCCACTCATTCCTATGCCGCCTATACCGATGAAATGAACTTTCTTTATCTTGCCGTACATTCGATTATCCGATTATGTGCTCGATTTCGTTTACAATTTCCCGGGCGGCGTGTGGCCGCGCGAGTTTTTTCGAGTTTTCCGCCATGCGACCGAGGTTGCCCTGCTCAAGGGTTTTCTCAATAACCGTGCAAAGACCTTCGACCGAAAGTTCCTTTTCCTCAATTACCGCTGCCGCCGCGTTTGACTCCAGGATTCTGGCGTTTTTCAACTGATGGTCGTGCGTGGAGGAGGAAAGCGGGATTAGTATTGACGGTATGCCGAATGCCGTTATCTCGGACAGTGTTCCGGAACCGGCCCTGCAGATCACGAGATCCGTTTTTTCATATATCCGCGACATGTCATCTGTAAATCCGAACACTTCGGCCGAAATACCGAGCTGACGGTAAGTTTCCCTCACGCTTTCTATGTGGGCTTCCCCGGTCTGATGGGTCACGTCTACCGGAGTGGCGAGTTTTGCCAGCGACTGGGGGACGATTTCGTTCAGTTTCCACGCTCCCTGGCTTCCTCCGAGTACGAATACGTTTCGCTTGGCGCTTTGGCGGGCTTTTTTCTCCGCAGCCCCGCGTGCGAGATCATGTCTTATGGGATTTCCGGTGAGCACGGTTTTTTTCGCCGGAAGATGCTCTTTGCTTTCTTCGAAAGTTATGAATATCTTGCCGACGAACCTTGAGAGGATTCTGTTGGCAAGCCCCGGGACGGAGTTCTGTTCGCAAACGGCGGTCGGGATGGAGATCATGGAGGCGCAAAGCAGGGTAGGTCCAGATGCGTATCCACCGACTCCTATAACTACATCGGGTCTGAAATCTCTGAGTATCCTAAAGGAACTCAGCATCGCTCCTAGTATTGAAATCACCGCTATCACCTTCTGGGAGAAGCTTTTCCCTACAATCCCCCTTGATTTTACGAATTCCACTCTGTACCCCTTTTCCGGAAGAATCCTTTTCTCGATTCCCTGTTCGGTACCCACGAACATAACTTCGTTTCCGCTGTTTCTCTCAAGTATTTCCTCCGCGATTGATATCCCGGGAAAAACGTGTCCTCCTGTCCCTCCTCCGGCTATTATCACCCTCATCTTTCCTTAGCACTGAATCTAGAGACGCTCAGGATGATTCCAAACGCCGCAAGCGTCGATACAAGAGAGCTTCCTCCGTAGCTTACAAGAGGCAGCGTCAGCCCCGTGGTGGGGAGGAGGCCGACCGCAACTCCCATGTTAAGTGCTGCCTGGAGCGTTATGAGCGCCGTGAAACCGAATACCATGTATTTCGAGAAAGCATCTTCCGACCGCATGGATATCCTTACGCACCTTGCCAGAATCATGAGGAAAAGCGCGATTAATGTTATTACCCCTATGAATCCGAATTCCTCGCCTATTATCGAAAAGATGAAATCCGTGTGGGCCTGCGGAAGGAAAAGCAGCTTCTGAGAACTGTTTCCGAGCCCGCTTCCGTATATTCCGCCGAGACCAAAAGCCATGAACGACTGAACAGCCTGATATCCCGAGCCGAGGGGGTCTTTCCACGGGTCAAGAAAGGACATTATTCTCTCCATTCTGTAACCCTCGTTGATGATATCCAATACGAGCAGTCCCGCAGATCCGATCCCGATGCTGAGCAGGTACCGGAGTTTTGCTCCTCCGACAAAGAGCATTATGAAAAGAATTGCCAGAACGAGGAAAGAGGTTCCGAGGTCTGGCCCGGCTAAGATAAGTCCCACGTAGGCACCGCCGGCAAGCAGGGGAGAAAAAATTCCGACCCAGAAGCTTTCCATCTTGTCCTCCTTCTTGAACACAAAGTGCGCTAGGTAGATGACCAGCATGTATTTGCAGAACTCAGACGGCTGAAAAGAGAATCCCCAGATCGAAATCCATCTTCGTCCTCCGCCGACTTCCTTTCCTATCTCGGGCAAAAGCACGACTGCGAGTAAAGCGAGTCCGAGCAGATATCCCGGGTAAACCAGTTTTCTTATAAAAGACGGCTTCACGTGCATCAATGTCACCATGGCTGTTATTCCAACGAGAAGGTATATGACGTGGAATTTGAGAAACCGCATCGAGTTGTTGTAGGTTTCAAGCGAGTATATAGAGCTTGAGTTGTATACGGCCACCACCCCGACTCCCGCCACTATAAGGACGAGCCCGAGGAGCAGTATGTCAAAATCCCTGTTTTTGAAATCAAACATCTCTTATGATCTCCTTAAACAGATTTCCCCTTTCTTCATATGAGTTGAACATGTCAAAGCTTGAACATCCGGGCGAAAACAGGAGCGTGTCTCCGGCTTTAGACAGTTCAAAAGCGCTTTGCGTCGCCTCTTTAAGGGAACCCGCGTACATTGTCCTTGCCAGATCGCCCAGTTGGACGCGCATTTTTTCTCTAGTTTCCCCTATCAAGACCAGGGCTTTTACCTTGTTTGCCACCGCGTCCTTAAGGCAGCCATAGTCGATTCCCTTGTCCTTTCCTCCGGCAACCAGTATGATCGGGGAGGGCAGGCTCTCGATTGCTCTCAGAGTGGCGAAGGGGGTTGTGGACTTTGAGTCGTTGTACACATCCACCCCCTTTGTTGTCAGCACGAATTCCATTCTGTGCGGAAGCGGGCGGAATTCGTTTATGCTTTCCTGCACCGGGTCTCGCTGACAGCCCAGTACTCCCGCAACAGCCACCGCGGCCATTATGTTCTCCTTGTTGTGTTCTCCGACAAGGGCTGAATCCCGAAGGCAGAAGGAAAGCTCCCCGAGCACTATCTCGCCTTCCCTGCAGTATACGTCGGTTTTCTCATTGACGGTTCCGAAAGATATTTTTCTCGCCCTGAAACTGTCCGAGCCTTTAAGTACCGTCGGGTCATCCGCGTTGAACACGGCCCAGTCATTTTCTCTCTGGTTTGCGAAAAGTCCGAGCTTAGCCACCTCGTACTCTTGCATGCTAGAATGGTGATCCAGATGGTTTGGCGATATATTGAGAATCACTGCGACGTGGGGTGAAAAATCCCTTATTCCCTGGAGCTGGAAACTGCTGAGTTCGAGTAGCAGAAAGTCGTACTCGTCGTCTTTTTCGGCTACCGATATAAGAGGTGTCCCTATGTTTCCTCCCGTAAAGATTTTCAGGCCGCTTCGTCTGAGCATTTCCGAGAGAAGGGACGTGGTTGTTGTCTTTCCGTTTGTTCCCGTTATGCCTATTACCGGTTTTGATATGAAGTTCCACGCAAGCTCGATTTCGCTTATTACCGTTTTTCCCGCTACCTGGGCGTTCTTGATCTCGGGAAGATCGAACCTTACCCCGGGGCTCAGCACTATCGTATCGGCCCATTCAAAGAATTCGGGTGCATGAGTCCCGCAGCAGATTTCCATGCCTTCTGCCGTGAGTTTTTCCACCACGGGTCCGAGTTCTCCGGCCTCCCTCGAGTCTGTTGCCTTTACCGGAGCTCCTTTGGAGTGAAGGAATTTTGAAGTCTCTACTCCGGTTATCCCGAGCCCCACGACCAAGAATTTGTTTTCCCCTAGTTCCATTTGATCACATTATCTTCAGACTTGAAAGAGCGAGAATAGAGAGAACAACGCATATTATCCAGAACCGCACCACCACCTTCGATTCTGCCCATCCGGCAAGCTCGAAATGATGATGAAGGGGTGTCATCCTGAAAACCCTCTTACCTGTAGAGCGAAACGAGATCACCTGGATTATGACCGAAAGCGTTTCCATAAAGAATATTCCCCCTGCCACTATCAGGAGTATTTCCTGCTTTATCATCAGGGCGCTGAATCCTATAGCCGCCCCCAGCGAAAGGGAACCCACATCTCCCATGAACACCTCGGCCGGGTAGGAGTTGTACCAGAGAAACCCCAGGCATGCTCCTCCGACTGCTGCGAGAAAAATGGCTAATTCTCCGGCTCCCTGCACATGCGGGATCTGCAGGTAGTTTGCGAATTGCAGGTTTCCGGCGAGATAGGCGAAGATTATGTAGGTAGTGGTTACGATGGCGATCGAACCTATGGCCAGACCGTCAAGACCGTCGGTGAGATTCACCGCGTTTGAAGAACCTACAGTGACCAGAAGGGCGAAAAATATGTAGAGATATCCAAAATCCACAACTGCCTGCTTTATGAATGGAAACACCACCGAGGTCGAGGAATATACTGTGCTTTCTCCGGCTCTCATGGACATTGAGAAACTTCCGCTTTCATTCATGCAGAGAATGACCACGAAAATCACGGCTATTAGAGTCTGGCAGAGGAACTTCACCCTTGCCCTTATCCCCTTTCCTCTCTTTACCTTCATGAAATCGTCGAAAAATCCTAGGATGGCGAAGCTTGCCGTGAACAGAAGCACGAGCAAGACCTTGTCTATGAGGAAGTTTGTCCAGAGAAGGGATGAAATTATTATGGCCATTACGATGAATATTCCTCCCATCGTCGGAGTGCCGGCTTTTACGCCGTGACTGCTCGGTCCTTCTTTTCGTATGGTTTCTTGGAACTGTGCTGCTTTCAGCAGGTCGATCAGTTTTTTCCCGAGGAGGACGCAGAGAATAAATGAAGTCAGTCCGGCCCCGAAAGAGCGGAAGGTTATATACTTGAAAACATTTAGGAAAATAAATTCGTCTTTTAGGAGATGCAGAAAGTAGAGCATGGCTTATTGTTCGTAAAGCATTTGTATTACCGTTTCCATCTTCATTCCCCGAGACCCCTTTACCAGTACTAGATCGTCCTCTCGGCACACGTCAATAAGCAGGGCCGCCGCCTCGTGTGGGCTCTCTGCAACATGACACGCCGTCTGTCCCCGTACGAATGATACGAGCGACCGGGAGAATTCTCCCATTGCTACTACCACGTCAAGACCGAGCTTAGAAATATGTTCCCCGATCATTTGGTGTTCCCTTTCGCTGCTTTCTCCTAGCTCCAGCATGTCCCCGAGAACTGCTACCGCCTTTGCCTTGCCGCGCCGGTGAGCGGCTAGTTCATCAAGAGCCACGCGCATCGAGTCGGGGTTTGCGTTATATGAGTCGTTTATGATTCTAAAGCCGAAAGGAGTACGGGTAACCTCAAGGCGCATGGCCGAGGGAACGTATTTCTCAAGACCTGCCAGTATCTCGTTCATTCCGAGTCCAAGAGAATACGCGAGAGAGGAGGCGGAAAGTGCGTTTGAGACGTTGTGAGCCCCTATCCCCCTTATTCTCGCTCTTGCGGACTGCCTGCCGATGTGTATCGTGAATTCAACAAACTCCATTTCCCGGTGGCTGATGTCCTCTGCCCTTATGAAGGGCTCTGGAGAGGCGATTCCGTACGTGATCTTCCGGCAGCGCACGCGGGCCGCTATCTTCTCCACCCAGGGATCGTCAATGTTTACGCAGAAAGTGTTTTCCTCACCGAAGTTCTCAACCAGTTCTCCTTTAGCCCTTGCGACTCCTTCAAGATCCTTCATTCCCTCCAGGTGGGCTTTTCCTATCGAGGTGATCGTCCCCACGTCGGGCGAGGCGATGTCCGCAAGGGTTCTTATCTCCCCGAAAGAGTTCATTCCCATCTCAAGTACGCAGAAATCGTGATTTTTTTCCAGTTTCAGGAGGTTGAGTGGAAGACCTATCTGATTGTTTAGGTTGCCGAACGTGCTGAGCACGCTGCCTGATACGGACAGTATGCTGTGGGTCATGTTCTTGGTCGTAGTTTTTCCATTCGAACCTGTAATGGCGGCGACTTTTAGGTCGGGGAACGAGTTTCTCCAGTGTCTTGACATCTCGAGGAGGGCTTTTTGCGTGGATTCAACTTTTATTATCGCGCCACAGTTGCGCTTCGAGTCCTGTATTTGGGGGTATTTCTCCACTATCGCTCCCGCAGAACCTTTTTCAAAAGCCTCGGCGACGTAATCGTGTCCGTCGAAGTTGGGCCCCTCTATGGCGACGAAGACCTGGTTTTTCTCTATATTTCTGGAATCTATGGAGATTCCAGAGGCTCCGGTCGGCATCTTGCCGCCGACGAGGCTGCCTCCCGTGGAATTTAACAGAAAGTCAAGGCCGAATCTCAAAGTCCCCTCCTGTCCTTGGCTTCAAGATGTTTTTCTGCGACTTTTCTGTCATCAAAATGAATTTTTTCAGTGCCGATTATCTGGTAGTTCTCATGACCTTTTCCCGCTATAAGGACTGTGTCTCTAGGCTCGGCCTTATCCACAGCGTACTTTATGGCTTCTTCCCTGTCGGTTATTACCACTACTCCCTGATCCTGAGGTTCTATCCCCTCGGTCATATCCGCTATTATTTTTTCCGGGTCCTCAGTTCTGGGATTATCCGAAGTCACTATCAGCATCTCCGAATACCTGCGTCCTACCGAAGCCATAAGGGGACGTTTCCCCCTGTCTCTGTCTCCTCCGCAACCCACAACAGTGATGAGTCTCCGCGCACAGAAAGGTTTCAGACACGCAAGCACGTTCTCAAGCGCGTCGGGAGTGTGAGCATAGTCAACAAAAACATCTATCCCCAAGGCGGTTTCAATTTTCTCGAGTCTTCCCGGGATGCGCCTGAGTTCACTCAGCGCTCTCCCGGTCGTCCCTGGGGATGAACCGAGAGAGAGGAGTGTTCCGGCTGCCGCCATCATGTTATAGAGGTTGTGTTTCCCCATGAGCTTTGAGTCAAGTTCCACCTTGCCCCACGGGGTGGCCAGTGTGGCCTTTATGCCTCCAGAATCAAGCGTGAAATTCTCCGCGAATACTACAGAGTCTTTTCTTTTCGTGGAAAACGTTATTCTTTGACCTTTTTTCGCGGCGGATATCCTGTTTGCGAAAGGATCATCCGCGTTTATTATCGAAAATACTTCTCTTTTTGCGCTTTTCTCGAGAATTTCCGAGAAAAGTCTTTCTTTAGCCTTGAAATAATCTTCCAGTGTTTTGTGATAGTCTAGGTGATCCTGGGTGAGGTTCGTGAATACCGCCGCGTCAAAGTGACATCCGTCAACCCTTTTTAGATCGAGGGCGTGCGAGGATACCTCAAGCGTGACGTTTGTCACTCCGGCGTCTTTCATTTCACGCAGCATGCTCATAAAAGCTATGGGATCGGGAGTTGTAAGGGAGGCGGGCTGGGTCTTGCCCATGTATCTGTTCTCTATAGTGCCTAGAAGTCCCGTGTTTATCCCATCGGCCTTCCATCCGGCTTCTATCATGTTGGACACCGTGGTTTTCCCATTTGTTCCCGTCACCCCAACGACTTTCATTGCAAGGGAAGGGTGGTCGTGGAAATTGGAGGCGACAATAGATGCTGCTGCCCTAGAGTCGCTTGTTTTTGCGAAAGGAACTCCGAGGCTTGGGATTTCCGCTGAAATCTCCTCAAGTAGAAGTGCGGCCGCTCCCTTTTCTACTGCGGAGGCGATGTAATTGTGCCCGTCGGTGACCTTGCCCCTGATGGCAATAAAGAGGGATCCCGGTTCCACATTCTGCGAGTTGAGAGTTATTCCCGTAATTTCCGTATCTCCCGGATTCTTGGATCCAGTTATAGTTTCAATTCCCGCGTTTCTCAGAACATCTGCTAATCTCATATGTTCTGCTTGAGGGTGAAAGTGCAGTCCGTTCCCCTTCTTATCTTTTTCCCTGAAGGTGGATGCTGGCTGACCACGTAGCCGCTTCCTATGAATCTGACCGACACTTCCTCTTCTTCCGCCCATTTCATGACAGCTCTCGCGCTTTTGTTCACCATGTCCGGCATGACCATTTCTTCAATCTTTTCCTCGCTTGGAGGTATTTCCATGTAAAACAGGACTTTTTCAGTTATAGACTTGAAAATGGGCGCTGCAACTACTCCTCCGTAGTTATGTTCTCTGGGGTTCTCAACGATTACGACGAGGGCAAGACGTGGGTCATCAGCTGGGGCGAAACCGATAAATGACGAAAGATATCTGTTTTCGTAGTAAGTGCCGGTCCTCGGATTGGGCATCTGCGCCGTGCCTGTTTTTCCGGCTACCCTGTAGCCGGGAATACTGGCGTTTTTGCCCGTGCCGTTTTCCACTACTTGTTCAAGGATCCTGGTGACCTTCGAGGCCGTATCGTAGGAAATGACTTTTTTAAGAAGCTCTGGTTTTTTTTCCATGAGAACCTTGCCATCAGGCGAGACTATTTTCTTCACTATATGAGGCTTCATCAGATATCCGCCGTTTGCGATGCTCGAAAGCGCGGTTGCCAGCTGGATTGCCGTTACCGATATTCCCTGCCCGAACGATATCGTTGCCAGTTCTATGTCTCCCCACTTCCTTAGATTCTGTATCTTTCCGCTGGCTTCCCCTGGAAGGTCCACTCCTACTTTCTTTCCGAAACCGAAATTCCTAAGCGAGTCGTGAAGTTTTTTCTTCCCTAGGGTCTCACCCATTTTCCAGGCGCATATGTTGCTTGAATACGTTATGGTCTCGGAAACCGTCAGGATTCCGTGACCGTGCACGTCTTTTATTAGTTTCGGGCCGATTCTCCGCTTTCCGTTCTCGCAGTCATACTCGGTATTCTCATCTCCCATTTTTTCTTCAAGCAGCGTCGCCGCCAAAAATATCTTCAGCGTGGAACCGGGTTCAAAGGACATCCACACGGGGAGATTCTTTCTCGTTTTCTGGGAGAACTTACCGAAGCGGTTAGGATCAAAAAACGGATAGGAGGCCATGGAGAGTATCTCGCCAGTTTGAGGATTTATCAGGAGGGCGACTCCCCTATCCGCTTTCATCTCTTTTATGCCTTTCTCAAGTGCGGTTTCCGTTATGTGCTGTATTTTGGAATCCACAGTAAGCAGCACATCTTTTCCCCTTGTGGACTGCTCTTTCGCATTTAGCAGGATGTCTGATATGCGTTTTCCCCTGCCGTCGGTTCTGATCCTCGCCGTGGCGGGTTTGCCGGCAAGCATCTTTTCAAAGCCGTATTCAAGACCCTCCACTCCCTTGAGGTCGATGTTGGTGAACCCAATCGCCTGCCCGAGCAGGGAGCCGTTGGGGTAAATTCTTCTCGGTTCCTCGGCGAAACCGACCCCCGAAAGACCCATGGCTTTTATTTTTTCTGCTGTCTCGGGATTCTCTCTCCTTTTGATCCACACAAAGGGCTTTTCAGAACGCGTAAGATTGATCAGTTTCTTGCGGGACAGGCCCAGCGGTTTCGATATTGCCCGTACGAGTTTATCAGGGTTCTTTACTTCCTTGGGGTTCAGGTAGATTGAGGTCGCCCAGACGCTTGTGGCCAGAGGCTTCTTATTGCGATCAAAAAGGGTTCCCCGTACCGGAGGTATTTTGTAGACTTTGGTGTGCTGATTTTTCGCCCTAGCGGAAAACTTTTCGTTCTGCAACACCTGGAGTTCAAAGGATCTGTATCCCAGAAGCACGAAGAGACCGGTAATAAAGACTGAGACAACATAAAACTTCCATTTTCGTTTCTTAGAATCCTTCATCCTGTTCTTCCTGTGCAACTATCACTTCTTCCACGAAAACGACATCATTATAAGTGGGGAACCTGAATCCTATTTTATCCGCCATCGGTTTCAGATGTTCAATGGACTTGAGCTTTATAATTTCGTGCTGAAGCATCTGACTTTCCTTCATAAGATCCTGTTCCACTTCTCTGGCCTTCGAGATCTGGTAACCGGTCCTCGTGTGTTCAATCTTGACGTGCAGAAAGCAAAGGGCCGTTACAACCAATATCCCGAGAATGATCGCGGTACGCAGGGGAAATCCTTTATCTTTTTTTTTCTTTTCGGCAAGTTTTTTTCTCATTTGCGGCTATACCCCCTCTGCAACTCTCATTTTTGAACTTCTCGCCCTAGGATTCTCCGCCACTTCTCTTCTTCCGGCTCTTACGACCGAGCGGGTTACCCTTCTTACCTGCTGAACTCTTCCGCATGCGCATACAGGAAGGTCCGGAGGACAAGCACACGGGGAGTCGAGTTTTCTGAACATGTTCTTAACTATTCTGTCTTCAAGCGAGTGAAAGGAGATCATCACCAGCCTCGCTCCTGTATTAAGGATCTTTACGGCTTCTTCAATGAAGATCGCCAGATTGTCGAGTTCGTTGTTGATAGAGATTCTAAGTGCCTGAAAAGTCTTGGTTGCCGGATGCGTTTTTTTCGGATGAAACTTTTTTGGGATTGAATTCGATATTATCGAGGCCAGTTCAAAGGAAGTCTGTATAGGTTTTTTCATCCTGCTTTTCACTATCGAGTTAGCGATCCTCCGCGCGAACTTCTCTTCACCGTATTTTTTCAGTATGTATTCAAGCTCCTCGCTTCTCATTTCGTTTACAAGATCGTAGGCGGAGAACTGAAGACCCCCGTCCATCCTCATGTCGAGGAACTCGTTTCTGTTGAAACTAAATCCCTTACCACTGCGCTCGAGCTGGAAAGAGGAAATCCCCAAGTCGGCCACGATGCCATCCACGTATTCTATTCCCATGGAATTCACCGTGTTTTTAATGTGTATGAAATTTCTGTTTACTACCTCTACTTTCTCTGCGCTGGTCGAAAGCCTGCCTTTTGCAAGAGAGATCGTAGCCTGGTCGACATCCATGCCTATCAGCTTCGATATCGAAGGGTATTCATTAAGGATGTGTTCAGAGTGCCCGCCGAGACCCACAGTCGCGTCGACCACGACTGCACCTTCCGGCAGGTTGAGATATTCAACTACCTCTCTTACCATGACCGGGGAATGAAACTGCTCCTGCGGTTCAGAACTTGCGTCCGCGGCTGTTATTTTCTTAGAGACCATATCCGGCGAGCACCTCTCTGCTTTGTATGAAAGTCTCAAATGCGCCTGAACCGTTTTCCTTTTCCCATATCTCTTTTGACCATATTTCTATTTTTTTCAGCATGCCGACCAGAACGACTTCAGTTTCGATGGCGGCGTATGAGCGTAACGACTGAGGAATCAGAACTCTTCCTTGGTTGTCTACTGGACAGTCAACCGCGTTTCCCATGAGATAGCGTATTGAAGACGTAACCTTGTTGTCGGTTATAGATATTTTGGAGAGCTTTTTCTCAAGTTCGTTCCACTCTCTAATTGGATAGGCGATGAGGTAGCGGTCAAAGTTCGTGATTACGAAAGTCTCGTCGGAATATTTCTTTCTGCAGACCTCTCTGAACTTTGAAGGAATACTGACCCTTCCGGTCTTTGTCATAGTGTGTTCGTATCTTCCTCTGAACATTTTATGCTATCTTTTGCCATTATATGCCATAATGTATTCCTGCTATGCCAATTCATAAATTATAAAAAAACATGCAAAAAGTCAAGTAACATTTTGAAATAGTTAATCTTTTCAGCGTGTGAGCGGTAAAAACATAAGGCTAGATATTACTTTAATAATGGATGCTGCCATGGGGGAATTTAAGAAAAGATACTATCCGTTGGGGCTGCAATTCTACTTGTTGGCTTATTTTGTATATACTCTCATTCAAGGGGATGATGGTTTGGAAGGTGAGATTTCATATGGGTTTGTTTCAGAAAGAATGTCTATTTTTTTTATAAAGCTCGCGGACAGGAGTTCCAATGTTCTTTTGCAGGCGATACTCGGCACTTACGGGCACCTGATGTGGGTGAGAACGGAAGTTCCGAAAGAGATGATAGTAAAGGTGATTACCACTTCTGAACTCGTTTCGGAAACGCGCGAGGTGCTTGAAGCGCTCAGGGGGGAAATAGAGTTTGAGTTTGTCGATCCTCCCGAGAGCGGCGATCTGCCGGAGGACTAGGATCTCATGGAAAAAAGGGAAGACCATAAGCGTAAGTGGGGGTTAGTAAGTCTTCTTACCCTATTGAGCAGAATCGTCGGATACCTGCGGGACGTAGTGGTGGCAGCGCTTTTCGGAGCGGGTTTCCAGACCGATGCCTTTTACGTCGCGTTTCGTATCCCCAACCTGCTGCGACGCCTCTTCGCCGAAGGCTCTCTGGCGGCAATTTTCGTACCCATATTCTCGGAGTACCTTGAATCGGGGGACAGGCGCGGGGCAAAGGATGCCCTGCGTTCCGCGTTCACCGTGCTTTTCATCATTCTCGTTTTAGTTGTGGCGCTGGGGGTAATCTTTTCCCCCTGGCTGGTGAAGCTCTTCGCCTATGGATTCGATCAGAAGACTTTCGATCTGGCGGTCTATCTTAACAGGCTTATTTTTCCCTACGTGCTTTTCATATCTCTTACGGCCCTGGCGATGGGGGTTCTTAACTCCGTACGGCATTTCTTCGCTCCGGCTTTCTCCCCGGTTCTTTTCAACCTGTGCATAATAGCATGTGCCCTGTTTCTCTACAGGGAATTTGAAGTGCCTATAGTTTCTCTCTGCTTCGGGGTTCTCGGCGGCGGGGTGCTGCAGCTGCTGCTCCACCTGTTTTACCTTCGCAAAGAAAAATTCATGTTCGGCTTTGCGAAAACGCTCAATCACCCTGCGGTCAGAAGACTGGCGGTTCTCATGTTCCCTCAGCTTTTCGGAATAGCGGTCTACAACCTCAACATACTGGTAAACACCCAGTACGCGTCCTTTATGTCCGAGGGAACCGTTTCCTACCTTTATTTCGCAGAGAGGATAGTTGAGTTTCCCCTCGGAGTTGTGGCCGTTTCCCTGGCGACCGTGACTCTTCCCGCGCTCTCAGGCTACGCGGCGAGGGAGGATTACGGAGGTTTCGGCACAGAATATCAACGTTCCCTACGGCGCATGCTGTTCATAATGGTGCCCGCAATGGTCGGAATAGTAGCTCTGCGGGTGCCTCTCTGCAATTTTCTTTACCAGCATGGCCAATTTGATTACGTGGCGGTTATAAATACATCCCAAGCCATTCTGGGCTACGGACTCGGACTTTTCGCAGTGGGAGGAATTCGAATTACCGTGCCCGCCTTTTTCGCCCTTCAGGACACGAAGACGCCGGTTAAGGTGGCGTTTTTCTGTTTTCTGCTGAACGCGGTCTGCGGGTTCGTTCTGGGGTTCGTCTTCTCGCTTGACCACTTGGGTCTTGCGCTTGCGAGTTCAATCTCTTCGGTGGTGAACTTTGTTCTACTGGTCGTTTTGTTGAATGGCCGTCTGGGATATTTTCTTTCCCGCGATATCCTCCTCTTCTTGCTCAAGATTCTCGCGATCGCAGTAATCATGGGTTTTGCGGTAAGTGTCGTCGCCGGTTTTTCTACTTGGAACGAAACCGGTTTTTCTCTTGACAAAGTGCTGATTATGGCCGCCTCGGTGAGTTTAGGCGTCATACTTTACTTGCTGCTTGCCAGGCTTCTCGGCATAAAGGAAGTGGAAGTGTTTTCTTTTCTGAAAAGAGGGTAGCTCCAGGCCGCGATGGTGTCTCGGTTGGTGTTGTCTGCTCCACTGCGTTGCGGTATTCTTGGTGAAGCGGTGCCGATTCGATTTCTGCGTATACTATTGCTCAGAGTGGATTGAGAAAAGGCGTGGCGATTACCGGGATTTGTAAAAAACAACAAGGCTTATGGACGAGCTTAAGACTCTGAGTCAGCGTGAGCTTGAAGCGCTCAGGGAGAAGTACGAGTATACCTTGAAGATGTTTCCCGATTCCGATTCTCTTCTTGCGCTGGCGGAAGTTCATCTTGCGCTTGGAGAGGTGACCAAGGCGAGACGCGCGGTTTCCGATTTTACGGAGAAAAAAGGTGATAACAGCCGGGCGAGACTTGTTCTGGCCAAGGCGCATCTTATGTGCTGGAACGTTCCTGCTGCTGAGGAGGAACTCAAAAAATCGCTTTCTCTGGATCACCGGAACACGCAGGCGTCAGACCTGCTGATACATATATACAAAAGCGCAGGCAGGACATCTGAAGCCTTCAGGGTTGCACTGTCGCCCATTCCGGATCCGTGGCGCCGGAGGGAAGATACCAAGGAACCTGAAGAGCCTTCCCCAGAGCCGGAGGAGAAAAGCAAACCGCGGGCCGGAGTTTTCGAAACGGACACGATGCTTAACCTCTACGTCTCCCAGGGACTTTATGAAGACGCTCTGGGGATAGTTGAAGTTCTCTGCGAGAGCGAGCCCGATAACCCAGTTTACCGCAGCAAGCGTGAGGAGATAATGACTCTTCTCGGCAAATAGCGTTATCGTTTGGTTTTTTTCGGCCTTTTAATTATCCTTACTCTCGGTATTTTGTCCCATGAGAATACTTGTCATCAACGGTCCTAATCTCAACATGCTGGGCAAGAGGGAACCTGAAATTTACGGAAGTCTTACCCTTCCTGAGATTGAATCTTTTCTTTCTTCGAACACCGATTCCGTGGGTGGAGATGTCGGTCTTTCCTTTTTTCAGTCGAATTCAGAAGGGGAGATAGTCACCGCCATACAGGATGCCTACGGAAAGTTCGACGGAATAATCATAAACCCCGGTGCCTATACCCATACAAGCGTAGCCATAAGGGATGCCATACTCTCAACCGGAATGCCTGTTGTGGAAGTTCATATTTCCAACATATACAAAAGGGAGGACTTCAGGCAGAAATCGTTTATCTCGGGAGTATCGCTCGGCGTGGTGTCGGGCTTCGGTGCCCGCAGTTATTATCTGGGGCTTGTGGGTCTGCTTGAACACCTGAGGAAAGAGAGTGCCTCTTCCTGAATTCCTCCCCGCGGAATTCTTATGAAGAAAAGAAAATGGGCAGTAGCAAAACCCGCCAAAGGGCCGGTTGAGAAGATTTCGGCAAAGCTCGGCATCCTGCCGATAACCGCGGGACTTCTGGTAAACAGAGGAATACGTTCGGCTCAGGACGCCGAGGCGTTTCTTTCTGCCTCTCTCTCGGATTTGCCTTCTCCCTTCCTGATGAAAGGCATGGAGGAGGCGGTGGCGCGTCTTTGCAGGTGCGTTTACGAAAAGGAGAAAATCGCCGTTTACGGAGACTACGATGTTGACGGTGTCACGGCGACCTCTCTTCTGACGAGTTTTCTGAGAGCCCTCGGCTGCGACGTTACCTACTATATTCCCGACAGGTTCAAAGAGGGCTACGGAGTAAACTCCAAGGCGCTTCGCGATCTTAAGCAAAGGCAGGTAAACCTCGTAATCTCGGTTGACTGCGGAATCACGGCCGTGGATGAAGTGGCGCAGGCGCGCATGCTGGGAATGGATTTCATAGTCACGGACCATCACAGCTTCTGTGGCCAGTTGCCCGAGGCTGTAGCCGTTCTCAATCCCCGTCAGGCGGACTGCAGGTACCCGGGAAAAGAGGTTTCGGGCGTCGGGGTAGCATTTAACCTCGCTCTTGCCCTTAGGAGAACCCTAAGGGAGGAGGGATTCTTCGAGACCGTCGAGGAACCTAACATGGGGGATTTTCTTGATCTTGTTTCGCTTGGGACGATCTCTGACCGCGTACCGGTGGGGAACGTGAACAGGATCATGCTGAAAGAAGGTCTTAAAAGAATGCGGAGTCCCAAGCGCTTGGGGCTGTGGGCCCTTAAGGAGGTAAGTGGCATAGGCGATGGCATAGAGGTGTTTGATCTCGGTTTTCGTCTTGGTCCCAGGATAAATGCGGCGGGGAGGCTTGATTCCGCGGACAAGGCGGTTGAGCTTCTTCTCGCCCAAAGAGAAGAGGACGCTTTTTCGCTCGCGGAATTTCTTGACAAACGCAACTTCGAGCGCCGTGGTATTGAAGAGAGAATACTGCGCGACGCGACGCAGATGGTTGAGTCGATGCCTGAGCACTCAAACAGCAATTCCCTTGTTCTCTCGTCTCGCGAATGGCACAGGGGAGTCGTAGGCATAGTGGCTTCCTCATTGGCCGGATCTTACGGAAAACCCGCTTTTCTCATCTCTGTAGACGAAAACGGCATGGGCAGAGGAAGCGGGAGATCCTTCGGAGGAATCAACATATTCTCCGTTCTCTCAAAGTGCGGGGATCTTCTCGTTGAGTTCGGCGGACACGCCTACGCGGCAGGGGTGACGGTCCTCGAGGAAAAGATTGATCTTTTCAGGGACCGGTTCTCAGAGGAGCTTGAAAAAAGCGGTCAGAAACCTGAAAGCAGGATTGATATAGATTCAGAAATCAGCCTTTCTTCCATAGATGACACCCTTGTTTCCGAGATTGAAAGCCTCTCGCCTTTCGGAGAAGGGAATCCCGAACCTCTTTTTCTCCTGAAGGCCGTTCAAGTAGCGAGTCAGAAGTTGCTTAAGAACCAGCATCTTATGTTTAGGATTAGAGAGAACGGCTCTGAGTTCAACTGCATCTGGTTTTACGCTTCCCAAAAGCGTCTTCCCAAAGAGGTAGATCTGGTCTTCGCTCTGCGTTTTAATATCCGAAAAGGGGAAAGGGAACCGCGCCTTTTCATAAAGGATGCGAGGGATCCCCTTCGGTGAAGCCAAATAGTTTTCTTGTTCTTTAGCAACCTTATATCAACTGTAACTGTCTCGAGGTTTTACTGATGCTGTATTTATACTCGTTTCCCAATTCCTCCAGTAGTCCGTCAATATCCAAGGATCTAAGCAACTGAACTGTGATCGGTCTTTTGCTATCCCAAAAGATAAAAGACCTGTAAAAGATGTTTGCCGTGTTTGAGTTAAGCAAATCCGCTAATCGATGAGATTCTTCGGCATTATCCATGGCAATAAAGTTTACAGTGTCATCAAATACAACGGTTTTGCCCTCATAAGGACCTACAACAAAAAACTCAAGTTTTTTGTAGAGGGCAGCAATAGCCACTTTCCAATTGCTGAATGTATAGTCTCCAACTCCAAAGACAGAGAATCTCGGCTTGCCTTTGTATATTGAACTTACTCTTTGGTCTAGCAGGTCACCGTATTTTATCAGATATTCTAGAGTCTTAGGTGCCGTCTCTGCCAAATATTTTGTTTTCTGTCCGATCCTTGTTTGCGGAACTAACATGAATTTTTTAGGGGGTCTTCCATTTGTTAGATCAGAACCCTTCAACAATGGGTAAAGACATAAGTCTTCAAGCTCGTTTGTTTCGCCAAGCCCGTTTACGTATAAACCTTCCCCTATTTTTTCCAATTCCATGACTCTTGAGCAGTCATGCTTAATACCGGTTCTCCATTTGTAATGTTGGCTGTCTTCAATCAGGTGTTTTGTCTCTTCGTAGCCGTGAATGTCAGCGACTAGAAAACAATCGCGCAGTCCTATTGTCTGAATGGGATTATCCGCTTCTATATGATTATAGACTTTGCAGTCTTTGTGTTTTCTATCGGAGGAAGTTACGGTCAGCAGGCATGCGTCAGCGGAAATCTGGAAATGAAGTTTTGAGTCAATGAGATGCATGGTGGCGACTTCCATTCTCTTGTCGTGTTTCCATGCATTCAATAGGACTTTTCTTGCAACCGAAGTTTTACATAACATTGCTACTGTTCCCTGCTTTTTTTGGAGCCATTCAATCATCCGGTTGATCATCCATTCCGATATGTCGAAATTGCTTTTCCCGGTTAAAGCATCCAAGCCTTTCATTTTTTTATGGTTGAGTTTTACAGGCAGATTGTCGCTTCTTAATTGACCAAGCTGTGAGTTTGTAACCCATGGCGGATTTCCTACTACCAAGATAGGCTCCGGCAGATTATCCAAGTCAGATTCCCAGTCTTTAGAGAAAAAATCGGCTGTCTCAACTCTGGTTGGAATGGAGACGTCGTAATCTGATAACTGGTTTTTCAATACCTCAATGTAGTAGTTGTCGATGTCACAGGCATACCCCTCTCTTACTTCGTCAAACACACTCAGTGCTTCAATGAAAAAAGTGCCTACACCACAAGTTGGTTCAATTAAGCTTTTTGGTGCTACATTGTTTGTTTTTAAAAATCTACAGACTTGCTGAACCAACCCTTCTGGAGTCTGAAAATCA
This sequence comes from Candidatus Dadabacteria bacterium, assembly GCA_022826905.1. Classification (GTDB taxonomy): domain Bacteria; phylum Desulfobacterota_D; class UBA1144; order Nemesobacterales; family Nemesobacteraceae; genus Nemesobacter. Next base: position 58,148 of record JAJDUA010000018.1, read on the forward strand.
CCGTACTCTGCTTTCTTGGTATTTCTGGCCATTGCTTTTACTTCAATAAGTTGTGTACTCCTTTGACACTCCCGGCCACTTCGATTATACGGCCATACTGTAATCTCCATTGCAGAGCGTTTGAAATAGTCAGGTAGCCTTGTTCAGGTTTTTTATTAAGAAGTTCCTCCGCAATCTTGTTCGCTTGGATATCATCAACGGGCAAACTTCTCTCATACATAAATGCGATAAGATCATCGCTGTTGCCGTCGTTTTCTAGTATCTGGCGTATCCCTTTGGTGGTTTGGTAATCACCAGTAATTTCTTTTTCCACAAAGACCGTGTGTAGAAAATTCAGACGACCGGTTTTATTCTTATGATCGTCAATTTTTTCGTAAACGAAAACCAGAAGAGAGTATCCCAATCCATAAATTTTTTGTTCTGCTGATCTGTAAGGACAGGATGATTGAGGCTGTTTTATGCTTGTGACCTTGATGTCAATTTCCAAGCTTGGGAAATCAATTCCTTTTGCGGAACTTCCAAATTTGAATTTGTAGTTTTCAGCAAGATACTCCCTGAACTTATGTTCAATAAAAGTACCTACTATAGCATCAGTTTTGTATTGATGGATACAGCGATTTAAGTTTGATTCTCGCATCCTCCGTCGTAAAACGCCAATCCACCCTGTTTCCATTTTCATTGCGTCGCTCCTGCCACGCACTCACCTCTCGCCGCAGAGTTTCCCGATCCGGGATGCGACGGTCAAGACACTGCCGCCTTAGAACTCCTATCTCTATCTCCGCCATGTTAAGCCAACTCCCATGCTTCGGAGTGTAATGAATCTCAAGCCTCTCTATAATCCTCCGCGCCTCTTTCGGCGAAAACGCCTTGTAAAGAGACGCCGGTCTATGAGTGTTCAAATTGTCCATA
>JAJDUA010000065.1 GCA_022826905.1 Candidatus Dadabacteria bacterium
TCGTTCTCACCATCTGAAGATACCTCGTCTGATTCATCTCCTTCCTCCTTGCTATGAAAGGAGATAAATCTAATTGCCCACTTACCCTAAACCGGTCAACTCACGTGTTTAGAAACCGGTCATATAACGTACTCTCTACAGGTTTTCCGTTGCATCTCCGGCGGACGGTCGGAGGTTTTTCACCGAATTTTTGCTGGTCAGTTATGATTATCATATTCTGGGCGAAATGGACCGGTTTTTTTGGTTTTGCACACAGCCGGTTTTTCGCGTGGACAAAATATGATGAAATTCTGCACTCTTGCCAGCGGCAGTTCTGGCAACTCGCTTTATCTTGAGTCGAAATACTCGAAAGTACTTATTGACGCGGGGATTAGCTTCCGAAGAATTTCGCGGAGTCTCGGGGATATGGGTATAGCTGTGACCGACCTTGACGCTGTGGTGCTTTCCCACGAACACGAGGATCACTCAAGGGCTGTTGGTAGAATGTCCGGGGTGCCCGTTTACGTTTCGGGAGAAACCATTGGTTTCTGGGAAGGAAAAATAAACGGACGCAACAATGGAAACGGCGCAAAGACTTCCCGTTTGCCCAATGGCGGCATAGAGAAACTGAGAGAGTTTGACTCACAAGAGCCGTTTCGCATAAACGAACTTACCCTCACCCCCTTCTCGGTGGCCCATGACGCGATCGATCCGGTCGGCTTCACCGTAACGGATGGCCGCGTCAAAGTAGGCATAGTGACTGACATAGGGAAACCCACGGCGCTTGTAAGGGAGAACCTTAAGGACTGCGATGCGCTCGTTCTCGAGTCGAACCATGACAGGGAAATGCTTTTCTCGGGTTCCTACCCTGCATACCTCAAGCAGAGAATAAGCGGGGGGCACGGACACCTGTCCAATGATCAATCAGCATCCCTTCTGGGCGATGTTCTGCACGACGGGTTGAAATACGTTTTGCTGGCGCACCTAAGCGCTAGGAACAACACTCCCGAGATGGCGCTTGGATGCTCACTTGAAGTTCTGCGCCGAAGAGGCGCTGAAGGCCGCGTCGCTTTGGCGGTGGCTCCGCGAAGCACGGCCGGGGAGGTTATAACAATTTGATTTCAAGGTACTCCAGAGAGGAAATGTCGCGGATATGGTCGGATGAAAACCGCTACCGTATCTGGCTCGAGGTGGAGCTCGCCGTGTGTGAGGCATGGGCGCATTACGGGGAGATTCCTGCCGACTCCCTCTCCAGCATAAAGGAAAAAGCCGCCTTCGATGTAGAAAGAATTGCCGAGCTTGAAAGAGAACTTAAGCACGATGTTCTGGCTTTTCTCACTTGCATTTCCGAGCACGTCGGAGACGATTCGAGATTCATTCATCTCGGAATGACCTCTTCAGATGTCCTTGATACCGCTTTTTCGATACAGCTTCGCGAGGCGGGTCGACTTATAGTCGGGGGTCTTGAGAAGCTGCTCGGTATTCTCCGCAAAAAGGCCTTTGACTACAAAGATACTGCGATGATCGGGCGCTCCCACGGCATACACGCCGAACCCAGAACTCTGGGCTTGGTGTTTGCCCTGTGGTATGACGAGATGAGAAGGAACCTTGAGAGAATGAATGCCGCGCGGGATGCCGTGAGCGTGGGGATGATGTCAGGCGCCGTCGGCACCTACGCCAATATAACTCCAGGGGTTGAGCGTTACGCATGCGAACTGCTTGGGCTCCGTCCTGCTGAAATATCGACGCAGGTAATACAAAGAGATATTTACGCGCAGTATTTTCTCTGTCTTTCTCTCATAGCGGCTTCGGTGGAGAAAATTGCTACCGAGATAAGACATTACCAGAGAACCGAGGTAGGAGAGATGGAAGAGCCCTTTACCGAGGGACAGAAGGGGTCTTCCGCCATGCCGCACAAGAGAAACCCCGTACTTTCGGAAAACCTCTGCGGGCTCTCAAGGGTAGTGAGATCCCACTCTATCGCAGCCCTTGAAACCATAGCCCTCTGGCATGAAAGGGACATAAGCCATTCCTCAGTTGAGAGGGTTATAGGTCCCGACGGAACAATACTTATTGATTTCATGCTTGAGAGGCTCTGCGGACTGATCGAGGGTATTCGTGTCTATCCCGACAAGCTCGAGAGCAACATCTGGATTACCCGGGGACTGGTTTTTTCCCAGAAGGTTCTGCTCAAGCTCGTGAAAAAGGGTCTTTCAAGGGAAGAGGCTTACTTGCTCGTGCAGCAAAACGCCATGAAGTGCTGGGAGGAGAAAAAGGATTTCCGGGAAATGCTGAAAACCGACTGCCGGATAACGGGTATACTTTCGGATAAAGAGATCAATTCGTGTTTTGAACTTGAAGAAGATCTAAAAAACATAGACCATATCTTCGCCGCCGTTTTCGGCGAATCATAACTAGCAAGGAGCTTCCACAAAATGAGAAAAAAAGCATTCGCCCGAAAGGCGGGAGAATATGTTTTTGCAACGGTTGTTTTAGCAATACTGGCGGCGGTTTTTCTTTCCCCCGCGACCCTCTTTGCGCTTGATAACATTGACTCCGGGAAACTTGAGTACCACTTCAAGAATCGCTACGGAGTTTATCTTCCAACTGGCTTTACGGTGAAGGCGATTAAGGGAGAAGATTCTGAGATGAAGGGATTCAAGAAGGGCAGATATGAAGTCGGACTTCCTGACGGCAAAAGCCGTAACTTCCCGTTTCTTATAAGTCGTGACGGGAAATTCCTTGTAATGGGCAACGTGCCCGTCGTGAAGGTGAATGAGATGGAGGAAACGGGAGTTCCGGGAGTCAGGCAAGGTTTTATTGCATCAGAAGGCGGACAGGTTCCGATTCTGGTTTCGGGCGACCGCAAAACAATAATGGTCGGGAGGCTTGAAAATCTTGGCGAAGACCCTGCAGCCGAGACCGCTCGGAAGATTTCTCTTGAGAATGTTCCTTCAAAGGGAGATCCCAATGCCCAGGTAACTGTGGTTGAGTACTCGGATTTTCAATGCGGCTACTGCGCCCGCGCCGCAAACGATGTCGCAGATTTGCTCAAGGACTACCAAGGCAAAGTCAAGCTTTTTTACAAGCAGTTCCCGCTTTCGTTTCACAAGTGGGCCGAAGAAGCCTCAATTGCCTCTCTTTGCGTCTATGATCAGGCAAACGAGAAATTCTGGCAACTCCACGACGCCATTTTCGAAAAGCAGGCTGAAATAAAGGTTGCCGACGCCAAGGAAACCTTTGCGGGGATGGCGCGTAATCTCGGGGTCGACATGAAAAAATACGATCAGTGCGTTAACTCCGAGGAAACCAAGCGGAGAGTCGCTTCGGATATGAGTGAGGGCAAATCCATCGGGGTAAGCGGCACTCCGACATTTGTAGTTGACGGCTTCGTGATCTCAGGAGGGGCCAACATCAAAGCGATTAGAAACGCCTTGGATTACCGTCTTTCCCTGAAATCCGAAAGTTCCGGGAAGTAGCTTCGGCGGGATCCCGACCATGAAATGTCCTGAGTGCGGCTATACGAGCTTCGATTATCTTGAGAAATGCAAGAAATGCGGAGTCGCTCTGTCTCCCGTACCTGTTTTCAAGTATCTCTATGAAGACGAGTTGAGTACGGAGGTGGTTATTGACAGGAGCGGGCAGCCTGTTGCCGGTGATGTTGTAGCCGGGACAGTCGGGGCAACGTTTGAACTCAGCCCTGCGGGTGAGCTTAGCCACGAAGAGGTGCCCGAGGGCGAACTTGAGGATTTTCTTGCCTTTGAAAGAGACTTGGGGGAGGAGGTTGCGAAACAGGAAGAACAGAAGGAACAAGAAGAGCAAAGAGAGAAGGATGGTCTATCGCCCCTGCCCCATGGAATGGTGCCTGCGACCTTCGGAGAAAGATTTCTCGCATTTTCCGTCGATCTTCTGTTTACTCTTTGCGTTGCCGCCGTCGCGCTTTTCTCTGGGGCGAATCTCATTGGAGAAACTTTTTTCCCGGGCTTCGGAGAATTTGTTTCCATATGGGGGTGGATATGTCTTTGTGCTTACGTGCTGGCGACCACCTATTTCATTTTTCTTCCCTCCTGGTGCGGAACGACTCTTGGAAACTTGGCCGCGGGTATCCGTGTGGTGATGGAGGATGGTTCTCCTGCCGGGTTTCAGACGAATTTGCTCAGATGGGTCGGCTGGATTTTTTCTGTGGCCACCGCTTTTGTCGGTTTTGCGCTTTCGATACTTGACCCGCAACGCAAGACTCTCAGCGACCGCCTCTGTGGAACTTTTGTCGTGAGGGCCTGATCTGCGTATGACGTTTATAGAACAGCTTGAAAAAAATATCGCTAGCAAGCGCGGGGAGATTTCCCGCTGGATGGAGTCCCATTGCGAAAAGGTGATGGTACCGCTTTACAGCTCCGTTGACCTGCGTTTCTCCAACCATAAGATTGCCCCTGTAGACACCAATGTTTTCCCCGCGGGCTTTAACAATCTTTCCGCGGGCTTCAGGAAAAACGCGGGAAAGCTCTTCAGGGAATATCTTTTTTCCAGATATCCGAGCGCTGAGAAAATCCTTTTGGTTCCCGAGCTCAACACCAAAAACACCTACTACTGGGAAAATATCTGGGTAATAAAGTCCGTTTTGGAGGACGAGGGCTACGAGGTGTGCGTCGGCATTGCGAACGAGGAATTTCGAAGGGAGACCGTCTCGTTCAATTCGGCAAGCGGGAAGGTAATCGAGGCGAAGCGGGTTTTTCAGGAGGGAGGCTCGGCGATGATAGAGGGATTCGTGCCCGATATCATAATGATAAACAACGATTTTTCGGAGAAGTGTCCGAAAACCCTGCACAATTTACGCCAGCCCGTTCTGCCGCCTATTGAAATAGGATGGCACGCGAGAAAAAAGGATGTGCATTTCGAGTTCTATAACCGTCTCTGCCGTGAACTTGCCGAAATACTGGAAGTGGACCCATGGGTGATGTCAGTTGAAACCGTCTTGGAAACTGGGGTGGATTTCGATTTCCCCGAGGACAGGGAGCGGGTTTCCCGAAGAGCCGGAGAAATTCTCTCAAGGGTGAAAAACGAGTATTCGAAAAGAGAAATAGACCACGAACCCTCGCTTTTCGTTAAAAGCAATTCGGGTACCTACGGCATGGCTGTTACGAGCGTCGGCGACCCGCAAAACCTAGTGGAAATGAACTCGCGCGATAGAAAGAGGATGCGGGTTTCCAAAGGTGGAGTACCTGTTCGGGACGTGGTGATACAGGAGGGCGTGGCGACCTCGCTTCGTGTCGGGAATGGTCTTGTCGGCGAGCCGGTTGTTTACCTTGTTCAGTCCCGGGTGGCGGGAATGTTCTACAGGGTTAACCCGCTTCGGGGCGAACTTGAGAATCTTAACTCCAGGGGAATGGAGTTTCTTCCATGCGATGACTCCCTGCCAAACGGGATTCCTCCGGCATTTGATCTTGTCTCCAAGGTTGCTACTGTCGCCGCTGGCTACGAGATAGAGAAGGTGCTTAGGGACGTGGATTGCTGAGATGTGTGCAAAGAAGGACTTCCCAAACAGCGGAAAGTCTGTGTTTTTTCTCGTTGTCGGCTCTTTTTTAGGCGCAACCCTTTTTTTTAAAAAGCTGAGGCCGCTCACGGTTTAACCGGAGCGACCTCGTTACTCCTTCTACACATGGCAGATGAACTAGCGTTAATGTAATGTCTGAAGGATTTAAATGTCAAGTACTTTTTGAGATGTGTGGAGAAGTATATAGCTGTCGGCGACTATACAATCAGAAATTTGAAATTCTTGAAAGCACGTTCCAAAATTATTCAAAACAACTGACATTATACGGCCTAAAGGTCACGCCACGCCTCTTCATCCTCATCCGAAAGCCATTCTTCAAGGTTCAAAAAAGCTCTGCTCCGCAAGGATTCAGCGGGTCTGAATTTGGTTACAATGAGACTGTCTCCATCTAACTCGAAAACAAGTTTGTCTCCTGTCTTCAGGTCTGCCGCTTTGCGCAACGCATGAGGGATGGCTACCCGGCCTTTCGCTGTGATTTTAGAAATTTCCATGACATTTCTCCTGTACCTTGAGAATACCATGTAGTGAGAATACGCAAAAACATCGAAACAGGGCAGCGCTACTGAAACGAAAGGCCGACCATAATGCTAAAAACGATTTACGCTATTTCTCTCAGCTGGATTGAATCTATGCCGGCAGTCGTGATAACGTCTGATACGAGCACGACAAAATCGCCCCGCTTCAACACCTGTTTTTCTTTTAGCAACCCGAAGGCATCCTGTATTCTCTGCTCGGGATCTTCAGACTCTTCCATGAGATGAGCAGTCACGGCTCTGTTCAGACAGAGTTGCCGTTTTATTTTGTCATTAAAAGTTACGGCGTGAATAGGTGTCTTGGCAGGCCTGCAACTGGTTGTCAGCTGAGCCATCAGTCCTTTTTTCGTTATTACGACCAGACACTTGGCGTCTATTGACTCGGCGAGTTCAACCGCCGAAGCCGCTATATGCTGCTTGAGATCTTGCTTAACAAGAAGCTTGCCCATCTGCAGGCTTGTGAGACTTTCCGCCTTTAAAGCTATCTTGTCGAGATGCTCTATTGACCTTATGGGATGTTTTCCGATAGTTGTCTCACCCGAAAGCATAAGCGCGTCAACTTCTTCGTAGACCGCATTTGAGACGTCCGTTACTTCCGCCCGGGTAGGAATCGGGTTGTCGATCATTGATTCAAGAAGGTGAGTGGCGACTATCACTCTTTTGCCTTTCTCCTGGCATTTGCCGACTATCACTCTCTGTACGTCCGGCAATTCCTCAATGCTTATTTCAATTCCAAGGTCTCCTCTGGCAACCATTACCGCATCCGATGCCTCGACGATTTCCTCCACGTTCCGTACCCCTTCCTGATCCTCGATTTTGGAGATTATTTTTATTTCCTCCCCGGCGGGTCCTAGCAGTTCTCTGAGTTCCAAAACATCCTGCGCTTCCCTGACAAAGGAAAGGGCTATATAATCAACTTCGTTTCTGACTCCGAATCCTATGTCCACTTTGTCCTTGTCTGTTATTGAAGGAAGATTGACTTTTACCCCGGGCAGATTGACGTGGCGTTTGCTCTTCATGGTTCCGCCGTCGATCACTCTGCATTTCATGGTTCCATGATCTTTCTTGAGCACTTCGAGGTTTATAAGGCCGTTATCCACCGTTATCTTCTCACCTACCTGCACTTCGTTGATAATGTCTTCGTAATTTATATGGATCGAGGACTCTTCAACATCGTCAGGTCTTACGGATACAGTGATTACATCTCCTTTGCTTATATGCAGGTCGCTTTGGAGAACCCCGGTTCTGATTTCGGGTCCCTGAGTGTCAAGTATCAGGGCAATTGAGTCTTTAACTTCCCTGTTTAAGGATTTCACCGTCTTGATTACTTCAAGGTGGCTTTCGTGAGTACCGTGCGACATGTTGAGGCGCACGGCGTTCATGCCCGCCTCGTACATTTTCATCAGCATTTCGTACGAATTTGTGGAGGGGCCGGCGGTGCAGATAATCTTCGTTTTTCTAAAGGGTTTCATAAACGGGGAAATATGTCGGTAAATTCAGAAAATGCAAAGTCTTTTTAACTCGGAGTTGATATGTCGATTAAGGCGGTGGGGAGATATGGCTTGCTGAAGCGTGCTTCAACTGTTTTCTGTCTGTTTCCTTGTAAGTGCCTTTCTGGGCTTACTCGAGATGTTCTTCGGGGATATGACGCACAATATCTCTGGAATCATGAAGAACTCTGCTTATAACTATTTCATCTTTGTTTGGCAGGAAATAAAAAATGAAATGACGAGGTTTCTTTACGGTTCCCCCAGCCCTAGCACGACTCAGCATCGTGTGGTAACTGCGAATATTCTTACTGATTTCAGGGCGGTTTTTACTGCCTAGGCGATATGGGTCTTCTCTAACATCGCGGATGGCCTGCTTGAGAAAAGTGTCGTAAGAATTTGCTATCTCGCGACCGTAACGGCTCACCGTATATACACGAATATTGAGTAGGTCGGTGCGGGCCGGGTTGGTGATCGTGAGTTTGCGCATGATCACCTGCTCTCCGTCATGTTTCGGCGACTTCCTTGGCTATCTGGCTAAAGAACCGGCTCAACGCAGCGTCATCTTCAATAACAAAGACTTCCCCTCGGCTGTAGGCATCTTCCCCCACTTTGACTTCCCGCCTCAATGCTTCAAGCTTAGCTTTTGCTTCCAGTTCCTCTCGCTCCAGAAGGTGCAGAGCCGCTCTCACGACTTCGCTGGCATTTTTGAACCGACCGGAGCTTATCTGCCGAGTCAAAAAAGAATCATAGCGATCGGTCAGGTTTATATTACGAGTAGGCATAAGTTTATCTCCCCAATGAATAGGGTGCTTAAAAGAGGTGAAATTGTCAATTTTTGCCAAGTATGAGGGATTTGCGCTTATATGATTTTCAGGGTCCAGATTTCCGGAACCAGAGCAACGACGAGACATATTCCGGCATTCAGACGGCCATACTGCCGATTCAAACATATTCCGCCTCCGATTCACCAGTCCCGACCAGCCAGCGGACGCAACTATCCCTTCGGAATTCATTACTGTTTTACTGAATCAATACAGAAACGCTACACCAAACACAGGGAATTCATGGAGCAGTCAAGCTTGGTTATCCTGTCGGGAAGCAGGCTACAATTAAAATTGTTTCAGAGCTCTTTTTACTCAATCTCCCAAAGCGCCCTGGCTACCTCTACCCAGCGTGACCACCCACGGTCAGCAAAAACCTGCGCATCAGCCGCGGTCATCGGCTCAAGCGACGAATCCGACACGCTCTCCCCGAACGCAAGCAATGCACGGTCCCAGCGGTTCGTGTGAGACTTGTAAGACACATACCGCGTGTCATAGCGCCATTCGTACATCTTCGCTATCAGCTCCGCGTAGGTATTATCCTTCCCTCTCGCTGCCTCAAGGCATTCTATACCCTCA
>JAJDUA010000054.1 GCA_022826905.1 Candidatus Dadabacteria bacterium
TAACAAGTTTTTCTACAGAGTGGAGCAATTAGAATACATGGAAACAATTATGCAGACAGAAATGACTGCTTCTCCCAGAAAATCCAATCGTGACAGTGGGTTATGAAGGAAATTGGGCGTTTTTACCTTGTGAAGTTCGGATTAATAAGCTGGCCCCTGGGTTGATAAGCCTTATTCGGGCTTTGAGCATATGACGAGATGATTTGAAGCTCTTTCCTCGTCAACCAGCCTCAGATACGTATCGAAATACTCTATGTGGTAGCGGGTGTTTTCCTCGCCCTGCTCTTCGGCAATTACGGAGGAGTGCTCTTTGTAGGAATCTCCCCAATTTTTAACCTGAACCTGGAAATCTGCCACGTACTCGGTTATTTCCTCGATACGGAATCCGGCGGATTCAAGCTTTTTCCTGTAACTTCCAAGCGAATCGTAATATTGCGGGATAAGATAGCCCCTGGCCATCTTATCCTTTGTTTCCTCGTCACCGGATATCTCGAAGGTGCCGCTCAGAAACGCCCACGTTCCGGAAGGCTTAAGTACCCTGAGAACTTCCTTGAAAAGCCCCGTCTTGTCAGAAAACACGTTCATCACGTTAAGACTTATAGCTAGGTCAAACGTGTTTTCTGTAAACGGCATTTCCATCGCGTCGCCCAAATAAAATTCCGTTTGTTTCTGGAGCCCGGAGTTTTTCGCGAGTTTTCTCGATACGTCGACTCCCACCTCGTTAATCTCTATTCCGGATACCCTGCATCCGGTCCTGTCGGCTATGTATACCGCGGGACCGCCCGCTCCGCTTCCTACGTCAAGAATATGCGTTGTTTTTTCTATGCCCAGGCGGGGAATCAGCTGGTCAAGATAACGGGGAGTGATGAATGACTGCTGTCCTATGTCATCCTCTATTCCCCAGATGGATTCTCTTATGAGCCTGTTCGCGGGGCTGTCGAGCTGGTGAAGCTCTGAATAATCCACCCCTATGCGTTTTTCGTTCATATGACTTGCGGTTCCTCCGTCTTGATCTTCGGTATCTGATTGAATTTACACTTTAACCGTCTAAAAACAATTTTCCGTATTCTCCGAAAGAAAAGACTGCCTGAGAAGAGGACAAAAAAAGGGGACATATCAGGAGTTTTTTCTCTTGACATGTCCCCGGGAATATTAACCCGACCTTCTGAGACGGTTAGAAGATCGCAACGTCAAAGTCGTAGCGGAAACCGAGGCTTAAAGTATTTACGTCATCCCCCGGATCGTTCTGAGTTAACACCCATTCGGCAAAGACGTCTAAGGCAGGGTGCACCTCTTTAATCAAAGTAACATTATAGCCCATCTTGTCGGTTCCGTCGTCTGGGTCAGACATGAAAAAGCCCAGAAGCGCCTTAATGTTGCCAAGAGAGTAAGCAGCGGCTACGTCGAGAGTAAAGGGGTTCAATTCAGAGCCGTCATCGTAATTGTCCGTTATGTACTGGTAAGTAGCAGCGAGGTATAGATTCTCGACTACATTCAGACTGCCGCCGACGCCGAAGAAATTCCTCTCAACGCTGTCATCGTCCTTGTTCTGGCGCAAGTAGGATGCGCCGATGTAAATCGGGCCGGAATTGAAGCCCGCGCCGATTGAAGCCGCGTCAACATTGTCAGCATGAGAGGCGGATTTATCGCCGTTTCCGACCTCACCGTCTACCTGCATGCCTGCGTTTACCTTTAAACCCGCAAAACTGTTTGAGTATGTTACCAGATTGCCGCTTCGGAAAGGACCCTGATTATCATATCCGAAAGGGCTTGCCCGATGGTAAAAAATGTCGGTTACTTCGGCTACAGTGTTAAAATAGGGGTCCCACTGCTTACCGATAGCTACCATTCCCAGATCCTCGCTTTTAATGCCCACGTAAGCTTGGCGCGCGTCGCCGAAATTGCCGTTTTGCTCAATATCAACATCCCACTCTCCGTGCAGCACTGCGGATAGCGTTTCGGTTATCTGCGTGTTGGCTTTAATGCCGACTCGTGAAAGCGCGTCGGTGATGTCGGTTGAACTCCCGTCGCTGTTTTCATAAGTAAGCCTAGGCCAGAACCTACCGTAGATTGAAACGTCGGTATCCTTGATGACCGGTGTTTCTTCCACTGCCATCGGTTCCTCGGCCATTGCTTCTTCAGCCATCGGTTCCTCGGCCTCACCTCCCCCTGCAAATGCTGAAAGCGGTACTGCCAACATGCCGGATGCCAGCAGGCAAATCATTAAAACCCTTTTGATAAAGTAATTCATTTTTCTCCTCCTTTTATCATAAGGTGCAATATATTCACTCAGTTAAAAGTCTATCATTTTCAACTCTTCAAGGCAAAACAAACACAGATGGCTTTGAAAACCATCTAGGGGTAACAACAACAAGCCTGTTTAGTCTCGGTACTGCCATCGGCCCATTAGGTTCATGCGATATATCGATTCTTAATTTTATCTTAAATAGCAGATGTTTTAAAGGGATTTTTCAAAGCAAGCGGTCAAAACCAAGATATCAGGGATTTTAACATTATGATTTGATCTTCATGTTTTCAGGCATCCGGTTATGTTGAAGACTCTAAAACTTTTCTGGTTAAGGAAGTCGAATCACAGCGTCTAATAATCAGTTCAAGTAAAATTCAGAGTCGGCCTCCGAAAAACTTCTGCATTTATATTCCGCGGGAAATATGGGCTAATCATCGAACTTAAGAAGGGTTCCTTTTCTTTTTAGCTGGGTTTTTTCCGAAAGAGCATGAGAGACGATGGGGAGAGCTATGGTGGCGTCGCAGTAGCACTGCACCAAGCTGCCTTCGGGGTTTTCCTTTCCCCATGAAACCGCCTCTTCAAATGTGCACCCCGAGAGTCCTCCCCACTGCGGGGAGTCGGTCGTGATCTGGATTGCGTATTTATGAGGATAGTAGGTTTCCTGCTCACCGGTTCCCTTGCGGTTAAGGCCGGCCGCTCTGCCAGGAACCTTCCTGTCCTCGTAGAGAAGGTCGCCCGTGACGGCGAAAAGCTGGATGAAATCTTTCGGCACTCCCCCGCCTATGTAAACCACTCCCGTCTCAGTCACGCGCTCACCCATCTCCATAAACTCCACGTAGTCCTGTATGGCGTCGATTGTGAGATGATGTCCCTTGCTTTCGGCTATGAGCGCCGCGTCTCCGTAAGGACTGTCGGCTATGGCGGGGCAGAAAACGGGGACTTCCTTTCTCGCCGCCGCGGCTATGATGCAGTTTATGTTTTTTTTGTCGAGCCACTGTCCGCATTTTTTTAGAAATTCCCTTGAGGAATAACTTCGGGACTTATCAAGGGTCATTACGAATTCAGCTAACAGTTCCGTCATCTCAAGATAGTCGGGCTCGGTTCCGTAAACGTCGTAGTAGCGGTTTATTCCCTCGGAGAAAAGCTTGGCATCGTCCTCATTCGGGTTTCCCTGCCAGTACGAAAAACCCATCGCTTCCACTATGTCCTCGGAGATATTGGCGCCCGTGGGAATGAGAACGTCTATGTAGCGGTTCTCGATCAGCCAGTTTATTATTTTCCACTGCCCGGTCGTGGAGAGGGAACCTGCGTAGCCGAAAAAAATAGTGAGGTCCGGGGCTTCCACCATCCTGCAAAAAACATCGGCGGCTCTGGCGAGGCTTCTGCCCTGAAATCCTGTCTTCGCCATTTCCTCGAGCAGCCCTGAGATCGGCTTTCCGGGTGAAACCTCTATCGATTCTACCTTCTTTCGCAGATAGTCAGAATTTCCCGCCATGCTTTTCTCCTTAACGTCAAACCCTTATGTCGACTAGCCTTTTCGGCACATAGACGAAGTTCTTTATCTCCCGCCCCGCTATGTATTCCGCTACCCTGCTGTCCGAAAGTGCCGCTTCCCTCGCGGTTTCCTCATCTGCGTCCGCGCTTATGGAAATCTGGTTCCTTACCCTGGAGTTAACCCGCACCGGGATGGTTATCTGCGCACTCTCAAAAGCGCTCTCGTCCCACTTTATCCATTCCTTGTCAACCAGGCTTCCGCTTTCTCCCGAAAGTTCCCAGAGTTCTTCGGCGAAATGAGGGGCCATGGGGTAGATAAGCCTCGTTATCGCGAGTAGCGACGCATGGGCGTGCTCTCTTTCCACGCTTTTTTCTTTCCAGAGCGTGGTGAGTTCATTGAAAAGCTCCATTACGGCCGATATCGCGGTGTTGAACTTGAAGTTCTCTATGTCTTCTGTGACTTTTTTTATCGTCCGGTTAGTCGTGGCGGCGAGAGCGGCCGGTTTTCCCTCCCGCGGCGGTTCCTGGACCTGCTCTTCGTTTTCCCCCTCGGCGAAAAACCCGGTCGCGAAACGCCAGACCCTGCCGAGAAATCTGAACATTCCGTTTACTCCCTGTTCGCTCCACTCAAGATCTTTTTCAACGGGAGCGGCGAAGAGCATGAACATCCTTACGGTGTCAGCCCCGTAGCGAACTATCATGTCGTCTGGGTCCACGGTGTTCCCGAGAGACTTTGACATTTTCGCCCCGTCTTTTACCACCATTCCTTGGGTGAGAAGATTTTCAAAGGGTTCGTCAAGTTGGAAAACGCCGATATCCCTGAGCACCTTCGTGAAGAATCTCGAGTAAAGCAGGTGAAGTATGGCGTGCTCTATTCCGCCTATATACTGATCCACAGGAAGCCAGTAAGAGGCTTTCTTGGGGTCGAACATGCCGTCTTTGAAGTCTGGAGACGCGTACCTGAGAAAGTACCAGGATGACTCCATGAATGTATCCATTGTGTCGGTTTCCCGCTTCGCAGGTTCTCCGCAGGCCGGACAGTTTGTTGCAATGAAGCTTTCGATCTTGGAGAGAGCCGGGATTCGCTCTCCGTCAATATCTATCTCGAGCGGGAGTTCCACCGGAAGATCGGAGTCCGGAACCGGAACCTCTCCGCACTGCTCGTGCTCGCAGTAAACTATGGGTATCGGCGCTCCCCAGTATCGCTGCCTTGAGATTCCCCAGTCCCGAAGACGGTAGTTGATTTTGGTTCCGCCCGCGGCGTTTTTCTGGAGAAACTCGGCTATTTCCCCGAAGGCTTCCTGGGAGGTAAGTCCCGAGAGCCACCCGGAATCCCCGAGAATTCCCTTTTCCGTAAATGCCTCTTTTCCGATGTCGGAGATGTTTCCGTCATCGGGGAAAATCACCTGTTTTATCTCGAGACCGTATTTTTTCGCGAACTCCCAGTCCCTCTGGTCGTGCGCCGGAACGCTCATTACCGCACCCGTTCCGTAGCTCATGAGGACGAAGTTCGCGGTCCATACAGGTATTTTCTCCCCGCTTATGGGGTGAACGGCCTCTATTCCCAGAGGGACTCCGCTTTTTTCCATGGTTTCAATCTCGGCCTCAGAGACGGGAGCCTTGCGACACCGGGCGAGAAAATTCGCCACCTCGGAGTTTTTCTTGGCCGTTTCTACTACAAGGGGATGCTCGGGGGCCAGAGCCAGGTAGGTCACCCCCATGATAGTGTCCGGACGGGTGGTGAATATCTTCAGGATGCTCTTTTTCCCGTCCACGCGGAATTCAGCCTCGACTCCCTCGGATCTCCCTATCCAGTTTCTCTGCATGGTTTTGACCGCATCGGGCCACCCCTTCATCTTTTCGAGTTCGTTCAGCAGTTCTTCTGAGTAATCGCTTACCCTCAGGAACCACTGCGGTATTTCCTTTTTTTCAACAACCGCTCCTGAGCGCCATCCCTTTCCGTCAATCACCTGCTCGTTTGCGAGCACTGTCTGGTCAACCGGATCCCAGTTAACGACGGAAGTTTTTCTGTACGCTAGTCTCTTGCGGTGAAGTCTGGTGAAAAGCCACTGCTCCCAGCGGTAGTATTCAACGTCGCACGTTGCGATTTCCCGGTTCCAGTCGTAGCTGAACCCGAGGCGCATGAGTTGCTGTTTCATCTGGGCTATGTTGGCCCGTGTCCAGGTCGAGGGATGTATGGCGTTTTGTATCGCCGCATTTTCGGCGGGCAGCCCGAAAGCGTCCCACCCGATGGGGTGAAGAACGTTAAAGCCCCTAGCCCTTTTGAATCTCGAGACAACGTCTCCGATCGTGTAATTCCTCACGTGCCCCATGTGGATTCTCCCTGAGGGGTATGGGAACATTTCAAGAACGTAGTATTTTTCCCCGGAGGTCTCCTCGGAGACTCTGTAGATGTTTTTTTCCGCCCAGAAATCCTGCCACTTTTTCTCGATTTCCTGCGGTTTGTATTCTTTTTCCATTCCGAGGGGAAAGCGTTTGACGGGTTTAGGTCTTGGGTTTTTGCAAACGCGGTTTTATTCTAATTAAAACCCGCCTTGCTTTCAAACCCCTTCGCTACCTGCTGCCGTTTGTGTTAAACTTCCTTTCCGGCGAGCAATGAGTTCCAGTGAATTTTACGAGACGGCGCAGGCGCTTGAGAATTATCTTCGGTTCTGCAAGGAGATCGGGATAGAGGAGTTGCCTGCTGGGTTTGCCGCGGGAGGAACCGAAATAGCGGATACGGAGAGAAACGAAACCGTTCTTTTAAATGATCGCAGGAAGCCCGGAGATTCATCTGCGGTCAAGACGCTTTCCGAGATAAGGGAGGAACTAGGTGACTGCACGAGGTGCCGTCTCTGCGAGACCAGAAAGAGCATAGTGTTCGGCGAGGGCAACCCCAGGGCGAGGCTCGTGTTTGTCGGCGAAGGTCCCGGAAGGGACGAGGACATTCAGGGAAGACCCTTTGTCGGAAGGGCGGGGCAGCTGCTTACGAAGATAATCCAGGCGATGAAGCTTGAGAGAAAGGATGTGTACATCTGCAACGTGGTGAAGTGCCGTCCCCCGGGAAACAGGAACCCGCAACCGGACGAGGTGGCAAGCTGCGAGCCGTTTCTTATGAAACAGATAGAAAGCATAAATCCCGAGGTAATAGTTTCCCTCGGAAGTGTCGCTACCGGATTGATGCTCAAGCTTAAGAACTTCAAGATGGGGCAGTTAAGAGGCACTTTTCACCAGTACGGGGACTCAAAGCTTATGATTACTTACCACCCGGCCGCGCTTCTTCGAAACCCGTCTCTTAAAAAACCCGTCTGGGAAGACATGAAGCTTGTGATGAGGGAACTTGGGATACCTACAAGCGGGTGATTAGCTCAGTGGATTAGAGCACAGGCCTCCGGAGCCTGGGGTCGGGGGTTCGAATCCCCCATCGCCCGCCACTACAACTCGACAGTTAGAAAATCCGACTAACATAAGATCGATTTCATATTGGTCGGAATTACAGATACCCGATTGGAACGATGTCGATTTCACGGCTAAAGGGAAGCAACGCCTCATGAAAACACAAGACACAGCCGTGTCCTATCGGTGTCTTGGTGTTCCCTAGGAAATCAAAGCCTCGGAATCCTAAGTTGCGCACGGAGGCGGTTTTCTTGATTTCGACCGGGTGAATATATCCGTCCTGCTCAACCAGAAGGTCCACTTCACGCTTTTCCTTGTCGGCATAGTAATAAATGGGGGCAGAGGAGCCGTTATGGATATGCGACTTGATAATCTCGGATACCGCGTAGGTTTCCAGTATTGCTCCCGCCATAGCGCCTTTTTCAAGAACTTCGGGGTTCGTCCACTTGGTGAGAAAGCAGAAAAGCCCAGTATCCATAAAATAGAACTTGGGTGTTTTAAGAAGCCGCTTGGCGGTGTTTTTGAAATATGGTTGCAGCATGGTGACAAGTCCCGTGGCCCTGAGAACATTGAACCACGATTTGACGGTCGGTTCGCTTATCCCCGCGTTTTTGGAAACTTCTCGGTAGTTGAGCATCTGTCCGGTTCTTGCTGCGGTTACCTGTATAAAATTGTGAAAGGACATCAGATCGTCAATTTTGAGGTATTCGCGCACATCGCGCTCTATGTAAGTCGAAACGTATGACTGATAGAACCGGTGCCAGCTTTTTCCCCGGTCGGAGACGACATGCGGGTAGGACCCCCGCCAGATCTTCTCGAACACCTGCTCCACGCTGAGCGATTCGGCAATTTTTTCACGCTCTTCAAGGACCTCGGCCGTGGGAATAAAGGGGGGCGTTCTTGGCCGTCCCTGCTCCTCGGCAAGAGAAATTCCCCGAAGGTCGAGTATGGCGACCCTGCCGGCGAGCGACTCGGAGACGTTTTTCATCATGGAGAATTGCTGGGATCCCGTAAGCCAGAACAGGCCGGTTTCTCCGGTTCTGTCTACCACGGCCTTTATATAGGGAAACAGTTCGGGAACATACTGCACTTCGTCGATCAGGACGGGGATCTTGAGTCGGCTGATAAATCCG
Organism: Candidatus Dadabacteria bacterium; assembly: GCA_022826905.1. Lineage (GTDB taxonomy): Bacteria > Desulfobacterota_D > UBA1144 > Nemesobacterales > Nemesobacteraceae > Nemesobacter. Next base: position 8,272 of record JAJDUA010000054.1, read on the forward strand.
GCCGGGTCCCGTTTCGCCGCAAAACGCGTATCAGGTTCGTCCAGAGATACGTATGAGCGCTCTTGCTCCTTCAGTTTCTGGAGCAAGGTGGTTTTTCCGACCTGACGGGGTCCTGTCAGAAGGACGACCTTGAAAGCCGCGCTGGCTTCAATTATGGTCTGCTCAAGTGTGCGTTTTATATACATCTCTTTTTCCAACTAATATGTAACTCGACTTTATATTAGTCGGAAAAAGTATGGATGTCAACTCGACGGGTCTCGGCGAAAAAATTTCCCCGTCATCTTCTAAGCACGATGTACATGGTTTTCTCATCGGACCAGTTGATTTTGTCGGGGTCTTCATAGGATTCACGGATGTTTTTCCTGAACTCCGCAAGGGATCTTTCAAATTCCTGGTTCTCATAGAGATAAAAAGTCGAATAGTGCTTGCTCTGCGCCCTCTCAAACAGTTCCTTAAGGGAATTTTCCCTGGCGAGAATAAATGTTTTTGTCTCAATAAGCTCAAGCCCCTCTGTGCTTTTGATCTCAGCCTCAAGCCTCTCGGTGTTGTAAAAGTCCGACTCCTTCTGATTAAACGACGGGAAGTGTTTTCCCCATATGCTTTTCATGCTCTGGGTCTTGGTTCTTGTGTAGATAAAAAGAAACGATCCCTCTTGGAGCACCCTTGCACTTTCCCTCAGGAATTTCGGGGTATTGAAAAAATGTATGGCGTTGAAGCAGAATACGGCGTCAAGCGCTTTGTCCCCGATGGGAAGTTCCTGTGCCATGGCGATTTTGGTCACGTAGTTTCGGATGTCGTGGTCCTCAAGGTACTGCTCGAGGCTCTCAAGCATGAATTCGTTTGTGTCATAGCAGTAAAGAAACAGGTTTTCCTTGCCCAGGTGCTCGAAGAAAAGTCTTGCGTACCGTCCGGCTCCTGCCCCCACGTCGGCAGCTTTTATTTTTCCCTTGTTCCCTATTATTCCCTTTATGTAGAGCACGGGTTCTGAGTCTGTAATTCTCAGAGACCTGTAGATGTCCGCTACCCGCGCGTAATGACCCTGAGTATTCTTTATGAACTGCTGGCTTTTCATTCGTTCCTCTCCGGTGTGAGTATGAAATTGCGATTGCCGCCTGGTCGGTTAAGGCTTCAGCCCTGGGACTGCGAGCCTAGGATGTTTTTCTGAAAACTTTCCGCGACTTCCCGAAACAAGTAAGCGACCGTGTCGGGAAGGTCGTCAATCCCGCACCATTTTCTTTTTCTGTCCCTTTCGTAATCTCCCGTATCCTCAATGGCCCTGGCGCGGAAAAAAGTGTAGAGAACGTGTCTTTTTCCCCCTTCAATAATCATTATGTCGAGAGGTTGCTCTATTTCCACCTTGTATCCGCTTTCCTCAAGACATTCCCTCTCCGCCGCCTCGGCGGGAGTTTCACCGTAATCGACTCCTCCGGCGGGGAAAACCCATGAATCATTGAGCTTTCTTGAACTCACTAGAATGACTTCAATTTTCCCGGGGCTGTTTTCCCTGTAAGCGACGACGCCTGCCTTTTGTACGGGTTTACGCATTTAGGTGAGAATGTTAGCCTAAAAATAAAATATGAACAGAAAGAAATTATTATTTTTCCTGATCGGAGGAAATTTCTCCGGCAGGTTCCTCAAAGCTGGGAGCCCCTTACGTTACAGTGTGTACTCACTTAGTGAAGACGAACGGGATGCTGTTGTGATTGCATCGAGTAGAACTTATCTCTGATCTTGCTATATAATTTCCCCATTCCCCGAAGCGGAGGTTTGAGTGTCAAACAGACTTAAAAACGAAAAGAGTCCTTACCTTCTTCAGCACGCGGAGAATCCGGTTGACTGGTATCCGTGGGGAGAGGAGGCGTTCAAGAAGGCGCGGGAACTAGGGAGGCCGATATTTCTTTCCATAGGATACTCGACCTGTCACTGGTGCCACGTCATGGAGCGCGAATCATTTGAAGACGCCGAGGTGGCAGGGCTCATGAACGAGAGCTTCGTCTCGATCAAGGTCGACAGGGAGGAGCGTCCCGACATTGACAATATTTACATGACTGTCTGTCACGTAATTTCAAGGAAAGGCTGCGGCTGGCCTCTTAACATAGTGATGACGCCCGAAGGGGAACCTTTTTTCGCCGGAACCTACATACCCAAGGAGAACCGTTACGGTAGAGTCGGAATGAAGGAGCTTGTGCCGGCGATAAAAGAACTCTGGGAGGACAAAAGGGAAGAGGTTCTGGAATCGGCCCGGCAGATAACCGATGCCGTCTGCAGCCTTGGAGATTCGCTACGGAAAGCCGAAGCCTCTGAGCTTAACGAAAAAACTCTCGATCAGGCCTACAGTTATTTTCTTTCGACTTTCGATCCCGATGAAGGCGGCTTCGGGAGAGCTCCGAAATTTCCGACTCCTCACAACTTGATGTTTCTGATGAGGCATTACGGACGCACCGGGAAAGATGTTTCCTTGAGGATGGTTGAGAGGACGCTTCTTGCCATGGGAAGGGGTGGCATATATGACCATGTGGGTTTCGGTTTTCACAGGTATTCGACCGATCCGCGATGGCTTGTTCCCCACTTCGAGAAGATGCTCTATGATCAGGCGCTTTTGGTAATTGCTTATACAGAAGCGTGGCAGATCACGAAAAACCCGTTTTACGAAAAAAAAGCGAGGGAAATACTCGAATACCTGATTCGAGACATGACATCTCCCGAAGGAGCTATTTACTCGGCTGAAGATGCCGACAGCGAAGGGGAGGAAGGAAAGTTCTATCTTTGGACCTTGGGGGAGCTAGAGGAACTCGTGGGAGCTGAGGACGCAGAGTTCCTCTCGGATGTCTACAATCTCTCTAGCAACGGAAATTTCACGGACGAGGCAACGGGAGAGCAAAGCGACAGGAACATATTTCACCTCAAAGAACCCCTAGCCGACACCGCTGCACGGCGCGGTGTTCCGATTGAAGTGCTTGAGAGGAAGCTTGAGGGTTTGCGGGACAAGCTTTTTGCTTGCAGGGAAAAAAGAGTTCATCCCTATAAAGACGACAAGGTCCTCACGGACTGGAACGGAGTAGCGATAGCGGCATTTTCAAAAGCGGCTGCGGCTTTCGGAGAGGGAAGATATTCTGACGCCGCACTGGGCTCGATAGAATTCATAATGCGGAACCTTTTCCGCGATGAAAGGCTTCTTCACCGCTACCGCAAGGGTGAAGCGGGCATAATGGCAAGCGTCGATGATTACGCCTTTTTTATATGGGGGCTTCTTGAATACTACGAAAGCGTTTTCGACGAAAAATACCTCGCTTTGGCTATTTCTCTCTGCCGGAACCAGTTCGAGCATTTCTGGGATGAGGAATTCGCGGGTTTTTTCTTCACGGCCGACGACGGCGAAGCTCTGATAACCAGACAGAAAGAAATTTATGATGGAGCGCTTCCGTCTGGAAACTCGGTTTCGATACTTAACATCCTGAAGATAGCGAGGCTGACCGCTGACTCCGAACTTGAAGACAGGGCGGCCCGAATGACCGCGGCTTTTTCTCCCCAGATCTCAAAGCATCCCGCTTCTTTTTCAATGCATATGAACTCTCTTGATTTCATGCTGGGTCCTTCTTTCGAGATAGTCATAGCGGGGGACAGGAACTCCCCAGGGACCCGCCGGTTTCTCGAGGCCCTCTCGGGCGAGTACCTGCCGAACAAGGTTGTGATGCTAAAAGACGCGGCAAATGAAGAGGAGATTTCAAGAATCGCTCCCTACACGAGGGACCACAAACCCATTGACGGTAAAACCGTGGCCTATGTGTGCTCAAATTACCAGTGCCGTCTTCCGACGGATGATCCGGTGCGGATGCTTGAGCTTATACGAGAAGGGAAAAGTTTCAATAAAGTCTCTGAGTAGCGATGTTTGCACGGGCAACTCCCCGGCATTGTATTTCAACCAGAAAATCTGATGCGGATTAGGACGAGATGTTTTTCCGTAATTCCAAGTTTTGATTATTGTCCGTGGGCAAGGCCGTAGAGTAGGGTCTGGTCAGTCCACAGTTCTACCTGTATGCCGTTTGTTTCATACACACCCGGCTTGACGCTTTTTATGTCATCCGATATTGGAAGTACATACAATGTGTGAACGGTCCCGTTTTTGCGGGGGGTCAGTTTCAATTGAGCCGCCCGGGAATCCTGAATGGTACAGTACTTGCCGCCTACGAGGACGAAATCCTGAACAAATTCGTCGCGGCGAGGCCGGATGGGAAAGTCCAACTCGCTGAGTGCAGCCTGTACAACGGCGTACTGGTCTGATTCCACCACCAGTGCACCGTGTTGGCGGTGGTTGTGTCCGATTTCAGCGACCACCTGATGGGTGATGCTGTCCGTACTAATGTGCAGCCACAACCCAATTCCGATTGTCAGCAATATGACCGCAGCAATTGGGATAAGATAAGAAACATTGTAGCGCGTTCTTTGCATCTCATGGACGGAGGCTTGCATTGCCGTGATTTTTTCCGAAGCAATGCGCTTGCTTCGATAGTAGTTCTTGAATTCTTGTTCCAAGTTCTTCATTGTTTCAGTCAGCCGCGTCTAGGGCGGCCAGTTTTTTTCTACTTCTATGTATAAGACTCAGCACGGTACCGCGGGGCCTGCCTGTCATGTCGGCGATTTCGTTAGCCGAGTAACCCTCCACGATATGTAGAAACAGGGCTTCGCGTTCAATGTCCCGCAGCTTGGAAAGCATCTGATCTATGGCGACCTTGGTGTCTCCCCCAGTGACGGTGCCGGAAGTCGAGAGGCCTTCGTGTTCGCTGGTGAGTGTGATAAACCGGACGCGTTGCCGTCTGCGATACTGGTCGATGTACAGATTTCGGATAGTTGTGAAAAAGAGGGCCTTTGTTTTCACTTTTTTATACCTCTGATGCAATTTAAGCCAAGCTGTCTGCACTAGGTCCTCAGCGTCGTGATGGTGATGAGTGAGTGCGTAGGCATATCGGAATCCGCTTTGTAACAGTTCTTCTGCACTGAGTGATGGAGGTGCTGGCATGGTCTTATGCGGGCATGGAAGACCTCGACCGCTTCCAAGTCCGTATACTCCGTGGCCGATTCAGTTTTCCAAATGATACGGCCGTTTGACGTCCCCGACTTTGTGTACGATACCCTGTAAGGCCCGGAACTTACCGTCTTTTTCGATCACGAGAAAATCAAGGTCGAAATAGATGCCGTTGCGGTCGTGGAAATCCGCGCAACTGACGTAGTAATTGGCCTTTTTAACGATTCCTTCATGCAGCTTTGTGAGCTTGAGCTTGAGGAGGTCGCCCGTGATTGCGTCATACAGGACATAATGTCCGTTCACCGTGTTGTGGTCAATATGCTCCTGCATCGCTGTCTGGATCCCGCGGCGTCTGTCTCCTTTTATGCTTGGGTCGTCGGCGGCAAAGGCTGTGAGGGTGAAAGCCAGAAAAACCAGTATCCCCATTATGCTCTTCATATTGAATATCTCCTTTAAAGTGTGTACTCACTTAGTAAAGACGAACGGGATGCTGTTGTGATTGCATCGAGCGGTCAACGGCAATTATTTTTTTGTCGAAACTGTTGCATTTGTAAAAACTGTTCCTATAATCTATGTAAAATTTTTTCAGGGGGGAACAAATGGCTAATAGAAGGAATGATAAAAAAGTAAGAGATCTTGTCGAGATGATGCAGGATCCTGACGGTTCCGGTTACATAGGAAGCGACTGCGACACTATGGAACTTTACGAGCAGGAGCTTGAGGAGATGGACGGGGCCGACGGCTTTTACGACGGGGAACTTGATTTAAACTGAGTTTCCTGCTCAAGTCCCCGCGTTTTCCTGATATGAACAAGCAGTACTGATATAGCGGCGGGAGTTACACCTGAAACCCGGCTTGCCTGACCTACCGATTCGGGCTTTACTCTTGAGAGTTTCTGGACAATTTCGTTTGAAAGTCCCGGGATGTTTCCGTACTCAAATTTCTCCGGGATTTTCATGTTCTCGAATTTCTGTAATTTCCCGACTTCTTCTTTCTGTCTTTTTATGTAACCCTCGTATTTTACCTCCATCTCTATCTGTGCCCCGAGTTTCGGGGAGATGTCCTGATTCGCTGCGGAGCCTATAAAGCCTAGCATTTCATACGTGAATCCGGGTCTTCTGAGTATTTCTTTTAGGCTCTGGGGCTTTTTGATTCTCTGGGAGCCTAGATTCTCAAGAATTCTGTTTGTCTTCTCGTTTGGAACCACCTTTTCGCTCTCAAGCCTTGCAAGTTCGTTCTCAAGCGCGGTTTTTCTGGTGCGAAATTCCCCAATCCGTTCGTCGCTGAGAAGTCCTACAGAGTGTCCAAGCTCCCCGAGTCTTAAATCAGCATTGTCCTCCCTCAGTATAAGCCTGTACTCTGCCCTTGAGGTGAACATCCTGTAGGGCTCGTCGACTCCTTTTGTGACCAAATCATCAATCAGAATTCCTATGTAGGCCTCCGAGCGTCCGAGCACGAAAGGAGACTTTCCCTTTACCCGAAGCGCCGCGTTTATTCCCGCTATTAGTCCTTGGCTTGCCGCCTCCTCATAGCCCGTGGTTCCGTTTACCTGTCCTGCGAAAAATATGTTTTCAAGAAGTTTTGATTCAAGCGTAGCACCAAGCTGCGTGGGGTCGAGAAAGTCATATTCGACCGCGTATCCCGGCCTCATTATTTCCACGTTCCGAAGTCCTTCCATGGTTCTTGAGAACTCATGCTGAACTTCAATGGGAAGGCTGGTTGAAATTCCGTTGGGATAGATTTCATAAGTGTTTCTTCCCTCAGGTTCGAGAAATATCTGGTGGCGGTTCCGATCGGGAAACTTGACTACCTTGTCTTCTATCGAGGGGCAGTACCTTGGTCCTATTCCCTTTATGAGGCCGGAGTAAAGGGGGGACTTGTCGATGTTTTCGTTTATAACGCGGTGGGTTTCCTCGTTAGTGTAGGTGATGTAGCACGGCATCTGCTCAGTTGTGATTTCTCCGGCGGAAAAGGAAAAGGGTACGGGATCCTCGTCCCCGTCCTGCCTTTCGAGCTTGTTCCACTCGATGGTCCTTCCGTCAAAGCGCGGAGGAGTTCCGGTTTTGAGCCTGCCTGTCGTGAAACCCAGTTCCGCGAAGGAATTCGATATGGCTCCCGCAGCGGCTTCCCCTGCGCGGCCGGACGAAATCCGCGTAAGGCCTATATGTATGAGTCCACCGGGAAAAGTTCCTGGGGTAACCACGACGGTATCTGAAAAAAATCTCTCCCCGAGGGCGGTTTTAACCCCCGCGACTTTTTTGCCGTCAACCAGAAATTCTTCGACCATCGCCTGTTTTATTTCTATATTCGCTTCGCTCTCAAGAGCCTTTTTCATGTAGGTTCTGTAGCTTTGGCGGTCGGCCTGTATTCTGGTTGCCTGCACTGCCGCTCCCTTTCGGGTGTTGAGTCTTCTGAACTGTATGGCTGCGGTGTCTGCGGCTTTCCCCATTTCTCCGCCTAGTGCGTCTATTTCCTTTACAAGGTGACCTTTTCCGACACCCCCTATTGAAGGGTTACACGACATGAGCCCGATGGTGTCTATGTTCGCCGTGAGAACCAGGGTCGTACAGCCCATCCTCGCCGCGGCAAGCGCGGCTTCGCATCCCGCGTGACCCGCTCCTATGACTATCACTTCATATTTTTTCGAGTTTGAAAGAGACATTTTTTCAGACTGTCCAACGGATTCAGTGCCAAGTATAACCGCCAAAGCCTGATGGATAAACGAAAGACGGCTTTGAGACTTTCCTCCGCGGTTTATTCAGGATTCGGCCTGAAGCTTAAGTATTGCGGCAGAATTGTGTAAAAATATTGTCAACACTTTTCTTCGACTTTTCACTTGTAAAAAGAGTAAATCTTGAGAGGTGCGGGAGCCGTAGAAGCCTAGTCCCGGAGCTGTTTCCGAATTCAACAATGTCTGCGGTCGTATTGCCCCACCCGGTCTGCAATTGGCGCACTTCGCCTTTGGGTAGGTCGTAGGCGGTGGCGATTATTTTTCTTACGCGTTTCGCGGTTTTTTTATCAATGCTTATGAACAGTTTCGGCCTAACGGTCTCGAGTATTTCCAACCATATCCTCTCTCCAAAATCGAAAGCTTCTTTCTTGTTTTTCAGGTCATCTAGATTCGGAGATCTGAAAGGTACGAAATGTCCGGATAGCGTGGACTCCATAAATTCGCGCGTGGTCCCAGAATAATTTGTTTTCTCGCGGAGTTTGCCGAACATTTTCTGAATCTGTATTTGCAGCTTGCCTTTCCCCGGTTCCCTGCCACCCCAGCTTTCATCCAGGTAGGGGCTGCCTTTCTCGCAGCTGGATGACGGATGATTATCTGGTATGCTGCCCCCGCCGGGATTCAATGTAATGAAGGCTATTTTCGGGTTGCTCTTCAGAACATTTTTTGAGCAAGTCAAGAATCTCCAGCCGAATTCATAGCCGTGTTCTTCATAGAAGTTTTTTATTTCATCTACGGTGTCTTGAAAAATATCATCTGCCATTTCCTCAAAAACTGTACACAATTTGAACATGCTCAAAAACCTAGAAATCCGATGCGGCGTGAGCGTGTCTATGGCGTGAGCGTGTCTATAGTGACATGTCGACTTGTATTCCAGTTGTGATAGATTTCTCTGAGAGGAATCGCTATGGCTAACCCGAACTTCACAGGGTAGACAAGTCCGAATCTCTTCGTAATCCACTGTCATAATTGAGTTTTTCCAAGAACAGAGCACTTTTAATCTGCTTATTTGTTCCCATGTCTCTGCTCTTCTGCTTTTTCTTCTTTCCCCCTTGAC
>JAJDUA010000035.1 GCA_022826905.1 Candidatus Dadabacteria bacterium
GTGCATGGGACATGGTGTTTCTCCTTCCATATTATGGACTTTGATAACCTGTAGTATACCTTGAAGGAGGCACCATGTCTTTTGTTTTATCCCTTCTTCTCAAAGAAAATCGCTCGCCTTAAGAATTTTGCAAGAGGCTCAAATAAAAAAAGCCCGGATTCGATCTCTCAAATCCGGGCCATAAGGAAGAATTTTCAGGATGGTCTAGTTAACGATGATGGACGTTTTGTTTTGGAAACAATTCACTAGAGGATCATGAGGCTCTTCCTTTAAATTATGTTCCGTTATGGTGATGCTTCTAAGCCTTCGGCAAACAAGTTGCAGAGCTTTGACGTATCCAACGCAGTTAGCTGATCTGTTGCTACCGTTCCAAAGAAATTTTGAGCAAGATTAGTATTAGCAGCAGTAGAGAGATCGGTGCCATCAGTATTATCGTTAGCCTCTACGGTAAGGGGTAGGAGTTTTGTAGTCCTATGAGGCATAGGTGCAACCCCTGTGAGCATCATCCCTTCTTCAGCAGATCCATCATAAAGAGCTATCTGTTGATTTACCATTGTCGCGGCAGCAAATTCTACAGGCGGCCCAGCAGCATTAGATGCCTGTGTCTCCGTTTCTACAAAACACTTGACTGTTCCTGGGATAGAATCCAACCTGAGACAAACTTTAGTAGTGATACTTCTTATAACTCCACCAGAAGTCGCAGCCACAGGATTCTTTTCTACATCAAATGACCGTGCATCCTCAGTTATACGTACAGCACGCCATTCCCCTGCGATCGCCGAAGGATCCGTCCCAACTCCGCAATTGGAATGAAGATCTATTCTCTGATGAGCTTCAACATTTCCTCCACGCGTATTCATATCTGCAAAAACCAGCCCTCCGGCAAATCTCTTTGTCGTTACAACTGACTTTGCCCTCACGGTCTCAGTAGAAGCAACCTCTACAGGGGCAGATGGACCTTCTATCGCTTGTCCTGTTTTAACAAAAACAAGTTCACCTGCAACATTAAAAGGAGCACCCGCAGTCGCCGTCAACGTAGCCGCTCCGACCTTGACGGAAGTAAGTGTCTCAAACAAAACGTCTCCACATTGAGCTTCAAATACAGCTATATCCGGAGTACCATTATTATCCTCATCGGGCATAGGATCGAGAACTGCTGGTCCCGGAAACACTCCTTCTCCGGTAAGTAGTGGGTCGCTGCATGTTACTGCACCTGTCTCGCTTCCCCATGTCTTGAGAAAGCTGTAGGTATATTCTACACCACTTCCATCACCGGGTTCGCCTTGTGGTCCCGGATCACCTTGTGGGCCTTGGGGCCCGGTAGCACCATCATCACCGGTGCAAGCACTAAATATTCCTACTGTCATGCACAACAATAGGATCATAAAAAGATTACGTAATCTCATAATGTAAATCCTCCTTTAATAAATTTCCTTTTGAACTCTTAAAAACACTTTCACGCTTCTTGATTCTGTTCCTTAACTTCATTTATGGAACACAGAAAGTTCTGTGCATCACGACTGAAAAGCGGTGATTGGGGGCGCGAGAGGAAAATGTGAGGATTGTATTGATCTGTGGTTTTGCAGAATCCTGCTGAGGAATTTGGGAGCCGTAGTCTCCACTCTTTTTAGTCCTAAGGTCTTATGATTATCGAAACGATGAACCCTGTAGCTGGGGAACCCTAGTTTTGGTGACCTTGGCAATCCGCATTAAAGCCTCATTCCCAGATAGGCTTCACACTGTGAGACGCATCATTGGTTTGACATCTCTTTGCCTTGAAAATAGATTTATACTTCTGTTTTTCGTGGGGCCGTAGCTCAGTTGGGAGAGCGCATGAATGGCATTCATGAGGTCGTGGGTTCAAATCCCATCGGCTCCACCACCTCTCAAGGCTGTAAGCCGAGAGTTCGAATATTCCTTCGGAAAAACTATTTTTTTCTCCCCGTGCTGCCACTGGGTTACCAGCATGCGGTGTCCCGTCTGCCGCATGGTCTCGGGATCGATACGGAAATCTCCGTAAAAAGTCGTGAACCGAGAGCGCAGGGCTTGGCGCAGAAGCGCTTGTTCGTCCGTTTTGTCTGTTTTCTCGATAAGTTTCTGAATTATTAGCCCCATGTTGTAGGATTGTGCGGCGGTGTAGTCGGGCGTGTATCCGTAGGTGCGGGCGAACCTGTCTGAAAATTCCTCGGGACTCGGGCCGAAATCCGGGGACAGAGAAAGCGTTGGTTCCCACTGGCTTGTCGAGACAAAACCCTCTGTCTCCCGCCCGAGACGTTTTTCAAACTCGTTTACCGCCGCTGCGAGCGTTGCCACTACCCCGAAGCCAAAGGCTGAGTTCCTCCGTATCCACCTGGCGAGATTTATGTCGTCTTCCATACCCCCGCAGCAGAGAATGCAGGAGGTCTCTCGGCTCTTTGCGCGGGAGAGTATGGCGGAGAAGTCTTCTGTGCCGGAGGGGAAGTCATAAACGGCCGCCGAAATACCCAGTTTCTCCGCCCGAAGCAGAGCCCCTTCGCACACGGTCTGGGAGAAACGGCTTCCCGCAAGACGCAAAACGGAGATCTCCACAGCCTCGGCATAGCAACTGTGGATCATATCCACGACCGTCTGGAAGTAAGAAGACGCCCCGGTTATCGCGCTTACCGTTTGGCCCCGGGCGCGAGAGGGAATGTCGTCAAGCGACCCGCCGTAATTCCACACTACTCTTTGGGCTTTCGCTGCCATCTCAACGCACGCAAGCGTGAGGCTGCTTGAGTACGGTCCCAGCAGTATGTCCACCCTGTCTTTTTTTATCAGTCGGAGGGTGTTCTCCTTTGTTTTTGCGGGGACACTCTCGTCGTCGTAGAAAACAAGTTCCGGAACTAAGGATTTTCCATCCCGCGTCTCTATTCCGCCCCTGGCGCGCAGTTCCTCGATAAAAAGTTTTATTCCTCGGAGGCTTTCCCCGCCCTGGATCGCGTGGCGTCCTGAGAGCGTTGCGGGAAGGCCGATTTTAAATGGAATCACATGCATTTTCTTTTGCGTTGCTCAGGATGCCAAGTTTCATGCCTAACTGCTGTTACCGTGAGAACAGAATTTTTCGTAGACTGGGTGAAATCGTCGGTGTATTGCGGGCGTCATACTTTGAGCAATGCCGCTAAACGAACCGCGGCACCCTCGGAGAACGGGTCGATGAACTCGATACCTCCCAATCGCCGTCCGTCCTGCATGTCTTCACTGAGAATCGCGGAACATCCGTTCCGCCGTGCCGCGGCCCAGATCATCGCAGCCCAGAACGAAAGCAAATGTTCATTTACCGCTTCCATGGCATCGATAAGGGCCGCGTTGTCCGCGCGGATGATTTGGAACACATCCATCCAATCAAGTACGAAGTCCCTTGCGCGGGACGGCTCAAGCAGTTTTTTGCGCGTCGTTACATGAAAGAACTCGGCAAGTGCCTGAACCGTAAGCAGACAGTCAAGCCGTGCTACGCGTCCGATGAGTTCCTTTGACCGCTCATGAAGCTCTCCGGCATCGCGGTCAACCGCGTAAACTAACACATTGGTATCAAGCGAGAAGCGTCCTTTAACGATCATAGATGTCTTCCCGCTTTACCTTGAGACCGCCGAGAGAAGCGCCTTCGTCCAATCGTGCCATCATCCTCTGATAAGCCGAGGTCCAGACGGTGTCGACTGCTTTGTCGGCGGTGTGGGGTACAAGCCTGGCGACCGGGCGACCGCGTCGGGTGATCAGAAAATCCTCTCCGCGCTCAACTTCCTTTACCAGTCTTGAGAACTCCTGATTAGCCGTTTTCAGGGAAACGGTACGCATTGAATCCCTCCGAATTTGTAGTATATACTACATTCTAACGGGCATGGATTTTCTCGTCAAACAATTGAAGAAGGGAAAGTGTGTGCGTAAGAATATCCGGGTTTTTATCCGCTGAAATATTATTACCGTGGCACCTCTCAGGATGCTGATCAAGCGGCGGATAAGGGATAAAACGACGGTATATGGCAAGTTGTGCTTTTGTCCGGCGAAGGCCGGGATAACACGACAAGCTTAAGACTGGAGGGGATTATACCTAGCAGTCAGTGTTTCACAAGATTGAAAGTTCTCATAGATTATCCTCCCTCGCTGTGCTATAATTTCTTCCGTTCGTAGTTGAAAGGAACCCGCTCTGCCGGGTTTGCGTTCAATACAAGACCCGGTCTCGGGGGAATACACGCAACAATAGTATGGAAACTTTAAGAACAATATGGGACTCCGTTGGAGTTCTTATATTTACCGCTCTGATGATAGCAGCGCTATATTGGACAACACGATAAGGGTAGGCAAGATTGAACAGCCAAACAATAAAGGAGCTGATGAAACTAGCTTCTGGAACGATAGAAGACGGAGTAATAAATCGGTCCCAGGCGGAATTTATTCAGAAATGGATTATGACAAATGCCGGTAATTCATTTATTCGCCCAATTCTAAAAAGATTAGACGATATATTTTCCAATAACTACATATTTACCGAGGAAGAAATAATGGATTTTTTACTTACTCTTTCTCACTTTTCTGGAGAAGACTTAGATTCAAAAAGACTACAAAGAGTTACTCCCCAAATATTCACATCTGATTTCGGAATAGAAGAAATAGAGGAAATGAAGTTTGAAGGAAAGATGTTTTGCTTCACCGGAACATTTGAATATGGAAACAGGGAAGAATGTGAACAGGCCACCAAGAAAGAGGGAGGATTGGTCGGAGATCTGACAGAAGAAACAGACTATTTAGTAGTAGGAACATACTTCGTTCGCTCAAAAAAAGTTACAAGGGGTAAAATCTTGAGGTATAAGCATGAAAAACTAGAAATCATTAGTGAAGAATATTGGAAGAAGAAGCTGACTTCCTTATCTATAAGTGATTTTTTGAGATGATGTTTTTCTTGACATGTAAAAATGTTTACATGATATAATAAACGTAACACGGATGCTTTTTTCTACAGTTTGGAGGTTGACCAAATGGAAGAACTCAATTTTGAAATAGCTTGGGATGATGAGGCAAGAGTTTGGTATACAACAAGGACTCCAGTTCCCGGTGTTGTAGCTGAAGCGTCTACGATTGAAGAGTTACAAAGAAAGCTTTCTCTTCTTATCGCAGAGATGTCAGAAATTCAGACAGATCATTTTACTGCACCTGAACCAACTCCCGCACCTTACATCATCAAGTCAATACAGCTGGCACGGATAAATGCTGCTTAATGAATTCCTATACTCCTGATGTCAAGAAAATCTTGCGTGAACACAAATGTTATTATGATCGACAAGGTAAAGGGGATCACGAATATTGGTGGAGCCCTATTGCTAACCGTCATGTAACCGTTGATGGAAAAATAAAGTCAAGACATCTTGCTAATGAAGTTCTAAACCGAACTTCACAGGGTAGACAAGTCCGAATCTCTTCGTAATCCACTGTCATAATTGAGTTTTTCGAGAACAAGGCAAGTTTTGGCTTGTCTTTTTGTTCCCATGTTCCTATCGCTTTTTTTCTCCCTACCCCTTGACACAA
>JAJDUA010000008.1 GCA_022826905.1 Candidatus Dadabacteria bacterium
GTGATGCCAGGGGACAATGTGAGTATGGAAGTGGAGTTGATAGCGCCAGTGGCGATGGAGGATCAGTTGCGTTTTGCGATAAGAGAGGGTGGAAGAACAGTAGGTGCGGGCGTAGTAACTGAAATCATTGAATGATGAGTAATAGGGGAACTCTACAGGGCAGTAGCTCAATTGGTAGAGCAGCGGTCTCCAAAACCGCAGGTTGGGGGTTCGAGACCCTCCTGCCCTGCAGAAAACCGAATAATGGAAAAGTTTGACAGGATCAAAGTTGATACGACCAAGTATCTCAGCGGTGTTGCTACAGAGCTGAGAAGAATAACCTGGCCCGAGCGTAAGGATACGGTTAAATCAACCTTAGTGGTTGTTATTATTACCGCGTTTTTTGCACTCTTTTTTATGCTGGCCGATTACGTGTTCTCTTTTCTGTTTGGTCTTATACTGAGTTAAAAAACGAATCGGGAGCAGTTTTCGGATGCCGAGCAAGTGGTACATAGTACACGTAAATACCGGTTTTGAGGAAAGGGTTAAAACCCAGATAGAAAACGGGATAGAGAGTATGAACAATGAAAACCTTGCCATTGACGAGGTTTTTATTCCTACTGAAACAGTAGTTGAAACACAGAAGGGCGGGAGGAAGAGAACATCTATTAGGAAATTCTTTCCCGGATATATAATGCTTAAAATGGAGCTTAACAAGGAAACCTTGGATTTTGTACGGGAGATACCGAAAGTCATAAGTTTTGTTGGAGGCCGCCCGGTTGATGGAAAGATAAATATTGATTCCATTCCTGAAGTTGACGAAGAAAAAGTTAATGAGATAAAGACAAGGGCAAAAGAGGGCACGCTCAAACCCAAACCGAGTGTCGCTTTTGAGAAAGGAGAATCCATAAGAGTTATAGAAGGTCCTTTTGCCAATTTCTCTGGAATTATAGAAGATGTAAAACCCGAAAAAGCCAGGGTGCAGGTGCTGGTGAGCATTTTTGGCAGAACCACACCCATAGAGCTTGATTTTAATCAGGTGGAGAAAATCTAGATGAAGAAAATAAGCGGTTACATAAAATTGCTGATTGAGGCGGGAAAGGCATCCCCATCGCCTCCTGTGGGTCCCGCACTCGGACAAAGAGGCGTGAACATAATGGAATTCTGCAAGGCTTTTAATGCCCAGACATCCTCTTCCGAAGGGCTTCTTCCGGTTACGGTGACCGTTTACTCGGACAGATCTTTTGATCTTCAGATAAAAACTCCCCCTACTTCTTACCTTCTGAAAAAAGCTGCGGGCGTGGAGAAAGGTTCGGGATCCACTCCGAGGACCAAAGCCGGCAAGATTACAGAGGAACAAGCACGGGAGATAGCGCAAAGAAAGCTTGAAGATCTCAATACTGATGAAATTGATGCAGCCTTGATGGTTGTGCGTGGTACCGCAAGAAGCATGGGAATTGATATAGAAGGATAAAGTTTGGAGAGACTTCATGACCACCAGAGGAAAAAAATATATTGACGTAAGTACCAAAGTAGATTCCCGCAAAGAGTATACGGTTGATGAGGCCATGGAACTGGTGGCGCAGGCCCACTATGCGAAATTTGATGAAACGGTGGATATAGCTGTAAATCTCGGCATAGATCCCAGACATGCAAACCAGCAGATTCGTTCCGCAATCGTGTTGCCTCACGGTCTCGGGAAAAAAATGACGGTCCTTGTGTTTGCAACGGATGACAAGGCAGTCGAGGCAAAAGAGGCCGGGGCCGATTATGTGGGCCTTGACGATATAGTGGGGAAAATTTCTAAGGAGAACTGGCTTGATTTTGACGTGGCTATAGCAACTCCTGATGTGATGTCAAAAGTTGGCAGACTGGGAAAAATTCTGGGGCCAAGAGGGCTGATGCCTAGTCCGAAGGTAGGTACTGTAACTTTGGATGTTGCTAACATGGTTAAGGAATCAAAGGCCGGTCGTGTTGAAATCAGAAATGACAAAAGCGGTGTAATACACGCTCCTGTTGGAAAAGTGTCCTTCGGAAAACAGAATCTGAAAGAAAACTTTCTTGCCTTTATGGGCTTTGTGATCAAAGAGAAACCTGCTGCTTCTAAGGGGATTTTTCTGAAGAGAGTTTCGGTGTCGGCGACCATGGGTCCCGGTATCGGAGTGAGTGTGCCGGATATTAGAAATGAACTTAAAAGTATAGGAATTGCAGCGTGAACATAGCGCGAAACTAGATATGAGAAGAGAGAAACTATGCTCAGTAAAGCCGAAAAGCAGAAAGTAATTGACGACTTGGCGTCTAGGTTTCATTCCGTTTCCTCGGTGTTCGTTGTTGAATACCAAGGACTTAAGGTGAAGGAGCTAGATGTTCTGAGGAAAAAACTCAGGCAGACCAATACAGAGTTTAGGGTTGTAAAGAACACCCTTCTGGAAAAAGCTTCATTAGGAACGGACATAGAAAAAATGAAAGATCTTTTTTCGGGTCCCACAGCGATCGCTATTTGTGAGGGGGAATCTTCCGCGGCAGCGAAGGTTTTTATTGATTACGGCGAGGATTTTCCGGAAATCAAAGTGAAAGGCGGGGTATTTGAAGGAGAGGTAGTCGATGTATCCAGAATAGAGCAGATAGCAAAGCTTCCCTCAAGACAGGAGCTTATCTCCGAGTTTGTGGGGCTGCTTAGTGCTCCGATGGGCAACCTTGTGGGGGTCTTGGAGCAGACACGCTCGAACATTGTCAATGTGTTAGAAGGTTTAAAAGAAAAGAAGACTAAATAAAAAACTGTAGAACTGTTTTATCAAGGAGGAGTAAAAATGCCCGATATTAGTAGAACAGACGTTGTTAACTATCTTGAACAAGCCAGCATGCTTGAGATATCTGAACTGATAGAGGAAATAAAGGAAAAGTTCGGTGTTCAGGCCGCTGTGCCTCAAGTTGCTGTTACCGCTGCTGCCGGTGCCGAAGCGGCTCCTGCGGCCGAAGAGAAGACTGAGTTTAATGTAATTCTCAGTTCTTTCGGAGACAAGAAAATACAGGTGATAAAGGTGGTAAGGGAGATTGCCGGTCTTGGACTCAAGGAGTCCAAAGAACTTGTTGAAGGAGCTCCCAAACCTGTAAAAGAAGGAGTTAGCAAGGATGAGGCTGAAGATATCAAGAAAAAGCTTGAAGACGCCGGGGCGACCGTTGAAGTTAACTGACCATAATCTTCTTCGGTTATTTCCACTTAAACTAAAAAACGAGGGGGTGCGCGTTGAGCATAGAGAATATAGAGTCTCAGGAGTTAAGGAAAGATTTTTCGAAGATCCCCCAGGTTCTGGATATCCCCCACCTGCTTGATGTACAGATAAGATCGTACGAAGATTTTCTGCAGGCCGATGTTCCTCCTGATGAGCGTTCGGACACCGGCCTCCACGGAGCCTTCAAGGCTGTTTTTCCTCTTGAGGATTATAATGGCAAGGCTTCTTTGGAATATCTCAGCTACAGGCTGGACGAACCCAAGTATGATTTCGCCGAATGCAGACTTAAGGGCTATACCTATACTGCTCCTCTTTATGTAACTTTCCGTCTTATTATCTGGGACATTCCTGAGGGTGAAAAAGGGCAGAAAGACACCGAAAGACAGTTCCGCGATATTAAAGAACAAGAAATATACTTTGGGGAAGTACAGCTTATGACCCTCAGCGGTTCTTTTATAGTAAACGGAACCGAAAGAGTAATAGTAAACCAGCTCCACAGATCTCCCGGAGTGTTTTTTGATCGGGACAAAAGCAAAAACCAGTTGTCCGGAAAGGAAGGATCTTTTATAGCGAGAATCGTTCCCCAGAACGGTCGCTGGCTTGATTTTGAATATGATCTGAAAGACATGCTCCATGTCCGCATAGACCGAAAGAAAAAATTCCACGTCACTGTCCTTCTTAAAGCCATGGGTTATGACGAGCAGCAGATAATGGACTTTTTCTATCCCGTGGAAACTTTTCATATAGAACCGCAAGAACTCCGCAAAGAAGTAACCGCGGAAGTTTTCAACGTGGGGAAGGATGGTTTTAAAAGGGAAGCGACCACCGAAATAATCTCCTATCAAAAAGCGACTGTGGACATAAACCACCCGGAAACGGGTGAACTTATAGGTAAAAAGGGGAGAAGGCTGAAAAATCTTCTTTCGAGATTGGAAGAGGCCGACATGACTTCCATACCCGTTTCGGATGAAGAGATAATGGAGAAACCCTCGGCCGAAGTGGTTTCCGACCCCGAAACAGGGGAAGTAATACTGGATTTCAACGAAGAAGTAACGGAAGAAAAATTCGAGGAGTTGCGCAGAATTGGTAAAAAGACCCTCAGAGTCTACTACATAGACAAGACCCTGTTCGTGAGTTCTCTTCGGACCACACTTCTTTCCGATAAGGTGGATTCATGTGAGGAAGCCATAACGGAGATATACAAGAAATTCAGGCCTACGGATCCTCCTTCTAATGAAGTCGCGCGGACTTTCTTTGAAAACATGTTCTTCACTCAGGACGCGTACAGACTCTCGAAGGTAGGTCGGATTAAGATCAACTACAAGCTTAAGAGGAAGGGTGTGAGCGATGATCATCTTACTTTGGACAGAGAAGATATACTCCTGACAGTGAAGTACCTGCTTGATTTGAAAGGTGGCAGGGGGTCTACCGACGACATAGACCATCTTGGCAACCGAAGGGTCAGAACTGTTGGGGAACTAATAGAGGACCGTTTTTATCACGGTCTTGAGAGATTAGCCCGGTTCGTAAAGGAAAAAATGGGGTACCAGACCATAGAGAACCTCATGCCTAATGAAGTACTCGTTCCGAAAACCGTTACATCGGTTCTCAAGGAGTTTTTCACCACGGGTCAACTTTCTCAGTTCATGGATCAGACTAACCCTCTGTCGGAAATAACCCATAAAAGAAGACTGAGCGCACTTGGTCCGGGTGGTCTTACCAGAGAGAGAGCGGGGTTTGAGGTAAGGGATGTTCACTCTTCCCATTATGGAAGAATATGCCCTATAGAAACTCCCGAAGGTCCTAATATCGGACTTATATCCAGCTTGAGCACTTATGCCAAGATAGATGAATCCGGATTTATTCGGACTCCTTACAGGAAAGTGAAGGACGGGCGTGTTACGGACGAAATAGTTTATATGAATGCCCTTATGGAAGAAGATTACATTGTAGCCCAGGCAAATGCCCCTCTTGAAGAGGACGGGTCTTTCAAACTGCCCCTTGTCTCCGCTAGGGGAAATGGCGAATTTATGATGGTTGAGAGGGAGAAGGTTGAGTTTATGGATGTATCCCCTTCGCAGCTTGTGTCAGTTTCGGCTTCTCTGATTCCCTTTCTTGAGCATGATGACGCGAACAGGGCCCTTATGGGTTCCAATATGCAGCGCCAGGCCGTGCCGTTGATAAAGAGCGTCTCGCCGCTTGTGGGAACGGGCTTTGAAAGCAAGGTGGCCAAAGACTCCGGAGTTACGGTTGTCGCGCGCAGAGATGGTGTAGTGGAGTCTGTAGATGCGGTTAGGATTGTAGTTAAGTCTACGGAAAGAAGTCGTGAAGGCGGAGTGGATATTTATAACCTGATAAAATTCCACCGCTCGAACCAGAGTTCCTGCTGGAATCAGAACCCTATAGTTCGCCAAGGGCAGCGGGTGAAGAAAGGGCAGGTAATAGCTGATGGATGTTCGACGGATCGTGGCGAACTCGCGCTCGGACAGAATATGGTTGTCGCTTTCATGCCATGGGGGGGATATAACTTTGAAGACGCAATCTTGATATCCGAGAGAGTTGTAAAGGACGACGCATTTACTTCAATCCATATTGAGGAGTTTGAGTGTACGGCAAGGGAGACAAAACTCGGGAGAGAAGATATAACCCGGGATATACCTAATGTGTCCGAAGAGTCACTGAGGAATCTGGATGAAAGCGGAATAATAATGATAGGTGCCGAGGTCGAGCCAGGAGACATACTGGTTGGAAAAATTTCTCCGAAAGCCGAAACTCAGCTTTCTCCGGAGGAGAGGCTCTTAAGGGCGATTTTCGGAGATAAAGCCGGGGATGTCAAAGACTCATCCCTCAAGGTTTCTTCCGGAGTATACGGTACCGTGATAGATGTTGAAACTCTCGTATCCCGCTCCATAGATAAGGACGAGAGGAGTAAGGACATTGAGAACCAAGAAATCTCAAAATTGATGGAAGAGAAAGAAAACGAGGTAACTATTCTCAGGCGGGATGCGGTTGACAGAGTAAAGCATATTGTTCTCGGCAAAACTTCGCTTTCCAAAATAACGGTTAACAGAAAAACGATTCTTAAAAGCGGACAGAAAATCACCGAAGAGATTCTTGACGCTACTCCCTTAGAAAAGCTTGTTGATGTCAGGATAAAGGATCTTCCCGAAGCGGGTGAAGAGCTGGCTGGAATAATTGGCAGAGTTCTCAAACGCATTGATTACGTGACCGCTGCCTATGAACAGCGCATAGAAAAACTGAAAAAGCCCGATGAGTTGCCTCCTGGAGTTTTGAGAGTGGTTAAGGTCCGCATTGCGGTTAAAAGAAAGCTTCAAGTCGGTGACAAAATGGCGGGACGGCATGGCAACAAGGGTGTCGTATCGAAAATACTTCCACAAGAAGATATGCCTTATCTTTCTGATGGAAGGCCTGTTGATATGGTGCTTAATCCACTCGGCGTGCCTTCAAGGATGAATGTTGGCCAAATACTGGAGACCCATCTGGGATGGGGCGGCAGAGAACTGGGAAGACAGCTTAATGAGTATATTGAACAGGAATTTAACGATGAAGCCTTAAGAGAAAAGCTTCTGGAGATATACTCGAGTTCTTCGCAGGTACGCAAGCTTGTTGAGTCGCTGGACAGAGAGGGTCTTGTTGAGTTGGCAAGAGAGCTTAAAGACGGAGTGCCTGTGAAATCCCCGGTCTTTGACGGGGCCCACGAGGCTGAAATCGCGCGGATTCAACACCTTGCTGGCATTGACGAAGACGGAAAGACTATTCTTTTTGATGGTCAGACTGGCGAACCTTTTGATCAGAAAGTGTGCGTTGGGATAATGTACATGTTGAAACTGCATCACCTTGTTGAAGAGAAAATTCATGCCAGGGCAATCGGACCTTATTCACTGGTAACCCAGCAACCCCTTGGTGGAAAGGCCCACTTCGGTGGACAGAGACTTGGAGAAATGGAGGTCTGGGCGCTTGAAGCTTATGGGGCCGCTTACACTCTTCAGGAATTTGTCACCATAAAATCAGACGACGTAGCGGGACGAACGAGAATATTCGACTCGATCGTGAGAGGTGATATGAATTTTGAACCAGGTCTTCCTGAATCTTTCAAAGTGTTGCGCAAGGAACTGCAGGCTTTAGGACTTGATGTGGATCTTATTGAGCAGGAAGCGGAAATTGAGCCGCTTCCGAAATATTAATTTGGAGGGAATCATACCATGGACATAGACACGCTTTTTGAAAAGCCGAAAAACCCTTCTGATTACTCGACCATAAAAATTTCCATAGCTTCTCCGGAAAAAATTAGGTCATGGTCAAACGGAGAGATAAAAAAGCCTGAAACCATAAACTACAGGACTTTCAAACCCGAGAGAAACGGTCTTTTTTGTGCCAAAATATTCGGGCCCGTGAAAGATTACGAATGCACCTGCGGAAAATACAAAAGACTTAAGCACAGGGGAATAACGTGTGAGAAATGCGGCGTAGAAGTAATTTCCTCTAAAGTGAGAAGGGAGAGAATGGGTCATATAGAACTTGCTTCTCCCGTTGCGCACATATGGCTTCTTCGCAGTATTCCCAGCAGAATAGGAATGCTTCTTGACATGACTTTGAAGGATCTTGAAAGAGTGCTCTACTTCGAGGCTTACATAGTTATGGATCCAGGGGCTTCCGATCTCAAGTTTGCCCAAGTAATAACAGAAGATGAGTACAGAGACGAGCGCGAGCGCTTCGGTTCCGAGTTTGTCATCGGTATGGGGGCTGAGTCGGTACGGGAAATGCTGAAAACCATAGATTTAAATGAGCTCTCTCAGGAACTCAGGATAAGTATGAAAGAGACCAAGTCTCCGATCAAAAAAGCCCGTATTGCGAAGAGACTGAGGATATGTGAAGCGTTTCGCAAGTCCAAAAACCGTCCGGAATGGATGATTCTGACCACTATTCCTGTTCTGCCACCTGATCTCAGACCCCTTGTTCCTCTTGATGGAGGACGGTTTGCCGCCTCTGATCTCAACGATCTCTACAGAAGGGTTATCAACAGAAACAACAGGCTGAGAAAACTCCTTGAGCTCGGCGCTCCAGACATAATAGTCAGAAATGAAAAGAGGATGTTGCAGGAGTCCGTCGACGCGCTTTTGGAGAACGGGAGAAGGGGAAGACCCGTTTTGGGCCATAACCACAGGCCACTTAAGAGTCTGAGTGACATAATAAAAGGTAAACAAGGCAGATTCAGGCAAAATCTTCTGGGAAAAAGAGTTGATTACTCGGGTCGGTCGGTGATTACCGTAGGCCCCGATCTGCGTCTTCACCAATGCGGAATCCCCAAGCAGATGGCGCTTGAACTTTTCAGGCCCTTTATCTACCAGAAGCTTGAAAGATGGGGTGAGGCGGCAACGATAAAGATAGCTAAGAAACTGCTCGACAGCGAAGCTCCAGTAGTGTGGGATGCTCTTGACGAGGTGATAAAGGAGCATCCGGTGCTTCTTAACAGAGCCCCGACTCTTCATCGTCTGAGCATACAGGCTTTCGAGCCGGTGCTTATTGAAGATAAAGCCATTCAGCTTCATCCTCTTGTATGCCCTGCCTACAACGCGGATTTTGACGGCGACCAGATGGCGGTTCACGTTCCGCTTTCAATTGAGGCTCAGACCGAATGCCGCTCGCTCGTTATGTCGACGAACAATATTCTTTCTCCCGCACACGGAAAGCCGATAATACTTCCCACTCAGGATATAGTTCTGGGGCTTTACTATCTCACAAGGGATACAGCTTCGGATAAAAGTTCTGATCCGGGTCGCGTTTTTTCAGTACGCGAGGTGGTTTTTGCGTATGAGCTGGGAAAGATCAGTTTGCATGATAGCGTAACCGTAAGGATTGAAGGGCAGAACTATCTGACGACCGTCGGAAGAGTATTGATGTACGAAGTTGTTCCCGAAGGTGTTCAATTTGAACTTATAAACAAGCCAATGACTAAAAGAGCTATAGAAGCCCTTGTGGATGAGTGTTTCAGGAAAACCGGCGGTAAAAGCACAGTTTTGCTTGCTGACAGCCTGAGGACTCTAGGATTTAAGTATTCGACAAAGTCTGGAGCTTCTATTTCAATCACGGACATGATCATTCCTGAATCAAAGAAGGATCTGCTGGAAAATGCCCAAGAGGAAGTTATGAAAGTGCAGGGCCAGTATTCTCAGGGGCTGATAACCGATGGAGAGAGATACAACAAGGTAATAGATATCTGGGCAAAAACAAGCGATGAAGTTGCTCAGGCAATGATGGAAAAGATTTCTTCAGAACAGGTCCAGACTGGTAAGAACAGTAGAGTTCTGGGACCGAGTTCGAACCCAATATACATGATGATTGATTCTGGGGCGAGAGGGAGCCAGACGCAGGTAAGGCAGCTTGCGGGCATGAGAGGGCTTATGGCGAAACCTTCGGGAGAAATAATAGAAACCCCTATCACATCCAATTTCCGTGAGGGGCTGTCGGTGCTCCAGTATTTTATTTCTACCCACGGTGCGAGGAAGGGGCTTGCGGATACAGCCCTGAAAACGGCAAATGCCGGTTACCTGACGCGGAGGCTGATTGATGCCGCTCAGGATGTAATGATTACCGAGCTTGACTGCGGTACCATAGAGGGAATTAAAGTCAGTGACTTGGTGGAAGGTGGAGAAATAATCGAAAAAGTGGGAGAGAGGGTGCTTGGAAGGGTGGTACTTGAAGATATAGAGGATCCTCAGACCGGAAATATTATTGTTCGCGCAAACGAGGAAGTTGACGAGGCCGCAGTTCTTAAGATAGATGAAGCCGGTATAGGCGAGGTGAGTATCCGCTCCGTTCTTACCTGTGAAACTAGAAGCGGTGTCTGCAGACTCTGCTATGGAAGGAACCTCTCAACTGGAAAGCTTGTGAACATGGGTGAAGCCATAGGTATTGTCGCGGCCCAGTCAATCGGGGAACCCGGAACCCAGCTTACCATGAGAACGTTCCATATAGGTGGTGCCGCGAGCCAGAGAGCGGCCGAGAGCACCCTTGAGAGTCAGCACGAGGGCATAGTCAGGTTCAAGAACATAAAGGCCGTCAAGGGACGCGATAACAAATTGGTTGTTATCAGCAGAAGCGGGGTGCTCTCAATTGAGGATAGCAAGGGATATGAAAGGGAAAAATGTCCTGTTGTACTTGGAGCCAGACTTAATGTAAAGGAAGGGGACAAGGTGAAGAAGGGGAAGATACTTGCTGAGTGGGATCCTTACACAACCCCCATAATTTCGGAGATTCCGGGTGTTGTAAAGTTCAAGGATCTTGAAGCCGGAGTTACTTACAAGGAACAGGTGGATGAAGTCACGGGTGTTCTCATGAGAGTGGTGGTTGAGACCAAGGATCTGGAAATGCACCCCACTCTGGATGTCGAGGTGAGAACGGAGGATTTAGAGTCTCTGGAAATCGATTCTTTGCCGAAGGACAAGAAAGTGCCTTACTCGCTTCCCGTAGGCGCTATAATAGAAGTTGGCGACAGAGATAATATAGAGGCGGGGGACGTACTTGCCAAGATTCCTAGAGCGACCTCGAAAACAAAGGACATTACCGGAGGCCTTCCCAGGGTTGCTGAGCTTTTCGAAGCCAGAGTGCCCAAAGATCCGGCCGTTGTAAGTGAAATCGACGGAATTATATCTTACGGAAAAGATGTAAAGGGTAAGAAGAGGGTTGTGGTAACTCCAGAGATGGGAGAGCCTAAAGAATATACGGTCCCCAGGGGAAAGCATATCTTGGTCAGGGAAGGAGAGTTTGTTTCTTCCGGTGATCAGCTTGTCGACGGTGCGGTTAATCCTCACGACATTCTGAATATCATGGGAGAAAAAGCTCTCGCCAACTATATGGTTAATGAAATTCAGGAAGTCTACAGACTTCAGGGTGTGAAGATTAACGACAAGCATATCGAGGTTATAGTTAAGCAAATGCTGAAAAGGGTGAAGATAAAAGATCCGGGTGACACTACTATGCTTGTCGGCGAAGCTATAGAGAAAAATGTTTTCTTTGAGGAAAACGAGAAGATTGTCGAAGAAGACGGAACCCCGGCAGCGGCCGAGCCGCTTCTTCTGGGTATAACCCGCGCCTCGCTTAGCACGCGCAGCTGGCTTTCCGCCGCTTCTTTTCAGGAAACAACCAGGGTTCTTACCGAGGCCTCCTGCGAGGGCAGGGAAGACGATCTCAGAGGGCTTAAGGAAAACGTTATCGTGGGCAGGTTGATTCCGGCTGGCACGGGCCTTCCCATGTACAGGGACATAAGCATAGAGACTGAGGCACCGGAAATACCCGTACCCGTACCGGAAGCCGAAGAGAAGAGCGAAGACGTATTGCTGGAAAGCTAATATTCCCCCTGCGGTCTATTCTTTCTTTTGATCAGTAGCCATGGAGAAAAGCTACAACCCTGCCGAGGTTGAACGGAGAGTTTATGATTTCTGGATCTCATCGGGACTTCATAAATCCGAAATAAAAAACTCGGCTGAGGTTTTCTCAATTGTCATCCCCCCGCCCAACGTAACGGGATCGTTGCATATAGGCCACGCTCTTAACAACACCATTCAGGACATTCTCGTCAGGTACAAGAGAATGAACAGTTTCGATGTTCTATGGGTTCCGGGCACCGACCACGCGGGTATTGCTACCCAGATGATGGTTGAAAAAGATCTTGCCTCCGAAGGACTCACGAAAACCGATTTGGGCAGGGAAAAATTCCTTGAACGAATCTGGCAATGGAAAGAGAACTCCGGCAGCCGAATAACGGAACAGTTAAAAAGACTCGGAGCTCTTCCCGACTGGGAGATGGAACGGTTCACCCTGGATGAAGGTCTTTCAGAAGCGGTGAGAAAAGTTTTTGTCGATCTTTACTCTCAAGGGCTTATTTACAAGGATAAAAGACTTGTAAACTGGGATCCCGAGCTTCGTACGGCCATATCGGATCTGGAAGTGGAGCAGAGAGAGACTCAAGGGAACTACTGGCATATAAGATATCCGATAGAAGGGAACGATGGCCAGTTTGTTACTGTGGCTACAACGCGTCCTGAGACCATGCTTGGAGACACCGCAGTCGCAGTTCATCCTGAAGATCCGAGATACACCGATTTAGTGGGGAGAAAAGCTGTTTTGCCTCTTGTGGGAAGAAGGATCCCTGTAATAGCTGATGAGTACAGCGATCCGGAGAAGGGTACGGGAGCAGTAAAGATAACTCCGGGACATGATTTTAACGATTTTGAAGTCGGAAAGCGTAACGGTCTCGATATATTAAATATTCTTGACGAGCGGGCGCACATAAGAGGTGATGTTCCGGAAAAATACGTGGGGCTTGAAAGATTTGAGGCTAGAAAAGCTATAATTCAGGATCTTGAGGAAGGAGGCTTTCTGGTAGAGGTTGAGCAGACCGCCCACACTGTTCCCTACGGTGACCGCTCTGGGGTGGTCGTAGAACCTTGGTTGACCGATCAGTGGTACGTAAACACGGAAGAACTTGCCGCCCAAGCCATTTCATATGTGGAACAAGGTGAAATACGTTTTTATCCAGAGTTCTGGAAAAACACTTATTTTGAGTGGATGAGAAATATAGAACCTTGGTGTATCTCAAGGCAGCTCTGGTGGGGTCACCGGATACCCGCATGGTACGGACCTGACGGGAAAATTTTCGTTGCAATGAATGAGCACGAAGCTGCCGCTTCCGCAAAGAAACATTATGGTGAAGAGGTCAAACTTGCCAGGGACCCGGATGTACTGGATACGTGGTTTTCTTCCGGACTCTGGCCTTTCTCCACCCTTGGATGGCCAGTTGAGACTGAAGCTCTCAAGCATTATTATCCGACATCATGTCTGGTTACCGGATTTGACATTATCTTCTTCTGGGTCGCAAGAATGATAATGCTGGGACTTAAATTCAGGAAGGATGTGCCTTTCAGGGATGTTTATGTGCATGGTCTCATAAGGGACGCAAAAGGACGCAAAATGAGCAAGACGACGGGCAACGTAATTGATCCTATTGATGTGATCGAAAAATACGGTGCCGACGCGCTTCGTTTCTCGCTCGCGGCGCTTGCTGCCCAAGGAAGGGATATAAAGCTTACCTTCCCTGTTATAGAGGGATACAGGAACTTTATGAACAAGATATGGAATGCTACCAGATTTGTGTTTATGAACCTTGAACCGGGGATGATTCACGACTCTCCCCTCGACACGTTTTGTCTGAGTGTTCCTGACCGATGGATTCTCAGCAGGCTCAACTTTACTCTCGGCGAAGTTGAAGAATTTATTGAAAACTACGAATTCGACAAGGCTTCCCAGGCGCTTTATCACTTTGTATGGGATGATTACTGCGATTGGTATCTTGAAATATCCAAGTTTTCTCTTTACGGAGACGACAACGAGTCTAAAAAAACCACTCTTAACGTACTCGTGCGGGTTCTGATCCGCTCCCTGCGAGCACTTCATCCTTTTACTCCCTATATTACGGAGGAAATCTTCCGAATATTCAGAGAAAAGGGAATCAATCTTCCTGAGGGAGAAGGTCTTGATTCAAAGAGCATTCTTGAAGCCCAGTACCCGAAGCCGGACGAAAGCGAGATATTTAAAGAAGAGTCCGAGCAGATTGAGCTTATAAAAAGTGTTGTAACTGGAATAAGAAACCTGCGTGCTATTGTGGGGGTTCATCCTTCAGAGAAGGTATCAATTCATCTTAATTCCGAAAGTGAAGAGGTAGGGAATGTTTTAAGGGAGAACCTTGAAATTATCCTAGGCATGGCTTCTCTTGGGGATTGCGTTGTTTTCGGAGGGGATATTCAGGGCAAAACGGTCTCGGAAGTTGTTTTGGGGGTAGAAATAATTATGCCGGTCGAGGGTCTGCTTGATCTTGAGAAGGAAATTTCCAGATTGAGCAAGGACTTGGCAAAAGTTTCGCAGGAACTTAAAAAAACCGAGGGTAAGCTTGCAAACAGGGATTTCATCAAACGCGCTCCCGAAGATGTTGTGGAAAAGGAGAAGGAAAAACTGGATGAATTTCAAAGCCACAAGAAAAAGCTTGAGGAAATTCTTGAGAAGCTTCAGGATTCGTAATATCTACGAAGTGAGATATGATCGGCGCCATTATAGGTGACATAGTGGGTTCCATCTACGAATGGGACAGGATAAAGACCAAGGAATTCGAGTTCTTCGGCGAGGGATGCCATATCACGGATGATTCCGTCTGCACAGCCGCGGTGGCGGATATTCTGCTGCATGACCTCCCCGCGGTCTCAACCATGCAGCAGTGGTGCCGCAAATACCTTGGCGCGGGCTACGGCGGATTGTTTGTGGAGTGGATTGTGATCGATAATCCCCAACCTTACAGAAGCTTCGGCAATGGTGCCGCGATGCGCGTTTCGCCTGCGGCGTTTCTTAACCGCAAAGCCGACCTGTCTCTGGCGCTCGCCGCAGCGGACAGGGTTACCACGATCACCCATGATCACGATGAGGGAATAAAGGGCGCCCGGGCCACGGTCCATGCAATCTGGCTTGCTTACAGGGGCGAGGACGTGAACCGGATTCGCGAGATTATCTCTTCTGTCTACGGCTATGACCTCTCAAGAAGCGTAGACGATATTCGCCCCGGCTATACATTTAACGAAACCTGCCAGCAAACGGTGCCCGAAGCGCTTACCTGCGCTCTGGAATCGGAGAGTTTTGAAGATGCGGTCAGAAACGCCGTTTCGCTTGGTGGTGATTCGGATACCCTTGCCGCAATTGCCGGTTCCATCGCGGAGGCGGTGCACGGAATTCCTCGGAAAATCCGGGAATTTGCGGAGGAGACCTACCTTACTCACCACCCCGATATCCACGCCGTCATCATGGAGATGTACGGTACGCGCGAAGGCTGAAGGTAGGAGATAAAGATTTCAGTAATCCGGGGATTTAAGTACGTTCCGGCCTAAAAAAGGTCCATTTGCTGATGGGATATCTTCTCATCCGTTATTTCTACCGGATAATTTCCGTCAAAGCACGCGAAACAGTAGCTGGATTTTCCGTTAAGGGATTTATTGCCGTTCGTTACGGCCTTTACGATTCCTTCTTGGCTCAGATATCCAAGGGTATCTGAAGTTATATAGTCCTTTATCTTTTCCACTTCCAGTGAATGCGCTATCAGCTCTTCCTTGAGGGGTGTATCTATTCCGTAGTAGCATGAAAACTTCATTGGAGGAGAGCTTATTCTCATGTGAACTTCCTTGGCCCCCGCATCGCGTATCATTCTGATGATTTTTCTGCTGGTTGTACCCCTTACTATGGAATCATCGACTACCACCACCTTTTTCCCGTTTATAACCTCTTTTATCACACTGAGCTTAAGTTTTACTCCGAAGTTTCTTATTGACTGCTGGGGTTGAATAAAAGTTCTTCCTATATAGTGGCTTCGAAGCAGTCCTGTTTCAAAAGGGATTCCGAGTTCTTCGGCATATCCCATGGCCGCAGGCAACCCAGAATCAGGTACGGCTACGACAATATCCGCGTCTGCCGGACATTCAATAGCAAGCTGGCGACCCATGTTTTTTCTCATCTGATAGACGTTTTTTCCTTGGAAGAACGAGTCGGGTCTTGAGAAATATATGTTCTCAAACACGCAGTATTTATGCCGCTCTTTTGGGAACGGATTAAACGACCTGATCCCGCTCTCATTTATGAACACTATCTCCCCGGGCGCTATCTCTCTTACGTAATCGGCTCCTATTAGCTCGAAAGCGCATGTTTCGGATGCCACAACGTAAGAGTTCTCAATCTTTCCTAAAACCAGGGGTCTAAATCCATGAGGGTCGCGAGCGGCCACCAGTCCTTTAGGAGTGAGAAACACAAGAGAGTAGGCCCCCTTGCATTCAGTAAGGGCTTCTATGGTTCTTCCCAGGAAGGTTTTTTCCTTAGATCTCGCTATGAGGTGTACGATTACCTCGGTATCCGTTGTTGACTGGAATATGGAACCTTCTTTTTCAAGCTTGTGTCTGAGTGCTCTCGCGTTTGTAAGATTGCCGTTGTGCCCGACGGCTAGTTCCCCTTTTTCATAATTCATCATGAGGGGCTGGGTATTCTTGTTGTTGCTTGAACCGGTTGTGGAGTATCTTACGTGGCCGATCGCGGTGGTGCCTTTGAGCTTCAATATGGATTCTTCATCGAAAACATCGGTTACAAGACCCATTTCGCGGTGAGAGTAC
Organism: Candidatus Dadabacteria bacterium; assembly: GCA_022826905.1. Taxonomy (GTDB): domain Bacteria; phylum Desulfobacterota_D; class UBA1144; order Nemesobacterales; family Nemesobacteraceae; genus Nemesobacter. Next base: position 16,427 of record JAJDUA010000008.1, read on the forward strand.
AGTTTTTCACCGTCTGTTGACACTATGCCGGCACTTTCCTGTCCTCTGTGCTGAAGAGAGTAAAGGCCCAGATAGGTAAAATTGGAGGCAGCCGGATGATCGTATATTCCAAAAACTCCGCACTCTTCGCGTAGCTTCGCCATCTTTACCCTTCTTGGAGTGAAAGGCTTTTCTCAAAGCCCGTAGACCATGCGTCATGAACTGCCGAGATTTTCATGTCAATCAAATCTCCTATACAGAACCTGTCGTCATCAACGACTACCCCGGCACGCAGCACGGGGACGCCGTAATCGTTTGCCATCTCTTCTATCTTTCCCCAGTTTTTACCGCTTATGCTTGCTATTACCCTAGATTGCGTTTCGGAGAAAAGAAACAGATCGTCTCTAAGAGAGTTTTCATTTATGCCGGGCGCTTCTGCCAGCACCCCCCTTGTGCCGTCTGAAGAGAAGCAACATTCCGCGAGCGCAACGGCAAACCCGCCCTCGGATATATCATGCGCCGACTTAATTATACTTTGAGAAGCGCAGGCAATCAACATTTCGGCAAGTCTTTTTTCCTTGTCAAGATCTATTGAGGGTGCTTCCCCGCCGATTATACCATGTTCAGCTTTAAGATACTCGCTTCCTCCTATATCTTCTTCTATTACCCCTCCCAGCAGTATCACCAAGTCTCCGGGGTCACGGAACCAGGGAGTGAGCATCTTCTCCGTATCTTCTATGAGACCCACCATGGCCACAGTCGGGGTGGGGAATATGGCGACACCTTCGGTTTCATTGTAGAGACTGACGTTGCCGCTTACAACGGGCGTATTAAACACCTCTGCGGCTTCCGACATGCCCTCAACGCTTTCTTTGAACTGCCACATTATCTCGGGATTCTCAGGGTTTCCAAAATTAAGACAGTCAGTGATCGCGAGAGGAAAAGCCCCGCAGCAGGCAAGATTTCTCATGCTCTCCGCGACAGCTATTTTGCTTCCATTTCTGGGATTTAAATAGCAATATCTAGAATTCACATTAGATGTCATGGCAATTGCTTTGCGCGTTCCCTTGAGCCTTATTATTGCAGAGTCAGCCCCCGGTCCCAGAACACTGTCAGTTCTTACCATGTGATCGTACTGCTCGTACACCCATTTCTTGCTGGAGACAGTGGGAGAAGAAAGGATTTCAAGAAACACTCTTTCGAGGTTTTCAGGTTCGGGAATATCCGCCGGACCCAGTCTCGTTATCTTTTCAAGATATGAGGGTTTCCTGACCGGTCTTGTGTAGATGGGAGCTTCTGAGGTTATAAGACTCACCGGCAGGTCCGCGACTGTGGCTTCGTCTTCAGTGACGGTCAGTTTTCCGGAGTCGGTCACCTCGCCGATAACCGAAAAATCAAGGTTCCATTTGTTGAAAATATTCCGGGCCACGTCTTCTTTTCCTTTTTCGAGAACCACGAGCATTCTCTCCTGCGACTCTGAGAGCAGAACTTCATAGGGCGTCATATTCTCTTCCCGTCTCGGGACTTTTTCGATCTCAATTCGGAGACCTGTTCCCGCCCGGTCGGCCATCTCCGTTGAAGAAGAGGTAAGTCCCGCGGCTCCCATATCCTGTATCCCCACGACGCAGTCTGTCTCAAACAGCTCAAGGCAGGCTTCAAGGAGAAGTTTTTCCGTAAAGGGGTCTCCCACCTGCACGGCAGGCCTTTTTTCTTCACTCCCCTCGGTAAATGTGTCAGAGGCCATGATGGCTCCCTGTATTCCGTCTCTTCCGGTTTTCGATCCGACGTATATTACAGGGTTACCCTTTCCTGAGGCGTATCCGCGGAAGATATTATCTTTTTTTGTTACTCCGAGAGCGAAGGCGTTTACCAGAGGGTTTCCATTGTAGCAGTCATCAAAGTATATCTCCCCTCCTATCGTAGGAATCCCCATGCAGTTTCCGTAACCCGCTATTCCCGATACAACTCCCTCAACTAGGAATCTGGTTTTCTGAAGACGGGGGTTTCCAAAACGCAGGGAATCAAGCAGCGCCACAGGTCTCGCGCCCATGGTGAATATGTCCCGGAGTATTCCCCCGACCCCTGTCGCGGCACCTTGGTAAGGCTCTATGAAGGAGGGATGGTTATGGCTTTCCATCTTGAAAACGACGCAGTCGCCATCCCCTATGTCAACCACCCCCGCGTTCTCCCCCGGTCCCTGTATTACCTGCTCTCCCGTAGTGGGAAATTTTCGAAGATGCACCCTGGAGCTTTTATAGGAGCAGTGTTCAGACCACATGGCTCCGAGAATTCCGATTTCGGTTAAATTCGGCTCCCTTCCCAGGGCTTTGACTATTTTTTCGTATTCGTCTCCGGTCAGTCCGTGGTCCATGGCAGACTGTAGAGATGCCTTGTCTTTCATTTGTCCTCCGGGGGATGGATGAACTTTGTTGTCCTGGGTATGTCCATACCTCTGAAAAGGTATCTTTTCACTTTTCTTGTGGTTGTTTTTGGCAGTTCTTCTCTGGCTACGGCGAAATGGCTGATTCTCTTATGCGGTTCGAGCCGGCGGTTTATCCCCGTTATCTCGGTTTTAAGGATGTCCCAGATTCTCTCGTCGTCCCCACTTCGCGGCGCCTGTCCAAGCTTCTTGGAAACCCTCTCCGCCTCAGGAAATATAACGGCCTGTATCCTTTCATCATCCGGGCTGAACACAACAGCTTCTTCAACTATTTCAAGCGGGGTGAGTTTTTCCTCTATCTCCTCGGGAGAGATGTTCTTTCCTCCCTTGGTTACGATAACCGATTTTTTTCTTCCCGTTATGTAGAGATAGCCTTCCTGATCGAAATAACCGAGGTCGCCGGTTCTGAGCCAGCCGTCACGGGAGAGAATCTCGTTTGTGGCGTCGGGATTTTTATAGTAGCCCCGCATTACGCTTGGACCCCTGGCGCATATCTCCCCGACCCCCTCTGAGTCTTGGTCTCTTATTTCGACCTCGGTGTTTTCAAGCACCATGCCGCCGCTCGCGTTTTTAGGTCTTGAGAAAGGGTTTGCGGATATGACGGCGGATGTCTCGCTCATTCCGTATCCCTGAATAAGGGGGAATCCGTATTTCTCAAGCCCCACGGAAGCCGCCGGGGAAAGGGCGGCCCCACCGCTTACTATGAGCCTCAGACGGTCAAGGCCGAGACGTTTTTTCGCAATCTTTCCGAAAAGTCCTGAGGGCAGGGCTCTTGTAAGGAAATTCTTCGCCTTGGCCTGCTCGACTCTTCCGAGCAGTCTCTCAAGTATCAAAGGGGTGTTAAGCCATACGGTGGGTCTTGCCACCTTGAGGTCTGAGAGCATTTCCCTGGGTTTTATGCCTCTTGAGAAAAACACTCTCTGCCCGCAGTAAAAAGACAGCAGTATTCCTCCTATTCTTTCGTACACGTGGTGGATGGGCAGTATGGAAAAAGCGGTATCTCTGTCCGTTATCGGAAAGGCGCTGTAAAGAGTTTCAAGGTTCGACATTATGCTTGCGTGGGAAAGCATTACCCCCTTGGGATTGCCCGTGGTTCCGGAGGTGAACACTATGTCCGCTATGTCCCGGGGCTCCAATTTTTCCGCCGCCGCGGTTTTCTCCGTATCCATCGGGCCGGACAGGGCTTCCTCCATCGGTATTACATGCTTAATCGTTCCTGTGTCGCGAAGAACCCCGGCGAACTGCGCAGATGGAATAAGGAATTCCGAATCAGAGAGCCCGAGTACCTGTTTGATGTGTTCAGTCCTCGCCCTCGCGTCAACGGGGACGGCTATGGCGCCCGCCCAGATTACGGCGAAGTAGGAAATAGCCCACTGGGGGCTGTTTTCCCCCACTATGGCCACGTGTTCTCCTTTTTTAAGGCCGAGAGCCCTCAGGCGGGCCGAGAAATTGGTGAAAAGGGTGAAAACTTCGCTGAAGGTAAGAGAACTTACGGACAGATCCTTTTTTCTTACGGAGTATGCGACCTTGTCTGCGTAAAGAGAAGACTTTTTCTCAAGCATCCGCTGTATCGTGGCTATCCGGTCTCCGCTTCTTATGGAGGGAAGTCTTTTTTCAGTGCGCGTGAGTCTTTTCATGGAAACGGTGTTTTCCTAGAGTATATCCCTTAGTTCTCTCAGGTTTTTTATAGTGAATTTCGCCTCTGTTCCACCGGGTTGTTCTTTTCTATTTACCCACACGGAATCAATTCCGAATTCTGAAGATCCTGTTATGTCAGCTTCGGGATTGTCCCCTATGAAGATGGCGTTCTGTGGGCTCTCAGCGAGTCCGGCGAGAGCAGATTCAAATATCTTCCTGTGAGGTTTTCTCCAGCCCACTTCTTCTGATATCACTATATCTTCAAAGAAATTCGCGATCCCGAACTTCCCGAGCAGTTCCCTCACCGTGGGAGCATGATCGAAATTTGAGACCAGAGAAAGTCTGTATCCTTTTTTCTTAAGATAGGAAAGAACTTCCGTATGGTGTTCGGGATATACCACCGCTTTGCAGAGACTTTGCATGTGTGAGCGTACAAACCTGTCAGGCAAGTCTTCATCTCCCTTGATGCCTGTTTTCTCAAGAAATATCTCAAACCTTTTTCTGTTCGGATATTCTTTCAAATTTTTTTTCCTGAGATCAAGAAGTTCTGTGTAGCTTTCAACAAAAGGCGTGTAGAAGTCCGAAAATTCTATTCCTCCGAGACTTGATTGCATTTGCGTGAAGACGTGTTTTGCGGTTGAGTTGCGGATTTCTCCGTTAATAGTTACTTCAGGAAGAAGGGAAGGTTCGAACATGACAAGCGTGTCGAAAAGGTCAAAAAACACCGCTGAATATTTTTCCATCAGATTTTATACGAGAACTACCCGAGTGATCTTTCAAATATGACTTCTATTATCTTGTCATGAAGCCCCAGTGGTTCTGTGACCCTGTAGTTTACTTGCGGAAAATCTCGGGCTGCCTCCGCTACCATCCTGGGTATGTCGGATTTTGAGTGTCTTCCCGGTACGAGGAAGTACGGGTGGACCGTTATGTCGCTCGCCCCTGCCGCGACGCATTTGCGGAAAGCATCCCTTATTGACGGTTCGCAAAGTTCCATGTGGCAGTGCTCAACAATGTCAAACGGCGAGTCCTGGTAGGCTTTTGCCTTGTCGGCTACGTCTTCGAGAAGGGCGTTTGCTTCTTCTACCGTGCTTCCGTGATCAACCAGAATTAGAGCCTTCATCGCTCAGCTTCTTTCCGAATGGAGCTTTATTGTCTCAAAAACTATCTCCGCTGACCTGCGGAACTCATCGAGCAGAAGATACTCGTTTACAGTATGAAGCTCGTACATTCCCGTTCCGAGGTTTACGCACTCGATTCCCTTTTCGTTTATGAAGTTAGCGTCGCATCCTCCGCCGCTTGTGTGGAGCTCTATGTCGTGGTCAAGGTTCGCCGCGGCTTCAAGCACGAGTTTAGTCACAATCGCCTCCGGGGAGACATTCATTACGGGATACACGCGTTCTATCTCGATCTCCGCGCGCGCGCCGAGCCGTTCCCCGTCAAGGAAAAGTTCCCTGCTTTTTGCCGCTTCCAGAAAGCACTCGCGCATGTGCTGTGTCTGCGCGTCAAGTTTCCCTTCATCGTGGCTTCGGGCCTCGGCCTTCACTTCGACGAGACCGGGAACTATGTTTATTGCAGATCCCCCCTTTACCTTTCCTATGTTTGCCGTTGTCTCGTGGTCTATCCTTCCGAGCTTCATTTTCGAGATCGCATCACTCAATATTTCCAGGGCACTTATCCCGTTTTCGGGGCAGAGTCCCGAATGCGCCTCGACGCCGTGTATTTTTACACCCATGATGTCGGAGCAGGGACACCTGAGCACAAGCCTCTCTGGTGTGCTGCTGTCAAGAACTATCCCGTAAGGGCTTTTAAAGCCTGAAGGGTCAAGGAACTTCGCCCCGAGAAGGCCGACTTCCTCGCAAATGGTAAACGCGACTTCTATGTCTCCGCAGGGAATATCGTTTTCCTTGAGCGCTCGAAGTACTTCAACTATGATGGATACGCCGCTTTTATCGTCGCTTCCCAGTATCGTCGTACCGTCGCTTCTCATCACGCCGTCTTCCACTCTCGGTTTTATTCCCTCTCCAGGGCTTACGGTATCCATGTGAGAGCAGAGAAAAAAGGGCGGGACATCTTTCTTCGTTCCGGGAAGCTTGACTATCAGGTTGCCAATGTTTCCCTCGACCTTGTCTCCCGCATCGTCGTAGAAACAGTCAGCACCTAGGTCCTTCATTTCTTCCTCGAGCCTCAGGGCTACATCCTTTTCCTTTCTTGATGGACTATCTATCCGTATGATGTCCATCAGGTGACGGGTCATTCTTTCTTCTTGAATCATGGGTGGTTTTCTCTTTCTAGTTGGATTAGATGGTTAAATCATATTTGAAAAACCCCGATATTAAAAGATTAGTTGTACGCTGTAAGAGATTTAGGACTGAGTATTAAGTAAAATATCCCGAAGTTCTTTTGAGGGGAATAGGATGACTAAACGCCCAATTTCAAAGCGCAGGGTCAGCGGTTCATCGGACACTGGAACTGACGAAAGCGCAGGAATTCCTCAAAACGAAATCGGAGCTTTTTCGCACCCCTGTGTTTCACTTGACCTTGAAGTTGGGAAACATAACAACCGAATTCACGCCTTCGCAGCGGTGCGCCCAGATACCGGTCAATCTATTCTTTTCCGAGATGGAGATTTGCTGGCTGAACTGTCGAAATTGGATGACCTTGCGGACGAGGCATCTTTCCTCCTTGGTCACAATCTAATCGATTTTGACCTGCCTCGCCTAGCTGCCGCAAAACCCGATCTACGGTTGTTGAAACTTCCTTCGATCGATACGCTTTGGCTAAGTCCTCTGGCTTTTCCCCGCAATCCTTATCACAAGCTTGTAAAGCACTATCAGGATGCTGGACTGAAACGCGGACAAAGAAACAACCCTGAACTTGATGCCAAGATCACGGTTGAACTTTTCAGTAGCGAATGGGAGGCTCTGCGAAAAACTTCCCCGAACCTGCTTGCAGCGTGGCACTGGTTAACCACTGCGGGAGATAGGATGTCTGGTTTTGACATGTTTTTCTCTGATCTCAGGCTCTCACGCCGTCCTTCGGATAAAGAAGCCCGTACGGCGATACGCAAGCAGTTAAAGGGTAAGGCCTGCCGTACCCACGCCCTTAATATCGTAAAAGACGTTCACCGCTTTGGCTGGGCGTTTGCTTACGCTTTGGCGTGGCTTTCTGTATCTGGGGGCAACTCCGTTATGCCACCTTGGGTCCGTCATCAATTTCCCAAGGCAGGTCATTTAGTTCACCAGTTGCGCGATACCGCATGTGCAGATTCTGCCTGTAATTGGTGCCGTGAAAGACATGATGCCCGCAAGGAACTTGCCCGCTGGTTTGGCTTTTCCGATTTCCGCCGGGAACCGCTCGATGCTGACGGTAGACCAATGCAACGATCAATAGTTGAGACGGTTATGGCGGGGGACCATGTTCTTGGTATTATGCCCACTGGTGCGGGCAAGTCGCTTTGCTATCAGGTCCCGGCCCTCTCGCGCTACGATAAGACTGGTGCTTTGACAGTTGTAATTTCCCCCTTGGTTGCTCTCATGGCTGATCAGGTAGCGGGACTTGCATCCAAGGGAATTATTTCGTGTGTGACCATAAACGGATTGCTGTCCATGCCCGAGCGGGCAGAGGCTCTGGACAAGGTAAGACTCGGGGATGCAAGCATGCTCATCATTTCTCCTGAACAGTTACGCAGCCGTTCCCTTCGGCGAGTACTTGATCAGCGAGAGATTGGTGCGTGGGTGCTAGATGAGGCTCATTGTCTCTCAAAGTGGGGGCATGATTTCAGGCCCGATTACCGTTATGTGGGACGTTTTATCCGCCAAAGGGCCAAAGGGGAGCCGATACCTCCCCTGCTTTGCCTTACCGCGACTGCGAAGCCCGATGTCATAGAGGAAATCACTCTTTATTTCCGAGAAGAGCTGGGAGTTGATCTCGCTGTCTTTAACGGAGGAGCCGATCGTCCCAACCTGACGTTCGAAGTCATACCGACGAATGAGGCGGAGAAATTCTCCCACATATACCAAGTTATTGAAAATGCCCTGCCGGCAGATATGCCAGGAGGCGTAATCGTGTACTGCGCGACGCGTAGACAAAGCGAAGAGGTGGCTGAGTTTCTTTCGAACAAGGGTCTTGAAGCGGGCCATTTTCATGCCGGACTGCCGCCGGAAACCAAGAAAAACGTACAGCAGAGTTTCATTGAAGGAGATTTACGCGTTATTGCTGCCACAAATGCGTTTGGCATGGGTATTGACAAGCCCGATGTGCGCCTTGTGGTTCATTCGGATATACCGAGTTCGCTTGAGAACTACTTGCAGGAAGCGGGTAGGGCAGGGAGGGATCAGAAACCTGCGCGTTGCGTTATGCTCTACGCTAAAGAAGATGTAGAGAGGCAGTTTGGAATGTCCGCGCGTTCGCGACTCACTCGCAGAGAGATTCACGGTATCCTGAGGGCCTTGCGCAGGCTGGATCTGAAGAAACGTCTGGATGGTGAAATTATAGCCACTGCCGGGGAAATACTGATTGAGGATGAGGATAACGAGTTTGTTAGAGACTCTGCTACCGACGATACCCGGGTGCGGACCGCCATCTCCTGGCTTGAAGAAGCCGTACTGCTTTCCCGGGAAGAAAATCTGGTTAACGTGTTCCCCTCGTCCCTTCAGGTCGACTCGCTGAAGGAAGCTCTGGACAGGCTTGAAAAAAAATCTTTTGGGGATGCGAATCGTCGTCAACTTATGTCAATTGTTGAGGCGATAATGGATGCGGACATGGATGAAGGCATTTCCACAGACCAACTCATGTACGTATCGGGTCTTAGTGCTGAGGGTGTTAGTGCCGCTCTTTATGACCTTGAGCAGCTAGGCATAGCTAGTAATGACGTCATACTGACCGCCTTTGTGCATTCAGGTGTGGAACACTCATCGCTTAGACGCTTTAAGGAAACGCAGGATCTTGAGATCGCTCTGATTAGTTATATGCGAGAAATGGAACCGGATATTAAAAAAAGAGGGAAATTTACGCTGCTTTTACGGGCGGCGGCGCAAAAACTTCGGGAACAAGGAATGGTAAACTCCTTGCCGCAGCGGTTGCTGGGCCTGCTGCGCAGCATAGCTTACGACGGTCGGGGCGAAGGGGGCGACGCGGGAAGTCTGGGAGTGCGGAATCACGACGGGGACACTGTACGGGTGACGCTTCGGAGGGAATGGAATGCACTTGAGAAGACTGCGGAGGTCAGACGTGCCGCGGCGAACCTCCTGCTTGGACACCTGCTGGGCTGTGTGCCGAAGGGGGTGCGTGGAACTGATATTATGGTGGATACAACCCTTGGGAAACTGTTAGAAGCAATTACTTCTGATCTAGCCTTAAAGAGCGAAGTCAAGGATCCCGTCAGATTACAAAACCGTGCTTTGCTTTGGCTTCACGAACAGGAAGTCATTCGTCTTAACAAGGGTCTTACGGTGTTCCGTATGGCCATGACTATCCGCTTGAAACAGGAGAGACGAGGATTTGCCAAGGTTGATTTCGAACCGCTTGCCCTGTACTACAGGGGACGGGTTCAGCAGATACATATAATGGCCGAGTTCGCGCGCAGGGGACTTGATTCCATTTCCGAGGCCCAGAAGCTGGTCTCTGACTACTTTAGCCTCAAGCAGGATGACTTCCTTAGCAACTGGCTGCCTGGACGCCAAAGGGAACTTGGCCGGGAAACCACGCCCGAGTCGTGGCGGGCAATAGTGGAGAGCTTGAACAGTCCCGCTCAGCAGCGGATCGTTGCGGATGACCGGGAACAGACAAACGTACTGGTGCTTGCCGGTCCCGGTTCCGGCAAAACACGGGTGCTGGTGCATCGCATCGCCTACCTGCTGCGCGTCAGGCGGGAGAACCCCCGCAGCATCATGGCCTTGGCTTATAACCGCCACGCGGCGGTCGACATCCGCCGCCGCCTGAGAGATCTTGTTGGTAACGATGCCTTGGGAGTGACGGTGCTTACGTGCCATGCTCTAGCTATGCGCCTGGTTGGCGCCAGCTTCGCCGAAGCGTCGGAGTCTCCGGACGACGCATTTTTTCGGGAAATGCTACGTCAGGCGATAGCTTTGCTCCATGGGGAAGGGGTACCGCCGGAACAATCGGATGAGCAGCGGGAACGGCTACTTGCCGGTTTTCGCTGGATACTGGTTGACGAATATCAGGATATCGGCGCGGACGAGTATGAATTGATATCGGCTTTGGCCGGGCGAACACTCGATGAGGAGGAAGGCAAGCTTACACTTTTCGCAGTAGGCGACGATGATCAGAATATCTACGCTTTTAACGGCGCTTCAGTGGAATTTATCCGTCGTTTTGAGAAAGATTACAAATCCCGCCCCGCTTTTCTGATCGAGAACTACCGCTCTACCCATCACATTATCTCGGTAGCAAACGCCGTGATCGAACCTGCGCGGGAACGTATGAAGGTTGATAAACCCATCCGTGTTAACCACGCGCGTTCAAGGGATCCGCGGGGAGGTGAATGGGAGAAACTGGATCCGGTAGCGCGGGGCAGAGTACAGATTCTACCCGCGGGTCGTGACACGGTCTCCCAGGCACTGACTGTGATGACAGAGTTTCAGCGTCTTCAAAGACTTTCATCAGATTGGGACTGGTCGAAGTGTGCTGTAATAGCGCGAAAGTGGGAAGACTTAGTTCCGGTCCGTTCTTTCTGTGAGATTAACGGTATCCCTGTACAGATGGGAAATGAGGACATTCCGAGTTTTTGGCGTCTGCGAGAAACTCAAATTTTTGTCGAATGGTTGCGCAGACAGGAAACCGGTATTGTTGCTAATACCGAGCTTGAAAGCTGGTTAGATACACAGACATCTGGCTACTGGAATGACCTTCTGCGACAAGCTGTCGAGGAATATTCTCTGGAAACCGGCGATGCGGAAACACCGATTGCTCGCTTGATTGAATGGCTTGCTGAATGGGGTCGGGAGATACGTCGTCGGCAGCGTGGACTGCTGCTGCTTAGTGCGCATGGTGCCAAAGGACTTGAGTTTGACCACGTGATTGTGCTTGACGGTGGTTGGAATCACACCATAAATAATAACAACGTGGATGAAGAGCGCAGGTTGTACTATGTAGCCATGACGCGCGCAAAAAAGACTTTGGCTCTTGCGCGTCTTGAGAAACCCAATCAGCTACAAGATGCGTTGCTTGGTAATTCCTCGATGATGCTCCGCGAGCCGACAGGGTTGCTAGATGAATCTGAGGAGCTTAGAACCCGCTTTAGTAGGCTTGGTCTTTGCGATGTGAACTTGGGTTTCGCTGGGTCTCGAGATGCACGTAATCCGTTGCATCGCTCTATTTCTGCGCTGTCCCCCGGAGACTCGCTTCAAACGCGGATTGTAAATGAACGCTGGGAATTGCTGGACCAGTCGGGGACGGTAGTGGGGCAGCTTGCCAAGAAATTTACACCTCCAGATGGAATGCGCTGTGATTCCGCAACCGTTTTTGCCATCGTAGTTTGGAGCCGGAACGATTCAGACCCTCAGTACCGGGATAGAATAATGTGCGATAAGTGGGAAGTAGTGGTGCCGGAGCTAGTGTTTGAATCTAAGCAAGTGGATTCCTAGTTAGCTTGCATTCTTAACAAAAACCCATATAAGAACCTAATACCAATTAATTCTTTTTGTTTTACCGGGCATTGGTAGTGTAGAATTACTTCTCTATTAAAATATCAATACTTTGGCCGTGTTTCTAAATCTAGATTGAGTGGAGAAGAAATGGAATTTTTTCTTGTAAGAGATGATGTTACAAATATTGAGTCGGATTCAGTTGTTTTTCTATGCCATGAAGGGCAGAGGCTTCCCGCCGCTGCCAAGAAAATTGACGGTAAGCTCGGAGGTTTTCTTTCAGACAAGGTGAAGTCATCCGACTTCAAGGGCGCCTTCGGTAAAACGGTTCTTGTTGATACACCTGGAGACTTTAATACAAAAACGGTCGTTCTCCTCGGCCTCGGGAAAAAAGAGAATTTCGGTTCGCTTGAGGCTTTTCGCGCCGCAAACATCGCGGTTGCGAGAACCGGCCAGCGCTCCCGCACGGTTTCGGTCGATTTTTCCAACATGGACAGGGGCTTTCTTAAAGTTTTTCTTGAGGGCATGGCCTGCGGTACATATGAATACGGAAAGCTCAAGTCCTCGGGGAAAAAGAGGAACCGCATAGAGAAGATATGTGTAGCCTCAAGAAGAATCTCGGCCGATTATTTCAGCACGAAAGCCGCGCAGGCAAGCGCCATTTCAAAGAGCGTGGCTTTCTCAAGAGACCTTGTGAATGATCCTCCTAATATGCTTACGCCCTCAATCCTCGCGGAGCATGCGCTTTCGATTTCCGAAGGGTCAGAACACCTCAGTTGCAAGATTCTCGGCAAGGAAGAGATAAGGGAAATGGGAATGGGAGGACTCTCTGCGGTTTCTTTTGGAAGCAGCGAGCCCCCGAGGTTCATCCATCTTTCCTATTCACCTCCGGTAAAATCCCGCAAAAAGGTCGCTATTGTCGGCAAGGGTATAACTTTTGATTCGGGGGGACTCTGCCTTAAGCCAGCGGACAGCATGAGAACGATGAAGATGGACATGTCCGGTGCCGCGGTCGTACTCGGCACCATGAAGGCGCTTGGGGAACTGACTCCCAGCATTAACGTTCACGGTATTGTCCCGGCCACTGAAAACATGACCGGAGCCTCGGCCTACAAGCCTGACGACGTGGTGACAGCTCTTAACGGCAAGACCATAGAAATCATAAACACCGACGCGGAGGGCAGGGTGGCGCTTTCCGATGCGCTTAGTTACGCGGTCCGCCTAGGGGTTTCCGAGATAGTGGATCTCGCAACGCTTACCGGCGCCTGTATAGTCGGGCTCGGACTTCACAACGCCGGGGTTATGGGCAATAACGCGAATCTTGTGAAGTTGGTTCTTAACTCCTCGCGCGATGTCGGCGAGAAGATGTGGGAACTTCCCCTTGACGCGGAGTTAAGAGAGGAAATAAGAAGCCGCGTGGCTGACGTTAAAAATGTCGGAAGCAGGTGGGGTGGGGCGATAACCGCGGCGCTTTTCCTCGAGAATTTCGTTTCGGATGTTCCGTGGGTTCACATCGATATAGCCGGTCCCTCATACGTGGAGAAATCTTCTGACTGGTATCAGTACGGGGCGAGCGGGTTCGGAGTGAGAACCATAGTCAACTACCTTATGAAAAGATAGGTTCTTCGCCGGTTACTGGTTTCCGGAAGAAAAAGACGATTCGGGTAACGCAATCAAGCCAGCACCTGGATTTTGTCTCCTGTTTTTGAGTTTGTGTACCCAGCGATTTTTTATGTTAGCCTATACCCCCCAATCCTGAATATACTGGAGAAGACCCATGTTGACCCTTTACGACGACCCGATTTCCAGCAATGGCTATAAGGTCCGGCTGATCCTTCTGCTCACCGGCAAGCCTTTTCGAGTAGTCAATCTGGACATCTTGAATGGCGAGACCCGAACCCCTGAATTTCTGGCAATCAACCCGAATGGAAAGATCCCGACCTTGGTATTTGAAGATGGTCGCGTGCTCTCGGAATCAAACGCAATCCTGTTCCATTGCGCAGAGGGAACCGACTATCTGCCGTCCGAGCCCTTCAAGCGAGCTCAGGTTCTTCAGTGGTTATTCTGGGAACAGTACAGCCATGAGCCAAATATCGCCACTTCACGTTTTCTGCGCCAGCATCGTGAGCTGACGGAGGACGTGCTGGCTATGCTGGAAGCCAAGAAGGCTCCCGGTGAAGCCGCGCTGGCACTTATGGAAAGGCATCTGACTTCCCATATCTTTCTGGTTGCCGAGAGTTTCTCAATCGCCGATATTGCGCTCTATGCATACACTCATGTGGCTGAGGAAGGTGGGTTTGCTTTAGACGGATATTCTGCAATCCGGGCTTGGATCAAGCGCGTTGAGAATGTTCCCGGATTCATATCCATGAGCGAGGCAAGCGGGGGAGCGGTTTAGGGGATGTAATCAAGCCAGTCTCTGAACTTCTCATCCTCTCCTTTTATTACGGCGAAATACCTTTTCTGGAGAGTTTTCGTTATTTCTCCGGGCTTTCCTGAACCTATTTCCTTGCCGTCAACTTCCTTGATAGGGGTCACTTCAGCTGCGGTACCGGTGAAGAAGGCCTCATCCGCGATGTAAAGCTCATCTCTTGTGAAACGCTGTTCTTTTACAGCAATACCTTCGTCGTCGGCGAGATCCAGAACGCACTTTCTGGTTATCCCTTCCAGTATGGAAGTCAGAGGGGGAGTCTTGAGAGCTCCGTTTCTTACGATGAAAATATTCTCACCGCTTCCTTCGGCCACGTAACCTTCCGAGTCAAGCAGTATTGCCTCATCAAAGCCGAGGTCGGCTGCCTCCTGCCTGGCCATTACCGAATTTACGTAATTTCCGCATATCTTGGCCTTAGTCATAAAGGAGTTGACGTGCATCCTCGTATAGGATGATATCTTTACCCTGATTCCCTTGGCAATCGCTTCATCGCCCAGATACGTCCCCCACGGCCACACGGCTATCGCCACGTTTACGGCGTTATCTCCCGGAAGTATTCCTTTCTTTCCCGGTCCGATAAAAGCTATGGGCCTGATGTAGGCTTCTTCAAGTTCGTTCTCGCCCAGAAGATCCGTCACCGCGCCGCAAAGGGTCTGCAAGTCATATGGAATTTCTATGCCGGCCACATGCGCCGAGGTATAAAGCCTTTCCATGTGTTCTGTGAGCTTTAAGACGGCTGATTTTCCGTTGGAGCACTTATAGGCCCTTATGCCTTCAAAAACGCCTAGGCCGTAGTGCAGGGTGTGGGTGAGTACGTGTACGTTCGCCTCATCCCAAGGCACTGTTTCTCCGTTAAACCATATTTTGGATTGGTCGTCTGACATAAGCTGCTACCACGGTTGGGGAAAGAAAAGTTTGGAAACATTATTCTTATTCCCCTTTTCATTGTCAAGGTTGGTTGGGGATTGGACAAGGCTCTCTTATTCTTGAAGCGAATTGCGGAGCTGATACCGGGGAGCAAACAATTTGTCGGCGCAGAACAGGGGTTTGTGCCGGAAAGCCGCCCTCCCGGACATTGCCGGCACGCGTACCGGTACTTTTTGACGTCTGCCGGCGAAGTGTCGCCTTGAGATTCCGGATTTTTATGGAAATGAAGATGGCGGGGAATATTCTGCCAGGCTAACCCGGTGAGAACAGGGCTTCAAAAGCCGCTTCCCTGTTCAGCGCGAAGTGTCTGGTGGCCTCGGCAGCGCTTTTGAACTTGTTGTGGAAAATAACCGCCAGCGCTATGTTGGCGCACGCGGCGTTGTTGGCGGGAGCGCCGCCCACGCGAGAGAGACATCTGTCTTCTCCGAAGGTTGTGTCGCGTATGAGGTGATTTCTGGTCTCCACTGACCAGTGTCCCCTGTTCCAGGCAAGCAGTTGTTCGGGAGTGCCCCTGCGCTTGTCAACCGACGTAATCCCGAAAGCGTATTCAACAGTCTCTTTACGTGTCTTCATATCCTTGCGCCATCGCCTCACCCGAAACACCTGTTTCACGCAAGGGTAATTGATCATTCTCCTGTAGGCGTCCATAACCTCTATGGAACGCCGCTCCATACGCCCATGCTCCTTGTTCAGCGCCTCGGCGAAACGTCTCTCGGCGTCCCGCTCCCAGTTCACCGAACTCAGCACCTCGTAAGTGCGCGGACTGTTGCCCTTAACCGTGAACAGGTAGTCCGCGCCATGGGTCTCCACGATGGAGCGGGCGGTGTTTCTCGTGGTATGCAGGGCGTCAAGCGTTATGATCCTCCCCTCTATGGAGACTTCTTCGAGCAAAGCCGCGACCGCTGCTCTCTCCCCGCCTTCTTCCCTGAAGTTAAGACTCCCCAGAGGCGCCCCGCTCCCATGTTCCACCAGAGTTACAACCTCATAATGCTCATCCCCGTTTCTGTTGGCCCCCCGTATCCGTTTGCCGTCCGCTGCCACAGCCTCCCCGAAACGTACCCGCGCGGAGGAATAACGCGCGAGCGTTTCCTCAAGCTCCCTGGGGTCCAGGCGGCTTATTACCCTGTGCATAGTGGCCCTTGAAACTGCGTCGTAGCGGCCCGTCTTCCTGTTGTACCATCCCCCAAGAGCCTTAAGCTCATTCTGGGAGAGACTCTTTGCGTACTGCGCCGCCGCGTCACCACCCCTCATCCCCGAGAGAAACGAGAGAATGTATATAGCCACAACGCACGCCACGCTGTGCTTTCTGCCCTGGGCCCTGCGGAAATCCTCCACCTCCCCCAATTCATCGTAAAGCGAACGCAGCGCCTCGTCCGATCTGCGGGTGCCCGCCCTCTTCGCTCTCCACCGCTCTCCCAAAGCGTTGCCGCGGCGAAGCATCCCGCGGGCCCCTCGCCTCAGAGGATATACGTACAGCTCCTTCCTGTTCCCATGGGGCTTCCTGTAAGCTCCGTTTGACCGGGGATATCCCCTGCTTAAACCCACGTACTTCCAGTTAGACGCCTTGTACATAGCTCCCGAAAAATGCCTGGGGTCCACGAAACTCTCCGCCAGAAGCAGACCGTGCCCGTAACGCTCCTCCCAGTCCCCGCTCAGCCGCTTCGTCATGGACCCCATGAAGTACGAGGCCAGGTTGGGAAACTCTCCCGCCTCGCCCAGAACCAGAAACCGGGTGTTGTTGCCTATGAGATGAAGATTGCGGAACTGACACTCCGGCTTCCACCCCACCCAGCGGTCCCGCGGAGCGCACTTGAAAGCTCCCGCCTGCCATCCGGCGATCGCTATCCATCGCCCCTCGTACTCCGCCACGTACCGAAGACCCCGACCCGCAAACTGCTTGAACCCAAGATAGTGATTCTCGTTCATAAGTTCGTTCCATCTGGGAACTTCGTCACAACGCGCAACTCTCACGGCAACGTCCTTGAGAACGAACTTCGGAGTTGGAACCGATAATGACCCCTTGCTCATAAACACTGTTTATAACAGCATTTATGGAAAAAAGCCAGCAATATCTTTAAACCCCCGCCATCCCTCAATAATGCTAACCCCTCTCCTTAGCGTGAGAGAGCCTTGGGGATTGGACGGTGGTTATAGACGGAATATGAATTTCCGGAGATTTTCGCCCGTGTATTCCCTTACTGCTGTTGCAGATGCTCTTTGATTATTGCACCCATTTCCCGTGAAAACTTCGACCTTGGAATAACAAGGTCCATTCCCTTTTCCCTGAACTTGCTGGCAAGTTCACGTTCCACATGTGGCAGATATCCTATGCAGAAGACGTTTTTGTGTTCCGTAGAGCTTCTAAGTTCGGTGAAGACCTCTTCGGCGTCAATTTTTCTCGAGGCAAGATCAATAATCACAAGATCAATGGTTTTTCCTTGGATTTTGTCTTGAAATTCCTCACCGTTCTTTATCTTTACCGTAGCGATATCAAGGTTTTTGGCGGTGTTTTCAATCTTTGACGAGAAAAACATGTCGTCAGCAATCACACAGACTGTTTTTTTCGAGATTCTCATTACATGAAGTAAAGACTGGTGGATTCCGACTCGGTTTCGCGAGAGACAAATTATCAATTCCAGTCAACTTTAGTTCTGTAGATGTTTTTTCTATGTCCGACGGCAATGACAGCTATAACGAGCTCTTTGTCCAGTTTGACGCAAAGAAGCCTGTAATCGTTAACCCTGAACCTGTAGTAGTTTTTCATGTGGCCCGACAGGCGGGAAAGATAGAGGTCGGGGTCAATCGACAGTTTTTCCCTTATCGCCTTGGCAATATTCTCCTTAATGTTTTTCGGCAACTTGGAAAACTGTTTCTCAGCTTTGCCGGTAAACTTAACTTCCCACATAGGGCTAGAGGTCGTGTTTCTTCTCTATTTCGGAAAAAGGAATCAACTTTTCTCCGGAAGCGATGAATTCCCTGTAAGACCTGTCGGCTTCTTCATAATCTTCAATGTCTTCGAGCTTGTTCATCAAAAACAACTCCAGAGACTTTTTTATGTAGTAGCTCTTTGATCTTTCCTCCGCTCTTGAAATCCTGCTGAGCATTTCACCGAGCTCCGCGGGAATCTGCGCCGATATGCTGACCGTATTGCGACGGTTGGACTCAATTTCCTTGGCCATATCAATTACCCCCTGCAAGTGAATATAATAAACTTTAATAGTTTTTGCAATTTTTTATAGATATTATTAGCTTTACGAACCTTGAATAAAGCTGAACACATCTGCCGTAATGTATAATAAAAAAGCTAAAAAAACCGCAAGGAGAATAAAATGAAAGCTACTTTGATCGCTTTTCTCGTGGCTATGATATTCGGAATTAACCCGATCTTTGAAAAACTGAGTCTGAAGGATGCCTCTCCGCTTTCGGTAATCACGATAAGGTTCATTTTCACCTCGCTGTGTCTCGTGTTTTTAGTGCTGGCGACGGGCAAATTCGCTCAAGTCGTTGATGTCGACGGCCGGACACTTTTCTGGATACTTCTGTCGGGGTTGATCGGGGGGTTGATCGGCCTTTTCCTCTATTTCACGGCTCTTCAGATGGCCGATACGTCAAAAATTGTCGCCATAGTGGCCACTTTCCCCATGTTTACGGCCATCTATGCTTATCTTTTTCTGGGAGAAAGCCCGGGGCCGATGAGGGTTACGGGAATCGCTTTTATAGTTATTGGTTCAATACTGATTGAGTGGAATCTGCTTGCAGACTAGGGGCGTCTAGAGATCCAGGGATTCTAGGTAGTCGCGGAATTCCTCAGCCATGTCAGGATGTCCGTGTCTTGATGCCGCCTGGATGCCTTTTTCATAGGCATCTTTTGCACTGTCCTCCATTCCAAGTTCAGTGTAGCAATGGCCGAGTATCCTGTAAGCGGCTCCTTCGTCGTCTTTAAGTTTGAGGTAGGCGTTAATTGTCTCTATGGTTTCCTCGTAACGGTTAAGCTTGAAATATTCATTTGCAAGACTGTAGTGAACAAGGGGGTTTGCAGAGTTTTTCTCAAGTAACTTCTTAAACTTCTGAATTCTTTCTTCTGACATTTTCTACCTACCTGCCCCGATTCTGAGAATCCCTAGTTTATTTCTTTTTCGTCTTTCAGGATGAAGTCTTCGAAACCGAAGATACCCATGAAGTTTTTTATTACGGACTGCGTGACATCATCCATTCCAATGCTCTCTTCGTTTCCAAGCCAGCTCCCTATGGACGTTATTCTCACATCCGTTATTCCGCAGGAGAGTATCAGCTCAAAATAATCAAGATTTGTGCTGACGTTAAGGGCAAACCCATGGTAAGTCACCCATTTCCTGATGGCTATTCCTATTGATGCTATTTTGCTTCTTTTTACCCAGACTCCCGTGACCCCGTCTATTCTTCTGCCCTCGATCTCAAAGTCACCAAGCGTCTGGATTATTACTTCCTCAATGCTTCTCAGGTGCTTTCGAATGTCCATCTCGTGATCCTTGAGATTCAGTATGGGATAGCCGACGATCTGTCCCGGACCGTGAAAGGTTATGTCTCCTCCCCTGGATGCGTGTACGAAGGAGATCCCGTGTTTTTCAAGATATTCCTTTCTTACAAGCAGGTTTCCGGTGTTTCCCTTCCTCCCGGTAGTGATAGTCGGCGGATGTTCAAGCAGAATAAGGGAGTCCGGTATTTTTTCCGCGATTCTTTTGGCGAGAAGACTTTCCTGATACTCAAGCGCCTTCTCGTAGGGAACCGTCCCGAGTTCGTATATATCCAGGGTACTCATTGGGGCAATGATAAGATGTTTCTTACCTCAGAAATTCCTTACCCTTCCAAGCGCGTCAAGGGCCGCTTCCATTACGGCTTCAGAGAGAGTGGGGTGGGCGTGCTGGGTAGTGGCTATCTCATAGGGAGTTGTCTCCAGGGTTTTTGCCACTCCGATTTCCGCGATCATCTCGGTCGCTCCATGGCCTATTATATGGCTTCCGAGAAGTTCTTTTGTCTTCGAGTCAAAGACCATTTTTACAAAGCCGTCCGTTTCCCCGACCGCGACCGCCTTTCCGGCGGCCCTGAAAGGAAATTTCCCTATGTCTACATCATAACCCTGGTCTTTTGCCTGTTTCTCCGTAAGGCCGATCATGGCGACTTCCGGCTGACAGTAAACGCAGCCTGGAATGGAGTCGTAATGCACTTTGGAGTTCATTCCCTTCATCCGCTCAACCGCGACGACTCCTTCCTCAGAAGCCTTGTGCGCGAGCATGGGGCCTCCGATCACGTCCCCGATAGCATAGATATTGGAGCAGGTGGTCATGTAGTTCTCGTCTGTCTTTATGAATCCTCTTTCATCGAGCTCAACGCCCACGTCTTCAAGGCCCATGCTGTCGCCCGTTTCGTAGAAGGCAAAAGAAGTCGGCGCCGCGTTTGCGATGGCCCTTCTTCCGACCGACACAAGCACCATGTCAGCCTTCAGAGTGGTCTGCTCACCCGAAACCGTGCTTTCTACCGTTACGGTTGCGGAACCTGAGGTTTTCTTAAGGGATTTGTACACGGTCTCGTTGAGAATAGTCATTCCCTGCTTCGTGAAAATTTTCTTTGCCTCTTTCGCTACTTCCTCGTCGGCTCCGGGCAGGATCTGTTTTTCCATCTCCACTATTGTTACCTTGCTTCCGAAAGAGTTGTATACGTAGGCAAACTCCATTCCTATGTATCCCCCGCCTATGATTACGACGGAGCGGGGAACCTCGGGGTGCATTATCGCCTCATCGCTTGTCATTACCACTTTCCCGTCAATCTTTAGGCCGGGAAGAGTTCTGGGGACAGAACCCGTGGCAAGAAGTATCCGTTCGCTCTCTATATCCTGTGATTCCTTGCCTATAACTGTGATTCCGTGTTTTGACGTAAGCCTCCCGGTGCCGCTTATAAGGGTGATCTTGTTTTTCTTGAAAAGCCCTTCTACGCCCCTGTTGAGAGAAGTCGAAGCTTTTCTGCTCTTTTTTATTACTTCTGCGTAGTCAAAAGAAAGTCCCTTGTGGGTAATTCCGTAACTCTCCGAGTCAAGGAAATGTGAGTACATCTCGGCGCATTTGAGGATTGCCTTTGAGGGTATGCATCCCCAGTTAAGGCATACTCCGCCTGGCTTGTCCCGCTCGATGACGGCAACTTTCATCCCCATCTGCGCGGCTCTTATTGCCGATATGTATCCCCCGGGACCGGACCCTATGACTGTGAGGTCAAATTTTTGCATTTCGGGGTAAGTATATTTATAATCGGCGTGTCGTCAAAGCGCGCACTCCGACTCCTTAAATGGTGGGCGGGTTTTCTTTAAAGCTCGACCCGTATTTCCATATCGCATAGTCAAGAGATCTGGGAGTGACGCAAAGATGCTCGGCTGCCTTGCTGACAATCCGCTCAGCCTGACCCGGTCCAACATCTCTCTTCTCACGTCCCAGGGCTTTGGCGACGAAAGCGCAAATGTGTACATCTCCTTTTACGTAATTCTCCTCACCGGTGTACATAAGGAACATGTGTGCTGTTCTTTCTCCGATTCCCTTTATCGAACAAAAGCTCTTTTTTATCTCGTCCGGGTGCGCTGAAGCCGTGTCCTGCAGGTTGTTGACTCCGATTTTCATCAATTCTCTCGCGGCCCAGTAAACATTGTCGGATTTGAAAATTTCTGTTCCCGGCGATTTGAACCGGGCTTCGAATACGTCTTCTCGCATGCGGTCAAAGCCGTAGTCATGGTAATGATCTGCAAGATCTTCTAGAGTTTCCTGCTGATGAGTCGGTGGAAGAAGATTCCGACTTCGCCCCGGCCGGGTTCGTTCTATCCCGAAGTGCTTGCAATATCTACGGATGACCGGCACAACATGTCGTTCGTAATGGCTTCTGGGTGTGAAAACCGCGTCAATCAAGGCAACCGACAGGTGCGCCGGATAAAACTCATTTCCCATCTCGGCGTTTTCAAGGAGTCCAAGTTGCTTTACCCTTTCGGCGACGTAATGGCTTTCATTTCTCATCTTAAAATCCTTATCTCCTGTTCTAGTCTATATTTTAATTTGCGGAAGGCAATTCCGTTAGTTAGGATTAATTAACGGATTTCATTTCCGACAATCAAGACTAATTGAAGAGGTTCAGAAGCAGAAGTTAAACACTATGATTCCAAGAACGATAGATATAGAAAAAAATCTTGAGAGAAGCAAGGCTCTCGTTATTTACGGCCCACGTCAGGTCAGCCAAGAAGTTCTTGTCGGAGACTTTCCGATCTATATTTTAATTTGCGGAAGGCAATTCCGTTAGTTAAGCTAAATTAGCGGATTTCATTTCCGACAATCAAGACTAATTGAAGAGGTTCAGAAGCAGAAGTTAAATACTATGATTCCAAGAACAATAGATATAGAAAAAAATCTTGAGAAAAACAAGGTTCTCATTATTTACGGCCCACGTCAGGTCGGTAAAACAACTTCGGTCAAGAAGTTCCTGTCGGAAACCTCCTTTAAGTACGCATCATACAGTGGCGACGATCTTGAATTCTCCTACAGCTTTTCAAGATGCAGTCTTGAGAGTACAAAAAGGATTGTCGGGGAAAACCGTCTGATATTTATTGACGAGGCGCAAAAAATCGAGAATATAGGAACGGCGCTCAAGCTTATCGTGGATAACTTTCAGGATATTTATGTTATCGCCACGGGTTCTTCCTCTTTTGATCTTGCCAATACAGCCGAAGAAACTCTGACAGGGAGAAAAAACCTTTTAGTGCTGTACCCAATTTCGATAGGCGAACTCCTGCTTCAGCAGACCCTGTATGAGTTTGAGGAAAAACTTGAAGAATATCTGATTTACGGCACTTATCCTGAGATTATCACGCATGAAGACCAGGCGCAGAAAGAAAAAAGGATTATCGAAATCAAGGATTCGGCACTCATTAAGGACCTGCTTGTTTTTCAGAGGGTGAAAAGGTCTCGTCTCGTAATTGATCTTCTTAAGCTGCTTGCATTTCAGGTTGGCAGTGAGGTTTCCTGTAACGAGCTTGGGGAAAGACTCGGGTTAAACGAGAAGACAGTAAGGCGTTATCTGGATTTACTTGAGAAGTCTTTCGTTCTTTTCAGGCTCGATGGGTTCTCCAGAAATCTCCGCAAAGAGGTAAGCAAGATGAGCAAGTACTACTTTTATGATCTTGGCATCCGAAACGCCCTTATCTCCAACTTCAATGATCTTGGTACCAGAAATGACGTCGGGCAGCTCTGGGAAAACTTCATGGTTCTGGAAAGAATCAAGAGAAACGCATACAGGGGGATTTCCGCAAACTACTACTTCTGGCGCACCTACGATCAGAAAGAAATAGATCTCATAGAGGAAAGAGGAGGTATGCTCTACGGATATGAGTTTAAGTGGAGAGACAACAAGAAAAAACCACCCAAGGACTGGCTCAAGACATATTCAAACGCCACGTACGATGTCGTTACCCCGAATCAATACCTTGATTTTGTAACATGAAACGCTGGGTCTGCCTAAACGTATTCGGGGTAAGGTAATTGCGACTATCTCCGTTGACAACGTAGCGGGGTGAAATTATATTTCAGAAATATGACACAGCCAATCTCTCCAAGAAATGAGGCTTTTCTGGGCTTTGTAGTGGACCACTTTATTGAGACGGGAAGTCCTATCGGTTCTTCGACCCTTATATCGAAATACGGTATAAAATGGTCTCCGGCCACGGTCCGCCAGGAGCTCAATTCACTTATGGAAGCGGGTTTTCTCGCCCAGAGTCATGTTTCTTCGGGCAGATTCCCGACGGAGAAGGGAGTTAATTATTACGTAGAAAACATTCTCCGGGTGGAAAGCTCACAGGATTCCGGCGTAAGATCCCTTGAGAACAAATACGAGGGGATCGACGGCACGCTCGATCACGTGGTAAGCGCCACGAGTTCAATACTTTCCGACTTTACGAAGCTTGCGAGTCTGGCGATGCTCCCACAGAGAAATACTCTCAGGGTTGAATCTGCCAAGCTTCTCAAGATGGGGGAGAAGGAATGTCTCATGTTCCTGGTGTTTGAGGGAGGGCTTACGGAAAAAACCTATATAAGGCTTGCCAAACCCATTCGGGACTCTCAAGTCGAGAGGATAGGTGGCTACCTAAATCGGCTGATTCTGGGTCTTACGATTGAGCAGGTGCGCAAGGTGGTGCTCGAGAAAATAAAGAGAACCACAACCGAATACAACGAAATCCTTGAAAAAGTGCTCAGGATAAGCAGCGAGCTTTTCGAGAGGGAGAGAAAAGTGGGGATATTCGTGGAAGGAAAAGCCTCAGTTATCGAGTCTCTGAGTTTTGGAGACTCGGGTCTCTATAAGACTATAATCGAGATACTTGAGGACCAGGAATTTCTCTCCAGCCTTCTGAAATCGGTCGTAAGAGATGGCCGCTCAAAAGTCTTTATAGGTTCAGAAAAAGGAATGCCCCGCGGTTTTAGCCTCGTGGCGGCGCCCTACTACAAGGGGAACAGTTACGGGAGCTTGGGCGTGTTCGGTCCCACGCGAATGAACTATTCAAAAATCATCCCGCTTGTGAACTACACGGCAAAAATGGTCACAAAAAGGGTTAACGGAGAAATTACGGAATGAGTGAGAACACAATCGCAGACGTTGAAGAGAATAAAGAAGACAGTGTGGAAGATTCGCAAGAGCCTGAACTTCATGTAGCCGAAGGAGAGGGTGAAGAAACCGAAGAAGATCTCTCCGCGGAGCTTGAAGCTTTAAGGGAGAAGTATCTAAGGCTCTCGGCAGACTTTGATAACTACAAAAAGAGGCTTGCGAGGGAAAAGCAGGAAATACTTGATTTCGGAAACACACAGAAGCTAAAGGAACTGCTTTTCGTTCTTGACAACATTGAAAGAGCCATTGAACTTTCTGAAGAATCGCACGGTGAAAAAACGGATTTCGTAGCTTTTCTTGATGGAATAAGGCTTGTTCACGCACAATTTCTTGCAGGTCTTGGGAATTTCGGTGTTACCACAATAGACTCAGGCAAGGGAAGCAGCTTCGACCCCAATTATCACGAAGCTGTTTACAAGGAACACTCAGAAACTTACGAAAGCGGGACTATAATCTCAGAAGTCCAGAAGGGCTATCTTCTTAACGGAAGATTGCTGAGACCCTCGATGGTATCCGTGTCTCAAGGCCCTGAAAAAACCCCCGAGGAAGATTCTGAAGAAAAAGACTGACGAAAAGCTCGTCCCGCAATTCCCAAATGGCTAAAGACTACTACGAAATACTTGGTGTTGAGAGAAATGCTTCACCTGAAGACATAAAAAGTTCCTACAAGGATCTTGCCTTCAAGTATCATCCGGATCGCAACCCAGGCGACGAGAACGCTGAAGAGAAGTTCAAGGAAATAAACGAGGCTTACCAAGTGCTCAATGACAGGGACAAAAGGGCCCGTTATGACAGTTTCGGTCACATGTCGGGCGACGGCATGGGCGGTTTCTCGGGATTCGGTGATCTTTTCGGCGATCTTTTCGATGACGTCTTCACGGGAGGAATGGGCAGGAGGAGAGCCCGCCAAGGGCAGAATCTGCAATACAGCCTTGAAGTGGATTTTGATGAAGCTGCTTTTGGTACTCAAAAAGAGGTAAAAGTCAGAAAAAGAAAACTCTGCGATGATTGTTCCGGTTCCGGAGCCGAAGTGGGGGGAGAGTCAATTTGTGACCGTTGCGGAGGCAGGGGGTCAATTGCCTTCTCCCAGGGACCGTTCTCGGTAAGCCAAAGTTGTCCTTCCTGCGGAGGAAGCGGAAAGATCATAACGAATCCCTGCAAGAGTTGCAGGGGTTTCGGGCTTACTCACACCGAAAAGGCGGTAAAGGTCAACATACCTGCCGGTATCTCAAGCGGAATGAGGCTTGTGATAAGAGGGGAAGGGGAACCTGGAGATCAGGGAGCCCCTCCGGGAGATTTGTATATACAGGTGGGCGTGAGGGAACACCCTATTTTCAGACGGGACGGAAATGACATCGTGTGCGAGTTTCCGATAAGCTTCACTCAAGCCGCCCTTGGGGACGAGGTTGACGTTCCGATTCTAAAAGGTACCACCAAAATGAAAGTTCCCGCCGGAACCCAGCCGGGACAGACCTTCAGGCTCAGAGGAAAGGGATTGGTTGATGTGGAATCGGGGAGTCTCGGCGATCAGTATGTCATGGTTAAGGTGGTAATACCTCAAAAGCTCACCAAAAAACAGAAGGAAACTTTAAAGGAATTCGCCGTAAATTACAACGAAGAGAAAGAACCTCTGATCGAGAAATACTTCAATAAAATAAGAGAGTTAATTCACTGAAGCTGAAGTATTATCTAATACTCCTAAAGCTCTTGTGAAGTTCTGACTTAGTGAGCGTTCCGACTCAGAAGAGAACAGTGCTGTTGCAGACGTCGGGTTCAACGAAGATTGCGACGCTCATGCAACTCTTTCCTCAAAGGCTTCCGGTCGTCGACCCATTTTAGTTTTCGAGGCTTTCTGGACAGAAAACGCTCCATAACGACTTCGTACTCATCTTCTCTGTTTTTCATCTCTTCCAGAAGCTTGCCGACCCAACTTCAGAACCGCGAGCGCGGCGTATACATCAGGTGCGCCCTGCGTTCGGACGCAATGGGTCCGGAACCCGGACACGGTATTTTCGGAAAATTACCCCCCGGCGATTGCCGGAATGATTGATACGACGTCTCCGTCGTTGAGTTTCGTGTCCATTCCCTCAAGAAACCTTATGTCCTCATTGTTCACGTAGAGATTTATGAATCTCCTTACGTTTCCGCTTTCATCGCAGAGTCGGTTCTTGATGCCTGGACATTCGCTCTCAAGTTCCTCTATGAGAACCGATACTGTGGATGCTTCTATGTCAAGCTCGTCCCTGTCTCCCGAGAGCTTTCTAAGAGGGGTTGGAATTCTTACAGATACCATGTTTTTCTCCCGTTTTTTCCTAGGTTTATCCGAAATTCTGCTTCTAACCGGATACTATGACTATAACACGTAACGCTAGAGTTGTTTATCGCTGTAGAGCTCTTCAAAATCTTCAAGGGTAGGACCTATCAGCGCGGGTTTTCCGAGACTTCCTTCAACGGCGTCTTGGGTTTTGAGACCATTGCCCGTTATTGATACCACGATGGGCTCGTCGCGGGGAATTTTTTCTTGCTCTATGAGCTTTTTCGTTACTCCGAGCGTCACTCCGCCCGCGGTCTCGGTGTAAATGCCTTCGGTTCTCGCGAGAAGTTCTATTGCCTCCACTATTTCCTCATCACTCACGTCCTCCGCCGCTCCTCCACTCTCCCTTATTATATTCATTGCGTAGTACCCGTCGGCCGGAGTACCGATGGCAAGGGATTTTGCTATAGTGTTCGGTTTTACCGGTTTGAACATCTCCCAGTCGTTCTTAAACGCAGTTGATATGGGTGAACATCCCGTTGCCTGGGCGCCGTATATTTTTGAACCCTGAGGTTCCACGATTCCAAGCAGTTCAAACTCCTTTATGGCCTTCCAGACCTTGGTGAGAAGAGAACCGCTTGCCATCGGAACCACGATGTGCTTGGGGGCTTCCCATCCGAGTTGTTCCATCACTTCAAACGCATATGACTTGGAACCTTCGGAATAGTAAGGCCTCATGTTTATATTCACAAAGGCCCAGTTGTATTTGTCGGCGATCTGGCTGCAGAGCCTGTTTACATCATCGTAAGTGCCTTTTACGCCTATGAGATTCGCTCCGTAGACTATGGTGTTGAGTATTTTCGACTGTTCAAGGTCGTGGGGAATAAGTATGAAGCTTTTCAGGTTTCCGGAAGCGGAGATCGAGGATACAGAGTTTGCCAGATTTCCCGTGGATGCGCATCCGGTCGTCTCGAATCCGAACTCCCTTGCTTTTGAGAGAGCCACGGATACAACCCTGTCCTTAAAGGAGAGGGTGGGGTAGCAGACCGCGTCGTTTTTTACGTAGATTTCGGAAACCCCGAGTTCCTTTGCAAGGTTCCTTGCCCGCACAAGAGGAGTGTATCCCACCTGGGTTCCCAGAGTGGGTTCGGAGTCGATTGGAAGAAGCTCTTTGTACCTCCATATGTTCTGCGGACGGGAGGCTATTTTTTCTCTTGAGATATGCTTTTTTATCTCGTCGTAGTTGTATACGGCTTCCAAGGGACCGAAACACGTCTCACAAACATGCTTTGGTTCCTTGGGATAAATATCGCTGCATTCCTTGCATTTAAGAGATTCTACGAAGCCCATGGTGCCTCCAAAAGGTCAATCGGGAGTAAAAACTACCCTAAAGGCTTTTGATGTCAAAGAAATTCTGGGACTCGCACTGCAAGTTTTTAAGAAGTTTTTGCTCACTTCATCCATAGTAAGAGACTCCGGTTTTTTTATTCGCAATGAGGCTTTCAGGTACACTTTCAGGCAAAAAGGAGACCCTGATGAACGTAATTAGCGAGGACGGATTCTCAATACATGGCTTCAAAGTCGGCGAGAGCGACAGCAACTACAATTATCTGGTGGCGTGCGAGGAAACCGGGCAATGCGTAGTAATAGACCCTCTTGATCCGATCACTCTTCTTGAAATCATAAGAAAGAGAGATTACAGGGTTAAATACGTCCTGAATACCCATGCGCATCCAGACCATATTTATGGAAACAATCCCATAATAAAGGTTTTTCTCTCCTCGAAAATACTTATTCATCAAACGGCCCTTGACTACGTCGCTCCAAGAAGCGAAGGCATAGAGGAAGGAGACGAGATAGATTTCGGGAAGCAGAGGCTTCAGGTGATTCATACCCCGGGACACTGCCCGGAACATGTCTCCTTTATAATCGGGGACAATATTTTTCTGGGCGATACGGTATTTGTTTCAGGATGCGGAAACGTAAAGTTCAGGGGGAAAGTCGAAGATTTATACGAAACCTTCGCCTTCAAGCTCTCCAGGCTTCCCGGCGGCCTCAGGATGTTCTGCGGTCATGACTACGCAGAAACAAATCTCAAATTCACTCTTGAACTCGCACCGGAGAACGGCGCCGCGAAGAAAAAGCTCGAGGAAATCTCCGAGGACAAGTTTCCTCGTTCAACTCTGGAGGAGGAGAGAACTTATAATCCTTTTATGAGAACCGGTGATCCGGCCATTGTGGATTCGCTCAGGGAAAAGGACTCGTCTTTGGGAGGTGATCCGATGGCTGTTTTCATAAAATTAAGAGAACTCAGGAACATATGGTAGACTCCGTATCTTTCCTTGTTCCCGCAGAGCGGTGTTTGCTGGTAGGGAAAAGAAAAACATAAGGCCTCTCGAAAGGCTAGGGAGAATGAAGACGGAAGATAACAACGAGAAAATCTCCGCGCAGCTCGAAGCTCTCTCGGAAAAGAGAATAGTTTTCCTCGACGGCGCCATGGGGACGATGATCCAAAGGCACAACCTCGAAGAAGAGGACTTCAGGGGAGATCTGTTCCCTGACCCCCCCGTGGACCTAAAGGGCAATAACGATCTGCTTTCTCTTACCAGACCCGATGTTATCTATGAAATCCACAGAGAATACTTCGAGGCCGGCTGCGATATAGTTGAGACCAACACCTTCAGTTCCACCTCGATAGCTCAGGCCGATTACGGCCTTGAGAGCTGGGTGAGAGCCCTTAATGTCGAGTCGGCGAAACTCGCAAAGAAAGCGGCTTCTGACTTCGTGGAGAAAAATCCCGGGAGGGTTTGCTTTGTCGCCGGAGCATTGGGTCCGACCAATAAGACTGCATCAATATCCCCTGACGTGAACGATCCGTCGTACAGGGCGATTTCTTTTGACCAGCTAGTTGATGCTTACCGCGAGCAGACGGAAGCCCTTGTTGAGGGAGGGGTGGATATACTTATGCCCGAAACCACTTTCGACACGCTTAACCTGAAAGCGGCCATATACGCCATTGAAGGCTTCTTTGATTCGCGTGGAGGGAAAAGGATTCCGGTCATGATCTCCGTTACCATAACGGATCGATCCGGGCGCACTCTTTCAGGACAGACAGTGGAGGCTTTCTGGAACTCCGTTCGCCACGCCAAGCCTTTCAGTGTCGGTATAAACTGCGCGCTGGGGGCAGAAGAGATGCGTCCTTACATAGAGGAACTCTCGCGAATAGCCGACTGCCGCATAAGCTGCTACCCGAACGCCGGGCTTCCCAACCCGTTGAGCGAAACGGGATACGACGAAACGCCGGAGATCACCTCTACTCTTCTTCTGGATTTCGCGGAAAGCGGTTTTGTCAACATGGTAGGCGGATGCTGCGGCACCACTCCCGAGCACTTGGAGATGGTGGTTGAAAGACTAAGGGATGTTCCGCCGAGAGAAATCCCAACTCTCAAGGACGCAACCAGGCTAAGCGGTCTTGAACCTCTTGCAATAACCTCTGATCCCGAGGGACCTTTCATAATGGTTGGGGAGAGGACCAATGTTACGGGTTCTCCAAGGTTCGCAAGACTTATAAAGGAGGAAGACTATGAGGGAGCTGTTTCGGTAGCTCTTCAGCAGGTGGAGAACGGGGCGAACATAATAGACGTTAATTTCGATGAAGGGCTTCTTGACTCTGAAGCCTGCATGAATCGTTTCCTCAACCTTATCGCTTCGGAACCCGATGTGACTAGGGTTCCAGTAATGATAGACAGCTCCAAGTGGTCCGTTATTGAAGAGGGACTTAAATGTATTCAGGGCAAGTGCATTGTAAATTCCATAAGCCTCAAGGAAGGCGAGGATGTGTTCTGCGAGCAGGCAAAAGCGGCAATGCGCTACGGTGCTTCAGTGGTGGTGATGGCTTTTGACGAAAAGGGTCAGGCAGCCTCAAAAGAGGACAAGGTGGAAATCTGCAAAAGAGCTTACCGCATATTAACTGAAAAAGTGGGCATGGACCCCTGCGACATAATCTTTGACCCGAACATACTTACTGTCGGAACCGGCATCGAGGAACACAATTCCTACGCCGTGAATTTTATCGAGGCCGTCAGGGAAATAAAAAAATCCTGTCCCAAAGCACTCACAAGCGGTGGAGTAAGCAACATATCCTTCTCCTTCAGGGGAAACAACGTGGTGCGTGAAGCTATGCACAGCGCGTTTCTTTACCACGCCATAAAAGCCGGGCTTGACATGGGAATAGTAAACGCTGGGATGCTCACCGTTTACGACGACATTGATCCCGAGCTTCTTGAAAAGGTGGAAGACGTGCTTCTTAACCGTCGCCCCGACGCCACGGAGCGTCTTGTCGAGCACGCAAAACATTTTGAAGGTGTAAAATCCGCGAGTTCGGAAAAGGAAACTAAAGAATGGAGAGAATTTGGCGTTGAAAAACGTCTTGAACACTCTCTTGTAAACGGCATAGGGGATTTCGTTGAGGATGATACCGAAGAAGCCAGGGTCAAATACGGGTCCCCGCTTAGAGTTATTGAAGGTCCCCTAATGGATGGAATGAAAGTGGTCGGCGACTTGTTTGGCGATGGGAAAATGTTTCTCCCCCAAGTAGTAAAAAGCGCAAGAGTAATGAAAAAGGCCGTTGCGTACCTTCAGCCGTTTATGGAAAAGGAAAAAGAGGGGAGCAGCGGAGTCAAGGGGAAGTTCGTTATAGCTACCGTGAAGGGAGATGTCCACGATATAGGAAAAAACATCGTGTCTGTGGTTCTCGGTTGCAATAACTACGAGGTAATCGACCTTGGGGTAATGGTTCCCTGCGAGAAAATACTCAACGTCGCGAGAGAGAATCGAGCAGACTTCATAGGGTTAAGCGGGCTGATTACGCCCTCCCTTGACGAAATGGTGCATAACGCAAAAGAGATGGAACGGGAAGGTTTCAAAACCCCTCTTCTTATAGGCGGGGCCACAACAAGCAGGGCTCATACTGCGATAAAAATAGCTCCCGGATACAGCGGCATAGTTGATCACATAGCCGATGCCTCGCTCGTGGTAGGTGCCTGCAACGAGATGCTGGACCCGGAAAAAGCCCGGCTTTACATGGAGAAACTGGAAAAAAGCAACCTGGAGCAGAAGCAGCGTTTTGAAAAAGCCCGTGGCCAGACGGAATATGCTTCCATGGAAAAGGCTAGGGAAAAAGCGTTTCCGACCGACTGGGATAATATTGCGATAGAGTGCCCCGGGCGGCTTGGAGTCTTTGTCTTCGACAGCATCTCTCTTGAAGAAGTCGCCGGTTACATCGACTGGTCTCCTTTTTTCTGGGCGTGGGAGCTTAAAGGAGTTTTCCCGAAAATACTTGAGCACCCCAAAAGAGGAGATCAGGCAAAAAAACTTTACCGGGACGGCCAAGCACTTCTTAAGCGGATAATCCTGGAAAAAATCTTCACCCCCCGCGCTGTTGTCGGACTCTTTCGCGCAAACAGTGTCGGAGACGATGTTGAAGTCTATGGAGAAAAAAGAGAGGCTCTGGCAACCGGTAAGACGTGTAACTGCCATGGTTCTTGTGAAATCCATGGAAGAGAAAGACAGGTTCTGGCAACGTTTCATTTTCTAAGACAGCAGGAGATGCGTTCTAAAGAGGGTCACTACTACTGTCTTTCAGATTTTATAGCGCCGAAAGTCTCGGGCAAAGAAGATTACATTGGAGGGTTTGTGGTGACCGCGGGTGAAGGAGTCGAGCAATTCTCCGAAGACTTTAAGCAAAAAGGGGATGATTACAATTCGATTATGGCAAGCGTGCTCGGAGACAGGATAGCCGAAGCTCTTGCCGAGATGATTCATAAGAAAGTAAGGGATCTATGGGGTTACGGAAAAGAAGAAAAGCTCAGTTCCGAAGACCTGATAAACGAAAAATACAGGGGCATAAGACCTGCTCCCGGCTACCCTTCATGTCCGGATCACACGGAAAAAAAGATTCTCTGGGATCTTCTCGAGGCAGAAAAACACACAGGTGTATCGCTTACTGAGAGCTTTGCCATGACTCCGCCAAGTTCGGTTTCAGGGTTCTACATGGCCCACCCCGAATCAAGATATTTCTTTCTTGGGAAAATACTGAAAGACCAGATTCTGGATTACGCGAAAAGAAAAACAATCGATCCTGAGGAGGCGGAGAAATGGCTTCGACCGAATCTCGGATACTGAGAATTTTCTTCGCAAAAATCGAGGGCTTACTTGACAAACGGCTCTAAAATATCTAGAGTGAAAAATCAGGTTCTAACCTTGCTAATTTTTAAAACGTCATGAAAAAATCGGACATTGAAAAGGAGCTTTCGCAGAAATTTGACCTTAATTCCGTAGAATCCAGAAAGGTTCTGGACGCCATAATTAACGCTATGACCGAGATGCTTCGTGACGGGGAAAGAATAGAAATAAGACATTTCGGAAGTTTCTTTACAAAAAATTACGAGCCTTATGAAGGGAGAAATCCCAGAACAGGCGAAAAAATATACATCGGCGAAAAGACCCTTCCACTATTTAGGGTAAGTAGCTGGCTTGCCCCGAAACTTACGGAAAAAAGCAGTGATAAATGACAGACCACCGCTTAGGTCTGCTAACCCCTTCTTTTATAAGCGTCGCAGATGCCTTTGCTTGATATCCTTGTTTATCCCGCCCCCGAGTTAAAGAGAAAATCCCTGCCCGTGGAGGAACTAGGTGAGGATCTTGAGTGTCTTCTGGATGATATGACAGAGACGCTACGCGATGCAGATGGCATCGGACTTGCGGCCCCACAGGTCGGCAGGAATATCCGGGTTCTAGTAGTTGATGTGCCTTTACCTGAGAGTGATGAAAGGGAGTTCTATGAGCTTGTAAATCCCGAGATTGTTTCCTCTCGGGGGTTCCAGGTAGGAGAGGAAGGTTGTCTCAGCATTCCTGGTTTTTTTGCGAATATAAGGAGAAAAAACCATGTTCATGTATCTGCCCTCGACAGAAAAGGAAAGCGTTTCACGATTGATGCGGACGGAATGCTATCAAGGGTGCTTCAGCATGAAATTGATCATCTTGATGGTATATTGTTTTTTGACAGGCTAAGGCGACTTAAAAGAGATCTTCTTGTAAAACAGATCAACGAGCGGTTCGTCTCCGCACAGGATTAGTTTTTTGTCTTGCTTGATTCCAAAAGCGATTTCACGACATGATTTCAGATCTGGTTAAAAACATAGAACCTTTCTACGTAATGGACATCCTTGAGAGGGCAAAGCGCCTTGAGGGTGAAGGCCGGGACATCATACATTTCGAGGTTGGAGAACCCGATTTCAATACTCCCGATGAAATATGCTCCGCTGCTGCGAGGTGGATAGAAAAAGGTTACACGAAGTACACAAGCAGTCTTGGAATTGATGAACTTCGAAAAAGCGTCGCGGAGGATTACAGCCGTACTTATGGGATACAAGTGGGGTATGAAAGAGTAATAATAACTATAGGTAGCTCCCCGGCACTTTTGCTGGCAATGTTGACCGTTCTTAACCCCGGCGATGAAATATTGATAACGGACCCGCATTATGCATGTTATCCGCAGATAATAAGCGTTGCGAGAGGAGTCGCAAAGAAAATACCTGTTTACGAAAGTGACGGCTATCAGGTTGACCCGGCAGAAATCAGAAAGAATATCGGCAGAAAAACAAAAGCTATCCTGGTGAATTCTCCGGCAAATCCCACCGGTGCCGTTATGGACAGAGAAATTCTCCGGGAACTGTCCGAGATGGGTCTTTTTGTGATTTCGGATGAAATCTACCACGGTCTTGTCTATGGAGCGCGCGTTAATTCCATTTTGGAATTCACTGACAACGCCATAGCGATAAACGGCTTCGCTAAATTCTACTCCATGACAGGCTGGCGCCTCGGTTACATGATAGTTCCAAAAGACCTTGTGAGGTACGTGCAAAAACTTCAGCAGAATCTTTTTATCTCCGCCGGATCTTTTGTTCAGAAGGCAGGAGTTGCCGCTATTGAAGAAGTGAAAAAAGGCGGCGGCAGCGAGGCAATGGTGACTGAGTTTGACAGAAGAAGGAAGGAGATGATAAAAGGGCTTTCCTCAGTTGGATTCGATATTTCGGTTGAACCCAAGGGGGCGTTTTACGTTTTTGTGAATTCCTCTCGATGGAGCCGAGACTCCTGGAGCCTCGCATTTGATATTCTTGAGAACTGCCACGTGGGCGTGACTCCCGGAATAGATTTCAGCGACAGGGGAAGGGATTATCTCAGGTTCTCCTATACGACGTCGGTTGACTCTATACGGGAGGGAATAAGAAGGTTGGGTGAGTTCCTGGGTTGAGTATTTAGGGAGAGAAAAGCTTGCATTACTTGTGATAGGGGAGTAGGTTTCTCGGTTTTTCCGGGTAAGACGAATTTTCGTCATAGGGTGTTAAATGGATAAAAAGCTTGTCGTTGGAAACTGGAAAATGAATTTGCTCCGGGAGGAAGCACTGGAGTTGTCCGGTGCGATAGTCAGCCTGCTTGGAGAGGACTACGATGCATGTCAGGTAGTGCTTGTGCCTCCCTATACGGTTCTTGACGTGGTAAGAAGAGGCATCTCGGGTTCAAACATAGATCTTGGGGCCCAGAACGTTTTCAGCAGGATGAGCGGGGCGTTCACTGGTGAAGTTTCCGCACCGATGCTTTTGGACGCCGGATGCAGCTGGGCTATTGTTGGCCATTCGGAGAGAAGGCACATAATTGGGGAGACTGATGAACAGATTCGTGAAAAACTTCTGCTGTCAATCTCCTGCGGGTTAAAAGTAATTCTCTGCGTGGGAGAAACCGAAGTCCAGAGAGAAGAAGCAATCCGCGAAAGTGAAGACATTTCGACGAGAAAAGAGATGCTCTTTTCGCCGATAAAGACCCAGATAAAAAATGCGCTGCACGATCTGGATGAAGAGCGGATTTCAGAGGATATCGTCATAGCATACGAGCCGGTCTGGGCAATAGGGACGGGGAAAAACGCCACTTCTTCGGAAATAGCTGAGATTCACGGATATATACGGGAGCTCTTAACCGAGATGTTTCCCCGTTTAGGCGATAGTGTGAAAATTCTATATGGCGGAAGCGTCAAAACGGGTAATATAAAGAGGATAATGTCTGTTGATGAAGTTGACGGGGTCCTGGTTGGAGGAGAAAGTCTTTCAGCTGACTCTTTTTTTAGAATAATAAAGTCTGTGGGGGTCTAGAAATTGGAGTTCTTAATACCGTCGATCAAAATTATTCATATTATTGTCGCCATCCTTCTCGTGCTGATCATACTGCTTCAGCCGAGCAAGTCCGCAGACATAGGTTCAATGTTTGGAGGCGGAAGTTCGGAGTCGCTTTTTGGTTCAAGCGGTGCAATGCCTTTTCTCGTGAAGATGACCAGGCTTTTGGGGCTCATATTCGTAATTACCTCGCTTTTTCTCGGTTACACTTCAGTAAAATCGATATCGGGCTCGGTGGTGGAGAAATCGCCAATTGAAGTGTTTGAGGAACTCTCTCCGCCTGCCGAAGAGCCTTCAGGAGAAGCCTTGGAACCTTCTCAGGGAGAGGAATGAGTATAGAGGGGCCAGTTTCCGGATGCCTTTTATTTGAAAGCACTTTAGTTTAATATAAACGCGATAAGCTAATACAGTAGTAGCGTGCCAATTCGGAGGTTTCAAAGATGGCATACATAATTGCCGAACCATGTATCGGAGTGAAGGACAAGGCTTGTGTT
Source organism: Candidatus Dadabacteria bacterium (assembly GCA_022826905.1). Lineage (GTDB taxonomy): Bacteria > Desulfobacterota_D > UBA1144 > Nemesobacterales > Nemesobacteraceae > Nemesobacter. The sequence continues at coordinate 53,084 of JAJDUA010000008.1, forward strand.
GAGGCGTGCCCGGTTGATTGCATATATGAGGGAGATGATCAGTTGATCATACATCCCGATGAATGTATAGACTGCGGAGCGTGCGTAGACCCCTGTCCGGTGGATGCCATATTTCACGAAGATGAATTGCCCGAGAAATGGCAGAAGTTCATTGATATAAACAAAGACTTCTTTGAGGGTAAAGAAGGCCTCGAACCGGCCAGAAACGACTAAACCTCAGCAAGTAAAGATAAAGACTTTAAAGAGAAAAAAGGGGGACTTGAGAGCTTCATTTCCCTCTTTTTTTATGTTTTCGAGAAAGCACTTTTACGCTGATAAAGTGGTGGTGTGGAAAAAACTCAAAAGAGTTTTCCTTACACTTCAGACTGTATCAGTTTGTAGCTTAAAAAGTTTCACGTATATATTTTGCTGTTCAGGATGAATCCCCAGGATGTAAAAAAGAAGGCGCGGAAGGTTCTTCAATTTCTGAAGAAAGCCTATCCCGACGCAAAATGTCATCTTGTTTTTAAGAGTGCATCAGAGCTTCTGATCGGGTCTATTCTCTCCGCCCAGTGTACGGATAAACGAGTAAACATGATAACGCCGGGACTTTTCGAGAAGTACCCGGACCTAAGGGCGTTTTCTTGTGCATCGGAAGAAGAACTCCAAAACGACGTAAGATCAACAGGTTTTTACAGAAACAAGGCAAAAGCGATAATAAACTGTTCAAGTGAGATAATACAAAAACATAAGGGAAAAGTCCCTTGCGAAATGGAAGAACTAGTCAAACTCCCAGGAGTCGGAAGAAAAACGGCAAATGTTATAATTGGCAATTATTTCAGAAAACCCGGAATAATAGTTGACACCCATATAATGAGGTTAAGCCGCCGACTTGGTCTTACATCGAATTCCGACCCCGTTAAGATTGAATTTGATCTTAGAAGGTGCATTCCGGAAAAAGACTGGACCTTTTTTTCAAATTCCCTGGGTGACCACGGAAGAAATGTCTGCAAGGCGAGAAAGCCCATGTGTTCAAAGTGCGGAATATCCCACGTATGTTTGTACTTTGAGGAGCTCTACGCATCGTGAGGGCTATTAGTGTTAAAGAATTTTTTGGAAAACGCTCCGGGCGCAGAACAACTGGTTGTTCTCACCCGGTTTTCAAAGTAATTACGGAACACGAGCGGAGAAAAAACAGATGAAGTCCGGCACTGATTATTCTGGATTTTTCCCTTTCGGATGGCTAAGAGAGTTCCGAGGGGATAACTGGCAGATTTTCTGGAACAAGAAAACTGGACACCTTTTTCTCAAATCCACCGTAGAAAACACGCTCATAAAGATTGGAGAGGCCTCGGACTGGATGGAGGCCAAGAAAAAAGCTGATCTTCTAATACAGAACCCTGATTCAGTCACAATAGAAACTGCAGATTGTTGAATTTGCCGCTTTTAGGCGAACGATTCGGGGCACCTCTTAATTCTAAGCCTCTTATCAATCATCAGAGTTCATTGCTATCGCTATTGACTTGCCCGTGGGAGCTTTATAATATCAGTACTTCTTAAAAAAACCGTGTCTAATCATGAAATACGTAGAGCAGGAACTGATTTCCGTACCAGTCGGGAAAGGGAAGGTTAACGCCCTCTACTACAGAGCCCTTAATAACGACTCCGAAAAAAGAAAAACTATAATTATCCATGTTCACGGGTTCTTGGGGAACTTTCTTGACGGAAGCCAGAGATTCTTGCCGCCGATTCTTGCCAAGGCAGGCTACTCGTCCATTGCGATAAATACCAGACTGGCCAATTTCGGGCTTTTCTTCGGCTTTGGAATAGTGGACGACACTATTCCGCAGATAGACGGCGTAGTGAGGTATTTGGGAAAAATCGGTTACGAGAAAATTATTGTTTCCGGCTACAGTCTGGGTGGAGGGGTGATTCTCAGGTATCTCTCCGAAAAAAACCGCCAACAGGATTCCGATGAGTCGGAACTGCTAAAGGGTGTGATTGCCCTCGCTACTCCTTATTCTATTCCGGACTCAATAAGAAGAAGGTGGAATAAGTGGGAAAGCCAGCCTTCCTACGATGAGGTGTACGAGGAAGCAAAGATTATACTTGGCGACAGTCCCCATGATTCAAAGCAAGACAGAACGATTCTTATTTTCAGGGCCAGAGGGAACTCCTACCGGCCGGAGCACACCGAAATATATACCTACAAGACATGGTGGTTTCTCGCCGGTCCAGAGGCAGAGCCTGTAAAGAGCTATAAGCAGATAAAGAACATAAAACTGCCGATTCTTTTAATCCAGGGCTGGAACGACACGTTTGTAAAACCCGATGAGACCCATAATCTTGCGCAAATAGCCATAGATAACGGAAATGACGATGTTTCCGCATATTATCTCAATACCGGTCATACTCTCGACGGAAAGGAAGAGGAAATGGGCGATATTATAATAAGATGGCTTGACAGAAGATTCATCTGATTTTGCGATGGTAAACGAACAGAAGAGTCTCCTTACTTACAAGACTGAAGATGGATTCCAAGTGAATTCTCTCCTTGTCACCCCGGAGTTTGCATCGGAAGAGGATCTTTACGAATCTCCCATAATTATAAACCTTTATGGAGTATTGGGGCATTTCCTCACGAGAGGAACTCCCGTCAGGCTTCCCCCTCTTCTCAAGGAAAAAAATATAAGCACACTTTCTGTAAATACCCGTATGGCGTTTATGGGTCAGATAATGGGCGAGGGGATTTTTCCTGATACGATTCATGAAATGAAAGAATCGGTGAATATTCTTCAGAAAGAAGGATTTCGCAACATCTTCATGCTGGGTTACAGCCTAGGGGCCAACATGGCTGTCTACTATGCTTCCCAGACCGATTCTTTTGGGATAAAAGGGCTTATACTGGAGGGGTGTTCCTATTCTCTGCCATATTCACAACAAAGAAGACTTGAGAGAAACGGAAGTATTCCATCCTATGAGGATATTTATCTGAAAGCCAGAGAAGTTCTGGGTCCAAATCCGGAGAAGAAGAAAAACGACCAGCTATTTATCGTCTACAGGGCTTGGGGGAATTCCTTTAACCCGGTTGATGGGGAGATGTTTACTTACAGGACTTGGTGGTATATGAGAGGACCTCAAGCCTATTATGCAAAAACCTGTGAAATCATAGAAAAGGTGAAGGTTCCCGTTCTCTTTATCCACGGAGAAAATGACGACATTGTTGATGTGTGGGAGCCCAAGGAACTTAAGAATATAATGAATCAGTCGGGCAACGAAAATGTGATGCTACGCTATATACCGGGAGCGAAACACGACTGCGTAGAGAACCCCAAAGACTCGATAGATGCCATAACGAAGTGGATATCGAAAGTTAACACAAAGATATAAGGTCGGATGAGCTCTCTATTTGGGCCTCGGGATTCCGGGAATTGAACCGGGATATGGTACCGAGTTTGTTTTTTATTCTTGCAAAAAGGGAAACTTTATATATCTTAGAATTCCTTTAATAAAACAGTTGACTTTTTCCTAGATTTCTACTCATAAATCTGTAGGCAACAGGGAATTTGGAGGCGACAATCATGTCTGAGAATTTTTCAATCGAAAAGGAGCTTTCAGAAAAACACCAGCTTAAGAAAACTTCGGGAATATATTACAACCTCTCCGTTCCCAGGCTTTACGAAGAAGCGATAAAGAGAAACGAAGGACACATTGGTGAGAGTGGAACTTTTGTGGGCTTTACTTCTCCTCATACTGGAAGGTCACCTAAGGACAGATTTGTGGTAAAAGAGCCTTCCACGGAAAAAAATATAGATTGGGGAGCAGTAAACCAACCCGTATCACCAGAGGTGTTTGACCATTTCTATGAGAAGGTGATGGATTATTTCGACGGGAAGGACGTTTTCGTGAGAGACCTGCAGGTCTGCGCTCATCCAGACTACAGGACAAACGTAAGGGTGATAAATGAATTCGCCTGGCACAATATTTTCGTAAATAATCTTTTTATAAGACCTAACGCTTCTGGACTTCCACATAAGGAAGTGGGGTTTACCGTCATTTCCGCCCCGGGCTTCAAGGCAGACAACCCAGAAAAATACGGTCTTAACAGCGAAACCTTCATATTTCTTAACCTAGACCGAAAAATTGCTCTTATCGGTGGTACGCGCTATGCGGGAGAGATGAAGAAATCCGTTTTTGCCGCCATGAATTTTCTTTTACCGGAAAGAAATGTTTTTCCAATGCACTGTTCGGCAAACATCGGAAAAGACGGAAATGTGGCGCTTTTCTTCGGATTGTCCGGAACTGGTAAAACCACGCTTTCTGCTGATCCAGAGAGGGCGCTTATCGGAGATGACGAACATGGCTGGTTTGATGAAGGAGTTTTTAATTTCGAGGGTGGGTGCTATGCGAAGACTATAAAGCTTAGCCCGACTACAGAACCCGAAATTTATCAAGCGGCACTTAATTTCGGCTCGGTTCTTGAGAACGTCGAACTTGATCTAGAAACAGGAAAGATAGATTTTGACAGCGACAGGCATACGGAGAACACCCGCGGGGCATATCAGATTGATATGGTCGAAAATATTGTTCCGGAAGGAGTAGGCGGTATTCCCAAAAGTATTTTCATGCTGACCTATGATGCTTTCGGAGTTCTTCCCCCTATATCAAAGCTTGATTCTGACCAAGCAATGCGTTATTTCCTTCTGGGTTACACGGCGAAAGTTGCTGGCACCGAGAGAGGAGTGAGCAAACCTCAAGCGACTTTCAGTTCATGTTTTGGATCTCCCTTTCTTCCAAGACCTCCGAAGTTCTACGGAGCGATGCTTAAAGAAAGGATGGAAAAGCATAAGGTGAACGTATGGCTTCTGAATACCGGGATTTCCGGCGGGCCTTTTGGGGTCGGTAAAAGAATGCCTCTTCCATCCACAAGAGCTCTTGTTACAGCAGCGGTAAGAGGTTTGCTTGACGACAGAGAGTTTGTCAAAACCCCTATACTTGATCTGTCAGTGCCTGTTGATTGTCCTGGAGTTGATTCAACTCTTCTACAGCCTCGACTTTCATGGGATGATCCAGACGAATATGACCGCAAGGCTCGTACTCTTTCGGATCTTTTTGAGAAAGAGTACGAAAAGTATATCTAGAGTTTAAGCGGGTTCTAAGTCATCGTTTTGCCAGAACTTGACTCCATAACATAGACCATTTAGCAAGCAAATATGTTGATTCGTCTGCTACTTATCAAGAGATCATCTCATCTACATAAATGGCCCGTAATTGCTGAAAACACTCTTAGCCAAACCAGGTTTCCGGAGTCATTCAGCTGTTCACACCGATAGGGATGGGGATGCTACAAAGCTGTAAAAAGCTATTCACCTTCTCCTGGACTGTTTCTCTTCAAGTGTGGTTTCACCTCGTTCTTTCTTCTGCCTCTTTTTATAAACGATCTTGGATGTGATGCAGCATCCATAGGCTACGTTGTGGGGATTTTTGGAGTCGCCTCAGTTGGCACCGCTCTGGTTTCTGGTTTTCTGATAGACCGCTACGGGCAGAGGATATTCATGCTTACTGGTTCTCTCAATGCCCCTGGCTTTCTTTGTGAGTTCCTTTCCACAACTGGTGCTGTTTTCTTTAGTTTTGGGAATTATGTAGGAGAGTTGACAACTCCGTACACTACACTGTTCCTGGCCGAACGGGCCCTACTTCAGCCCGCTTCACTCTCATCCTTCCGGCCATGCGGGACTCTAAACCAAGCTTCCCACCCGCAATCGAGATGCCTCGATGAAGGATATTTATTGCTGCGTTTACGTCCCTGTCCATAACTACCCCACACTCACACCTGTGCGTCCTGACGGACAGAGACTTCTTTACCGTAGCTCCGCAACCTGAACACTCCTGAGATGTCCCCCGGGGATCAACCTCCACCACCCTAACGCCAGCACTCTCAGCCTTCTCGTTAAGCAGTGTTATCAACTTACCCCAGTTCTGCTCATGTATGCTCCTCGCAAGTTTACTGTTGCGAACCATGTTCTTTGTCCTAAGCTTCTCCACCACAATGAAGTCGTACATCTTTACTATCTCCGCACTCAGGCGGTGAAGATAATCTCTTTCCTTGTCACTTATCCTCTGCCACTCCCTGGCAAGCAGTAAAACTGCTTTTTTCCAGTTGTTGCTTCCCTTCTTCTTGCGGGACACAGAACGCTGAAGCCGTATTATCTTACTCCTGTCTATCACTCTCTTCTCTACCGTCTCCCCGTCACTAAGCGTAAGACGCTTCGTTATCCCCATGTCTATGCCCACTGGATTGGTTATCTGTTCTGCGGCAGGAACATCATCTATTTCATACGACAGGGCCACTTCAGTGCGCAGCGCCTTCCTCGTAATGCGTATAGCTCTCAGAAGTCCGTTCGGTGGAAGTTCACGGGATGTCTTTACTTCAATACGGGGAAGTCCCTTTATCCTGAGAACAGTCTTGTTTCCCTCTCTCTTTAACATGTTCCCGCACTGATCGTTTACCTCTATGCTTCTCCACCTGCGAGAGCTTTTAAAGCGGGGGAAGCCTCCATGGGTAAAAAACTCTTGTACGCCTTGTCAAGCCTTGAGAGAACACCTCTAAACAGAATAGCGGATATATCTTTGAATTCCTGAATCTCAGCCCTGACCTCGGTTAGTTCCTTGCACTGATCAAAGTAGCTTCGGCTTTTGCCTGTTTTTTTGTAGCAGTCAATACGGGACTCAAGACCGGCGTTATAGAGTTCAGCGGACAGTCTCAGCACCTGATCAAGCCTGCTGTGCCCAGCTCTGGATATCTTGGTACGACACTTATAAGTCCTTATCATGACTATGTATTATACCCAGCACCCTTCTATATGACTACTCAAATCTGGCACTGTCAACTTTCCTGCATAGTTCCCTTAGTTTTCAGTATAGGCTACGGATTTGCCTACCCCACGATAAATACGATGGTTATTGACAGGGCGCACCCCGGTGAGAGAGGCACCGCTGTGGGCATATTTAATATGTCCTACGGAATAGGGATAAACTCTTCGGCTATTGTTCTTGGGCTGATAGTGTGCGACTACGGTTTTTTCAGCATGTATTTATCAACCGCGCTGTTCTTGGTTGCCGGATGCGTTATCTTTTTGCCTATAAATACTATATAACTGCAATTATGGGTGAGCAGCCAGCATTAGAATAAGTGGAATATGCAGTTATAGAGAGCACTTAAGCAATCAGCTCTAACTCCCTATCTTTATTGTGATTTCCAAAATTGAAACCGGGAATTGCTCTATGGCGTCCCCGAGGGGATTTGAACCCCTGTTACCGGCGTGAAAGGCCGATGTCCTAGGCCTGACTAGACGACGGGGACGGCAAGAATTGAGCCGTACAGGATTCGAACCTGTGACCCACTGCTTAAAAGGCAGTTGCTCTACCAGCTGAGCTAACGGCTCAGAAGATGCCGTATTATATCACGGGCCTCTTTCATGTCAAAAAGATATAGTTGTCCTGATAGAAAGCATAAAATCATGTAGACTCCCTTTTTCATTTTCTTTATTCAGGTCACCATTTAGTATGCCTTTTGCACAAAAGTATAGAGATTTTTCCCTGGTCACTTTGGGAAACTTTTTCTTTTTCTGCAATTTTTCCTCTTTTTTCCTGCTTCCGCTTTTCATAAGAGACATCGGGGGTGACGAGGCCCGTATAGGGTATGTTATGGGAACTTTCGGTGTAACTTCAATAGCAGCTATCCCATTCGTAGCCTTTCTGATAGACCACTACGGGCGAAGAAGGTTCATGCTTGCGGGCTCTTCTTTGATGTTTTTGGTTTCCCTTCTCTATATTTTCATATCAGACATTGACGTGAAAATATTCCTCCTGCGACTTATGCAGGGAATAGCTTTCGCTTTTTTCTTCACTTCAGCCGCTACGGCGGTTTCCGATTATGTTCCCAGTGAAATAAGGGCTTATGGACTCGGTATTTTCGGTGCCTTCACAATAGCTTCTTACTCTGTTGGACCTACTATTGGAGAATTTGTGATAGGAAGATTCGGCTACTCAATCTTCTTTCTTTACACTTCCCTTTTCAGCCTGCTTGCCTTTATTTTCTGTTTCCTCTCGCGGGAGGGAAACTTCAGGGTATCCGAAAAATCCATTTTCAGTGGCTTTTTTGACGTTGTTTTCTCCCCGAGGTTCCGCGTGCTTCTTCTGACCAATCTTATAATTGCCGTGGGGCTTGGAAGCATGCTTAATTTCTTCTCCGTTTTTCTTGAGGAGAACGGAATTCATGCATGGAGTTTTTTTCTTACATATTCCGTAACCGTGATATTAATCAGGGTCTTGGGAGGGAGGCTCCCAGATATTGTTGAGAGAAGAAAGATAGCCCTGCCTTCAATGCTTATCATGGTCTTGTCCCTGCTCATGGTTTTCTCCGTAGACTCCACTTTGAGTGCAGTTCTGGTTTCTTTTGTCTTCAGCCTGGGTTACGGGATTCTCTACCCAACAATAAGTGCAATGATTATCGACAGGGCGCTTGATGATGAGAGGGGAACAGCGATGGGTGCGTTTAACATGTCGTTTAGCATCGGGATAAACTTTTTTGCTTTCGGTCTCGGACTGATAGCGAGGGATTACGGTTTTTCGAATATGTATTCGGTAACGGGAATATTCATGTTTACTGGATGCATTATCTTTACCTATAAATATTTTATGAGTGCAGGGAGAGTGAAACGTCTTTCATGAAAATAAAATCCGGTGATACCATTCTCCTCGTTTCACCTGACAACAAAAGCTTTATGGTTGTGGTAGAAGAGGGCAAGTCTTTTAGTTCTCACATGGGAATACTCGATCTTTCCTCCGCGCTGGGGAAAAAATGGGGAGAAACAATAGTTTCAAGCCTCGGAAGCAATTTTGTACTTCTTAACCCTACCGTGGAACAAAAAATTATGAAGGTGAGAAGGGCTACCCAGATTGTTTATCCGAAGGATGCGGCTCTGATTCTCTTTAAAACGGATGTGAGAGCGGGAGCTAGGGTTGTTGAAGCCGCGACCGGTTCGGGAGCTCTTACCATTGCGCTTGCCAATTCGGTTGCCCCTTCCGGAAAAGTCTATACGTACGAGAAAAGAGAGCAGTTCATGAATAATGCCAAAGATAACGTACGGCGGGCGGGGCTTTCTGAATACGTGGAATTTAACTGCGGCGACGCCAGAGAAGGTTTTAAGGAAACAGACGCTGACGTCGCGATACTTGATCTCCCTTCTCCATGGTATGGGATTCCGGCGGCTTACGAGGCTCTTGCTTCCGGAGGGAGAATCGCAAGTATTTCTCCGACGTACAACCAGGTGGAAAGAACCGCGGAATCGCTTGAGGAAACGGGTTTTGTAAGAATCGAAACAGTAGAGCTTATAATGAGGAACTATCAGGTGAAAAAGGGGAAAACTCGGCCGGATAACAGAACCGTGGCGCACACAGGATTTCTTACCTTCGCCTTCAAGGGAATAATGGATGTTGACGCTCACGAATTAAAATGACTAATGAACAACTTCTCAGAGAAGGCGCAGAACAAATAGGCATCAAGAACATCAGGGCCGATCTTTTCCTTTCTTATGTTGACCTGCTGCGCAAATGGGGCAGGCACATAAATCTAAGTTCGGTTCTCACCGACCGGGAAATCATAATCAAGCACCTGATTGATTCCCTCACAGTGGCTGAATTCATGCCTCCCGGCTCAAAGGTGATTGATATAGGTACCGGGGCAGGTTTTCCCGGAATTCCGCTTTCTATCTACGACCCGTCCCTTAATGTTACGCTTCTTGAGTCGGTTGGAAAGAAAGTTGCTTTTTTAAAGGACGTGAAAAGATCCCTGGGACTCGGCGGCATCGATATCCGCCACGGGAGAGCCGAGGAAATAGATAGAGGGATGAGAGGGGACTTTGACCGGGTGACGTTCCGGGCTCTTGGGAGCATTGGCGCCATAGTGCCTCTTGGCACCCCGTATCTGGATATAGAAGGGGAGATGGTTATAATGAAGGGGCCTCGGGGAAAGAAGGAATGGGAAGATTATACGAACCGGAATCCGCAAGATACGAAACTTCTTTTGACAAAAGAACTCGAATTGCCTTTCTCAGGTGAGAAAAGGGTGGTTATTGTCGCAAAGCCGATATCTCGGCGGATGGAGACGGAAACTTGAAGACTATAGGAATAATGGGCGGAAGCGGTCTTTATGAGATGGAAGGCCTTTCGGACGTTAAAACCGTTTCTGTGGAGACTCCATGGGGCAAACCCTCCTCAAGTCTACTCACGGGAACCCTCGGCGGCGTGCGAATGGTTTTTCTTCCAAGACACGGTACAGGACACACAGTATCTCCGTCTGAGATAAATTTCCGGGCGAATATATATGCAATGAAGGCTATGGGAGTTGAGCAAATTATATCTGTAAGCGCCGTGGGGAGTTTGAAAGAGGAAATAGAACCGGGGCACATAGTGATACCTGATCAGTTTATTGATAACACCAAGCGGAGGCCTTCTACGTTTTTTGAAGGTGGTATAGTAGCCCATGTTTCAATGGCCGACCCGGTATGCTCCGTGCTATCAGATTGTCTGCGGGAAGCATCGCTTGGCTGCGGTGGGACGGTCCACTCGGGAGGAACCTATGTTTGTATCGAAGGTCCTCAGTTCTCCACTAGGGCAGAGAGCTATCTGTACAGAGAATGGGAAGCAGACATAATAGGAATGACTGCAATGCCGGAAGCGAAACTTGCCAGGGAAGCGGAGATCTGCTATTCCACAATAGCCTTTTGCACCGATTATGACTGCTGGAAGGAAGACCATGACGACGTCACGGTCTCGGACATAATCGAAATCATGAATAAAAACGTTGAAACGGCAAAAAAAGTAGTGGCTGCTGTCGTTGATGCTATCCCTGAAGAAATGGAATGTCCTTGCGGGGATTCCCTAGGTCAATCTATAATAACGTCTTCGGACTGCGTAACCGGAGAGACCAAGAGCAGATTTGAACTTATCGTGAAAAAATACATGTAGAGAGGTCTTAATGAGTATTGTCGTCGTAGGGTCGGTAGGAATTGACACCATAGAAACACCTTTTGGAAGAGAAGAAAATATTCTTGGCGGATCCGCCTGTTATTTCTCCTTGGCGGCCTGTAATTTTACGGATGTTCATATGGTTTCCTCAGTTGGAGAAGATTTCCCCCCAGCCTATTCCGAACTGCTTCGCTCAAAGGGCATTGATACGGAGGGAATAGAGATCAGTGCCGGAGGAACTTTCAGATGGGAAGGCAGATACGATTATGATATGAAGGATCCGGAAACTGTCTCCGTTATCCTTGGTGTTCTGGGATCGTTTGACCCTGTGGTTCCCGAAAAATCCAGAGATGCCGATTATCTTTTCTTAGCCAATACGGACCCTGAAATCCAGATGAAGGTCCTCGAGCAGGTGAACTCACCCCGAGTTGTTGCCTGCGACACCATGAACTTCTGGATAGATAATAAACTGGAGGAACTAAAGGCACTCCTAGGCAAAGTCAACATTCTCATAATAAATGATTCTGAAGCAAGGCAGCTATCCGAAGAACCGTTGATGGCCAGAGCGGCAAGAAAGGTAATGGACATGGGACCGGAATTTCTTATTGTGAAAAGAGGAGAGTACGGAGCTTTGCTTTTTTCTCGGGAAGATCTGTTTTTCGCTCCCAGCTACATGCTTGAGCAAGTGCTTGACCCGACGGGAGCGGGTGACACTTTTGCCGGAGGATTCATGGGCTACGTTGCGTCTATGGATAAAGACCTTGATTTTACCGGTTTTAAAAAAGGGGTTGCCTACGGAAGTGTGCTGGCTTCCTTCACGGTTGAGGACTTCAGCGTAAGACGTCTGGGCTCGCTACATAAAGAGGAAATAGAGCGAAGATACGAAGAGTTCCTGAAACTCTCAACCATGTAGAAGAGAAATCAGCTCAGAGACTTTACGTATTTCATGCGGATATTGTAAATCATGTCGTCAAGAAGTTGCTTTTCCTCTTCTGTCAGGTTCCCTTCGGTTTTTTCCGCCAGTATCTCGAGTATGGTTATGGTGTGCTTGGCGGCCGGAATGTTGACTTCTCTTTTTTTTGAGTGCGGGTCGGGAATTTCACCCAAGTGAATCAGGGCTGAGGCGTTTAACGAGAGGATAAAGCCCGAAAAATCCATCTTTAATTCTTCTTTTTCACCGCTCACGATAAACCACTCTCCTTACAGGTAAGTTCTTAACGTTGTTGAATCATTATAGATACTGGAGGAGTTTTTTTCTAGGGTCATAGGGATATTTCTCTTTAATCTCGTCCATGAGCTTCTTCATGTGCTCGCTGGATTCCTCCGGCATTGCTATCTGAACAACTACAAACTGATCTCCTCGTTTGCCGGTCTTGGGATTTTTCACTCCCTTTTCCCTGAGCCTCATTTTCGTGCCGCTTCCCACGCCGGGCGGAATAGTAAGTTTTACAGGGCTCTCTATAGTCGGTACATCGATCAGCGTTCCCAAAGCTGCCTCATAAACCGTTAGTGGAACATCGATATATATGTCGTCGTTTTCTCTTCTGAAAACCGGATGGGACAGGACTTTTATCTCGAGAATGAGATCTCCGGCCACAGAATTCATTTGTTCGCCTTTGCCCGGCAATCTTACCTTGGACCCGGTTTTCACTCCACCCGGAATCTTGACCGTTATTTTCTTGCTTCTGCCTTCGGGGGACTTAAGCAGAAGTTCTTTTTCTCCACCTTTTACTGCGGTTTCAAAGTCAAGGGTTACAGTATGCTGGATGTTTTTCGGTCTTCTTGGCTGCTGTCGCACCTTACCGAAATCAAAGATATCTCCGAAACCTCCCCCCGCTCCACCCATACCGTAAGCCCCGCCTCCCTGTGAAAAGATATCTTTGAAGATTTCATCTATGTCCGGAAACCCTCGTGAATACTGCCTGTAACTTCCTCCACCCGTTCTCTGCCCACCAAAATTGCTTGTCCCGAACATGTCGTAGGTCTTTTTCTTCTCGGGGTCTGAGAGGGTTTCGTAAGCGTGCTGAATTTCTTTGAACTTCTCCTCGGATTTCTTGTCCCCCTGATTCATGTCGGGGTGGTGTTTTCTCGCGAGGTCTCTGTACGCTTTCTTTATCTGGTCCTGCGTTGCGTTTCGCGGTACGCCGAGTACCGCGTAAAGGTCTTTTTCCGCGTTCATGAAGATAAAAACTCCGGGTTTTTCATGCTCGCTATAATATTACTTAAGATTAAAAGAAATTGATTAGGAATTTATATACTTGGCTACCCGCAGGAGGTACCTTTTTGATTATTATGCCAGATTACATTCGAGCGGCATTAAAGTAAGGACTGCTAAACGGAAGATAAACGAGAAAACAAGAGATTCCATAAGGAAGTTTGAATAATGGAAAAAGGAGAACGCTTTCCCTTAGCGGGCAAACCTGCGCCTGACCTCACAAGCCTGCTCTGTTCAAAAGTAGTATAGTGATGAGCAACAAGAAGACTGTCGCCGTGACGGGCGCGGCCGGGTTCATCGGCTCAAAACTGGTGGAGAGACTGGCGCAATCAGACCATGTGGACAGAGTTATAGCGCTTGACTGTCTCCCGCTAAACATATCCTATCCGAAAGTCACGGCATTCCGGAAGGACATCCGGGAGTCCACTGCGGACATTCTGCGAAAGTACCAAGTTGACGCTGTTGTCCACTTGGCATTTCTCTTGCGGCCCGGACATGACCGCAAGACAGCGTACAGTGTGAATGTCAGCGGAACGGCCCAGGTGATACATGACTGCTGGACTGTCGGCATAAAACACCTTGTCTACCTTAGCAGCACCACTGTGTACGGCGCCCGTTGCGGGGATGAGCAGCCATATACCGAGGAATCACCCGTAAGGCCTGTCCGAGGTTTTCAGTACGCCGAGAACAAGGCCGCAGCGGAGCTCAAGCTGAGAACATTCGCAATGAGCAACCCCAACTCCTGCGTCACCATACTGCGAGGGTGCACGGTAATGGCACCCCAGTGCGAGAACTTCGTTGCTGAGGTCTTTTTCAGGCTGGCAAGCGTCCGCGTTCTCGGTGCGGACCCGCAGATGCAGTTCATCCATCTTGACGATCTGCTTGACGCCTTTGAACTGTGCCTGATGAAGCCTGCCTCCGGGGTGTTCAACATCACGGGAGAGGGAACCGTTGCCTATAGCGAGATTGCGAGCATTGCGGGTAGACGCGCGATTAGCCTCCCGGCGCCGCTTCTCACCGTCATCACTTGGGTAACATGGATGCTGAGACTGCAAAGCGATTCTCCCGCGTGCGGGACCGAGTACGCAAGATGGCCATGGGTGGCCAGCAACGAGAAGTTAAAACGAGAAACCGGGTTCCGTCCAAAACACACTTCCCGGGAAGCGCTCATGAGCTCGGTGCTGGCGGGCAGTTAATTGGTTAACTCCACAGTCGGGTAGTGAGAAGTATTTAACTGCTAGAGAGATCTTCTAGCCACTGTACCGCATTATCCTGACAGCAACTAGACCAAGTAACAGAAACCAGCTGGCAACTTCTTGAAAACTGGCGAGGGTGGTTGAATTTGCCAGTCAGTTCTCTATGGATTCGAGTATTCTGTCCGCAATCTCAAAAAAGGCCTTTCCAGCCGCACTTTGCGGATCAGACTCCACGATGGGGGTTCCGTTATCCCCACCGATCCTTATCCGCGGATCGATTGGGATTTCTCCAAGAAACGGAACTTCAAACCTCTCTGCCATACGTCTTCCTCCACCTCTGCCGAATATGTCTATCTTGCCGTCTACATCGGGCATATCTAGATAGCTCATGTTCTCCACTATCCCAAGAATAGGAATATTCAGTTTGTTGAACATCAGGATCCCTCTTCTTACGTCCACTAAAGCTACGTCTTGGGGAGTGGTTACTATGACTCCTCCGCTTATCGGGGCCGTCTGCGCCAGAGAGAGCTGAGCGTCCCCGGTACCTGGAGGAAGATCAATTACCAGGTAATCCGTTCCGCTCCACTCAACATCCTCGATAAACTGCTTTATCGCTCCGTGTACCATGGGGCCTCTCCATATCACAGCGTCTTCCTCGTTCACGAGAAAACCGATGGACATTACCTTGAGGCCGAATTTGTCTATGGGAACGATTTTGTCATCGGCGGTTGCGCGGGGCTTTTCGCTTATTCCCATCATCAAAGGAGCGCTCGGTCCCCAAATATCGGCATCCATAAGCCCGACTTTCTGTCTTTTTTTTGAGATTGCCAGGGAGAGGTTGGTCGCTATTGTTGACTTGCCGACTCCTCCTTTGCCGCTTGCGACGGCTATGTAGTACTTTATGTCGGGAAGTTTGCTTTTTTCACTACCCGCGTCGGCAGTTATCTGCTTCTGCGGACGTGAGCCGATCTTCAACGAGAGATCTTCAACTCCATGTATGCCGAAGACCTCTTTTCGGACTTCTTCCTCTATTGCGGACTGAAGCTTCTGGTCGGGTTTGGGAAGAACTATGGAGAGGGTTACCTTCGAACCTTCCACAAGGATATCCTTTACGAGACCAAAGGATACTATGTCCCGGTTAAACCCCGGATAGTTAACACCCTTAAGAACTTTTATTATACGTTCTCTGGTTATTTCCACGCAGCAAGTCCCCCCTAAGCGATACCCAGTTTCTTTTTTCCTTCCTCGGATATCATGTCGGGGTTCCAGGGAGGATCCCATATCACTTCTATAAGAACGTTGTCGGCTCCCGCGTTCTTAAGCGCCATTTCAGCTTGGCCTGCTATTTGTGCTCCCATTGCACACCCTGGGGTGGTAAGCGTCATCTTGATTTGAACGTTCCGCCCGGAAATTTTGGTGTCGTAAATAAGTCCAAGATCCACTATGCTCACGGGAAGTTCGGGATCGTAAACATCCTTAAGAGCACCGTAGACTGTTTCTTCCGTTATGTCGGGACTGTTTGCGGGTTTTTCCTTCTTTTCAAACTTGCTAAAAGACACGGAGCTTTTATCCTTGGAGGAACCGCCCCTGTCTATTTGGATTATCTTCTTCATCCCCATAATTTTACCTCCTGATTCCCTGTTTTATTAATAACTGTAAAGAAACTTGTTGAGTCAGCTTTTTCTTATGCCGTTTTAGGTTGTTTCTTATACTGCGCCGAACTCTTCAAAAGAAATTAAATACCTTAGGATATTAACCGAGTTAAAAAGTCTTTGAAACATGCATCCAGCTTTAGGCTTTCTTGACACTATAATAACTATTCAATAGCATTCTCCGCAAGTTATGAGGCAATCCCGGCAGATATCAATCGGTGAGGTAAAAATAGGCGGGGGAGCTCCCGTGTCGGTCCAGTCAATGACTATTACCGACACGAGAGACGTTGCATCAACAGTTTCCCAGATAAAAAGACTTGAAAAGGCAGGCTGTGACATCGTCAGGGTCGCTGTTCCCGACATGGATGCCGCAAAGGCTCTGGGAGCGATAAGAAAAGAGATAAGAATTCCCCTTGTCTCGGACATACACTTTGATTACAGACTGGCCCTTGAATCAATAAGACAGGGAGTCGACGGGATGAGAATAAATCCCGGGAACATCGGTGCCAAGTACAGGATAAAAGCCGTGGTTGACGCCTGCAGGGAGAGAAGAATTCCCATAAGAATAGGCGTGAATTCAGGCTCTCTTGAAAAAGACATACTCAAAAAGCACAAACATCCGACGGCCGAGGCTCTGGTTGAAAGCGCAATGAGACATGTGCACATACTTGAGGACCTTGATTTTCTCGACATAAAGATTTCGGTCAAGTCCACCGACGTGAAAAAGATGATCACTGCATACAGAATGCTCGCGGACAAAACCGAATACCCGCTCCACCTCGGAGTTACCGAGGCCGGAACCCCGGGAATGGGAACGGTGAAGTCCGCCATAGGAATCGGAGCACTTCTCGCTGAAGGGATAGGTGACACAATAAGGGTGTCTTTAACGGGTGATCCGGTGGAGGAGATAGTTGTTGGAATGAACATACTAAGGTCTCTTGGGATAAGAAACAATGGAATTGAACTTATCTCGTGTCCGGGGTGCGGGCGACTTGAAATAGATCTTGAGAAGCTGGTTTCGGAAGTTGAGCAGGGTGTCTCCGGTTTTAACCTTCCAAGACCGGTTAAAGTCGCAATACTTGGTTGCGTTGTTAACGGACCAGGCGAAGCCTCGGAAGCCGATATAGGAATAGCAGGTGGAAGGGGAAAAGGGATGCTTTATCGGGACGGAAAACTGATAAAATCTTTCAGAGAAGCCGATTTGGTCGGGGAGCTTGTCAAGGAAATAGAAAGAAACTACGTTAACTGAGCTGAAAACCCTGCGAAATTGCTTTCCATCTGAACTTAAATCACTTTAAAGGAGAAAAACGGATGAGGTTTTCTTCCTATTTCATACCAACGGTCAAGGAAGACCCTTCGGATGCCGAGATCATAAGTCACAAGCTTATGGTAAGAGCGGGCATGATAAGAAAGCTCGCGGCCGGGATCTACAACTACCTTCCTTTGGGACTCAGATCCATAAGAAAAGTCGAGAACATAGTGCGGGAAGAGATGAACAGGGCAGGAGCCATAGAGCTTCTCATGCCCGCGGTGCTCCCGGCAGAACCTTGGATCGAGAGCGCCAGATGGGATTACTACGGAAAGGAACTGCTTCGCTTCAAGGATCGCGCCGAACGGGATTTCTGCCTGGGACCCACGCACGAGGAAATAATAACGGACATAGTTAGGAAGGAGATTCGTTCCTACAAACAGCTTCCCGTTAATTTTTACCAGATACAGACGAAGTTCAGAGATGAGATCCGTCCCCGCTTTGGGGTTATGAGGGCACGTGAGTTCATAATGAAAGATGCCTACAGCTTCGATGTTTCGGATGAGGGAGCGGATCGCTCCTACCAGGCGATGTACGACGCTTATGTACGTATATTTGAAAGGTGCGGGCTTGAGTTCAGTGTGGTTTCTGCCGATTCAGGAAATATCGGCGGAAGTTTTTCCCATGAATTTATGGTGACAGCCGACACCGGTGAAGACGTAATAATGAGTTCCACGGAAGCCGATTACGCTGCCAACCTTGAGCTTGCAAAAATCGGCATTTCAGAAGATGAAAGGGAAGGGGCAAGAGCAACCTCGGGACTTGAGGATATCTCCGAAGTCCATACTCCGGGCCTTAAGACGGTTGAGGATGTGGCGCGGCTTTTAAAGGTCGGGCCGGAAAAACTGATAAAGACCCTTATAGTACGTACCGAAACGCAGCCGGTCGTTGCGCTTGTAAGAGGAGACACAGAGCTCAGTCTAACCAAACTTCGGAACTTTCTCGGATGTGATGTCGCAGAACTTGCCGATCCGCAGACAATTCTCGAAGTTTCTGGGGGACCGCTTGGATTCAGCGGACCCGTGGGACTTAAGAGAAAGAACGTTAAGGTAATTGCGGACAAATCCATTCGCAATATTAAAAATGCCGTAACGGGAGCCAACAAAGGCGACCATCACGTAACCGGCGTTAACCCCGGGCGGGACTTTGAAGCCGATTCCTATGCGGACATAAGGGTGGCGAGGGAAGGGGACCCGTGCCCGGTCTCTGAAAACGGAGTTCTTCGAGCGTCAAGAGGCATTGAAGTTGGACACGTTTTCAAGCTGGGAACCAAGTACAGCGAAGCCATGGGAGCTACCTACATGGATGAGAACGGTGTGGAAAAGCCGCTTGTTATGGGTTGTTACGGGATAGGGATAGGAAGAACGGTAGCGGCGGCAATAGAGCAGAATAACGATGAGCATGGAATAAAATTTCCCGTTCCCATAGCTCCGTTTGAGGTCTCTGTGCTTCCGATAAATATGAAGCAGCAGGACGTAAAGGATGCGGCGGAGAAAATATACTCAGCGCTTCTCCGCAACGCAGTGGATGTTCTTATTGATGACAGAACTGAGACCCCAGGTGTGAAATTCAAGGACTCAGACCTGCTCGGAATCCCTATTCAGGTTATCGTCGGCCAAAGGAGCCTGAAAGAAGGCAAGGTGGAGATAAAGAAAAGGAATTCTGGCGAGAGAACAAACATTGCCGCAGAAAAGGTTCCGGGAGAAATTGCCGCTCTTTTGACTGGAGATAAATAATGCCGGCTCTTTAACTAAGTGCAGCAGGGAAACAGGGTATTTGTTCTGTGCTTCGCAGGCATATAAGCAACATGCCCGTTAGACTATAATTCTTACCCGAAAGTAAAGTCTCCTTCTTTGTCCAGATCCACCTTTACAGTGCTTGAGTTCTTAAAACTTCCTTTCAGTATCTTACTTGCAAGCGGATCCTGTATGTATTTCTGTACGGAGCGTTTAAGTGGCCTTGCCCCGAAAGCAGGGTCGTAACCAATATCAACCAGCCTTGTAACCGCTTTCTCGGATAGTTCTATGCCAAGATTCTTCTCCGCAAGCCTCTCTCTTAGATATCCGATCTGGATTTTGGCTATCTTCAAGAGGTCTGCTCTTTTCAGACCGCTGAATATGACAACTTCGTCAATTCTGTTTAGAAACTCGGGACGAAAATAATTCCTGAGCATCTCGTTTACTTTGTTTTCCATCTCCTCGCCGTTCCCCGGCGATTCCTGTATGTGCTGGCTTCCGAGGTTTGAGGTCATTATTATCACCGTGTTGCGGAAGTCCACGGTTCTCCCCTGTCCATCTGTGAGCCTTCCGTCGTCAAGAATCTGAAGAAGCAGGTTAAACACATCGGAGTGCGCTTTTTCTATCTCGTCAAAAAGCACCACGGAATAGGGTCGTCTCCTCACGGCTTCTGAGATCTGGCCTCCCTCTTCGTATCCGATGTAGCCCGGCGGGGCTCCAATCAGTCTTGATACCGAATGCTTCTCCATATATTCGCTCATGTCAATCCGTACAATCGCGTCTTCGTCGTCAAACATGAACTCGGCAAGCGATCTGGCGAGTTCAGTCTTCCCGACTCCGGTAGGTCCGAGGAAGATAAACGAGCTTATGGGCCTTTTCGGATCGGAGAGTCCGGCCCTTGACCTCCGAAGCGCATTTGAGACCAATCTTGTCGGCTCCGGCTGTCCCACCACCCGTTTCGAGAGCCTCTCTTCCATGTAAACAAGTTTCTCGACCTCCTCCTCGACCAGACTTGACATCGGTATTCCCGTCCACTTCGATACAACCGTGGCTATATCCTCGGCGCCCACTTCCTCACGAAGCATTTTCCTCTGACTCTGTATTTCGGAAAGTTCAGCACCTAGGCTTTCCATATTCTTTTCAAGCTCCGGGATCCTGCCGTAAAGAAATTCGGATGCGCGGGAGAGATCTCCTTCTCTCTGCGCTCTCTCCGCATCCATTCTTCCGGTTTCTATCTCTTCTTTGGTCTTTCTTATTCTCGATATGCAGTCTTTTTCCTTCTGCCAGTGCGCTTCAAGCGTCTCTGCTTCTCTCTTCAGTTCCGAGAGATTTTTCTCAATCTCTTCAAGCTTTCCCAGAAGTTCAGGATCCTGCTCTTTTCTGAATCCCTCCCTTTCTATTTCAAGGCGCACTATCTTTCTCTTTATTTCATCTATTTCGGTAGGCACGGAGTCAATCTCCATTTTGAGCCGCGCAGAGGCCTCATCCATGAGATCAACGGCCTTATCGGGCAGAAACCTCCCGGAGATATACCTGTTTGAGAGCTGGGAAGCGGCAACGAGAGCCTCGTCCTTGATTTTCACCCCGTGGTGAACCTCGTATTTTTCCTTAAGACCCCTTAGGATCGACACGGTTTCCTCCACAGAGGGTTCATCGACATAGACCTGCTGGAACCTCCGCTCAAGGGCTGCGTCCTTTTCTATGTGATTTCTGTATTCATCAAGAGTGGTCGCACCTATACAGTGAAGTTCTCCGCGCGCAAGGGCCGGCTTCAGCATGTTTGACGCGTCTATTGCCCCATCGGCCGCTCCGGCTCCTACTACGGTGTGTATTTCGTCTATGAAGAGAATTATCTCACCTTGGGACTCCGTAACTTCCTTCAGCACAGCCTTGAGTCTTTCCTCGAACTGTCCCCTGTACTTTGCCCCGGCAAGCAGCGATCCCAGATCGAGGGAAATCAGCTTTTTGTCTTTAAGTCCCTCGGGGATATCGGAGTCAACTATACGCTGGGCGAGTCCTTCGATTATGGCGGTTTTCCCCACCCCGGGTTCCCCTATGAGTACCGGGTTGTTCTTCGTTCTTCGAAGAAGTACCCGGACCACATTCCTTATCTCATCGTCTCTCCCTATAACAGGGTCTACCTTCCCGCTTCGGGCAAGTTCTGTGAAATCCTTTCCATACTGGCGAAGCGGCTCCATGGTATCTTCAGGGTTCTGCGTGTTCACTGTCTGGCTACCTCTCAGTTCTTTCAGTACTTTTAAGATCCTTTCCTTAGTCACGTCTGATTCTGAAAATCCGTTTCCCAGAGCCCCGGAGGCGTGAGAAACAATTCCAATCAGAAGGTGCTCCGTGCTTACATACGCATCTCCAAGATCTTGCGCTTCCTTGTCGGCTGACCGGATGGCGGAATCAAGTTCCCTGCTCATGTATATCCGGTCGGATACCCCTTTTACCTTTGGAAACTTGGATATCTGCTCGGCGGCAATCCGCACAAGCTCCCCAGGGTCGGATTCCAGTCGCTCCAGAATCCTTGTTGGCATCCCGGGCTGGCTCACCAGGGCCGCGAACAGGTGCGGCAGGTCAATCACCTGATTCCTGCCGTCGCTAGCTGCGTTTCGGGCCTCCACGATAGCTTCTTGGGCTTTTAAGGTTAATTTTTCGGATGAAATCATCTCAAACACAAAATAATTCTTCTTTGTACGGAATCAAGAATTTGTCTGAAATTGAAAACCGGTGGGATAGGGGAACAAGAAAAGGTTGCGCAATACTCCCCTGAGTGCGATAAAAAACCGCACGCATAAATTGGATGCAGAGAAAAAAACGGGAGATTGCAAGGAACGCCGATTAAGACGTGTCTGCGTTATTTCCCGAGGATGCTCACAACGCAGGTAATTCCGTCCATGGCAGGCTGGGCACCTCCCATAGTCTCGATAATGCCGACTTTCGCATCTTTTACTTGACGCTCCGGTTCGACTTCCTCTCTTAGCTGCCTCACGATCTCGGCAGTCTGAAGAAGTCCCGTAGCTCCGACCGGATGTCCCCGTGAAAGCAGGCCGCCACTTGGATTAACCGCGACTTTGTCGCCTCCGACCCACGTACTTTTTTCGTCTATGAGAGTCGCTCCCTCTCCCTTCTCGCAAAAGCCGAGAGATTCAACAACCATCATTTCCGCTATTGAGAAAGCATCGTGAATTTCAGCCACGTCCATGTCCTCAGGTCCCAGTCCCGCCATTTCATAAGCCATCTGAGAAGTTCTCCAGACATTCTCAGAAGGATCACAGGTAAGACCCGTGGGACTGCTGTAT
This sequence comes from Candidatus Dadabacteria bacterium, assembly GCA_022826905.1. Taxonomy (GTDB): domain Bacteria; phylum Desulfobacterota_D; class UBA1144; order Nemesobacterales; family Nemesobacteraceae; genus Nemesobacter. The sequence goes on from JAJDUA010000008.1 coordinate 75,507, forward strand.
TTGCCCGACTGGGCAACGCAGCCTAGGATTTTTACCGGCATTTTTTTAGCGAGATCTCCAACATGTTCCTCGGAGCACAGTACCGCGGCCGCGGCGGCGTCTCCAACGGGACAGCACATGTTGCGCGTAAGCGGGTCGGCGATAACCGGCGCGTTCAGCACTTCTTCTACGGTTGTAGGCTTTCTGTACTGGGCAAGAGGGTTGAGCGAAGCATGGTAGCGGCTCTTTACGACGACTTCCGCCAGTTGCTCCAGAGTGACCCCGTATTCGCTCATGTACTTTGAAGCTCTTATCGCGTAGAGTCCGGGCATTCCCATGCCGATGGATACCTCAAGGTCGTCTTCCTCGAGGGGTAGGGGACCCCCGGAGAGAATTCTGCTTAGATTCTCAACACCAAGAGCAAGCGCTATGTCATACTGACCGTAGGCTATGGTTCTCCAGGCTTCCCAGAGGGAAAGCGTTCCGCTTCCGCAGGCACCCTCCACGTTTATGGTAGGCTGCCCGACGAGCCCTATATCCTTAAGCGCTCTCTGACCGACTCCCATGCCTTGGTAGACATGGCCGCAAAAGGCGATTTCTATTTTTCGCGCATGAATTCCCGAGTCCTGTACTGCGGCCCATGCGGCTTCTCGTGCGAGAATGTGAGCCGCTTTATCGGGAAATCTTCCGCAGGCGGTGTTTCCCACTCCTATGATATATACGTCTCTCATTAATAACTCCTCCTGCTTGCGCTATAAATTCGGCGATAAATGTATACCAAATTATCCGTATTGTAAAATTTAGGGGATTTTGATTTTTAATGATGAAATTTCTGCGATTTAGTGGTATGATGTTCGGAGATGTTTTGCAGTTTCAGCTTTATTTTGAACAAAAAATACCCAGATAGGAGGTTATTAATATGAGTGATGTACCAAGTGCCAGCGAAGTTGGTAGTATCATGGACACCTTCAGTTCCATAGGACTAAGAAGGTCCATCAGGTGGTATGAGCCGAATAAGTCCGTTGAGAAATGGAAGGTTCAGGCCATGCTGGAAGCTGCCAGACTTTCTCCTACGGCAGGCAACTTCAATGGACAAAGAGCAATAGTTGTATACAGGGATGAAGATCCCGAAATATGGGAGTTTATATCCGACTGGAGTCAGATCACAACGCAGATGGCTCCCGTGCTTATCTTCTGGTGCTATGACATGGGCAACTACGACACAATGGGTCAGTCTATCCACGACCTTCTAAGAACCGGAGCACTCGATAAGGCGCATGGCTGGGAATATGACAGGGTATCCAGACTGTTCCCGCTTCCTGCAATGCTTCCCGATGCGGTACTGCACCGCCTTGCCGCAATCGATCTTGGAAACGCGATACAGAACGCCTGTCTTGTTGCGACGTCCTTGGGTCTTGGGACCTGTCTTAACGGCGCCAGCGGTGGAGCCAGAAGGAATACGAAAGCGAAATTCAACCTTCCGGACACTTACGTGTTCAGTTGGCTTATGACCGTCGGCTATCCCGCGGAGAGCATGGACGGCGGCGGAGCAAGAAGCCGACCCCCGTTTGAAACCATGTTCTTCGAAAAACAGGTTGGAAACCCCTTCGAGAGAAATCCCGAGGTAGTAAAACTTCTACAGGATCTGAACATGCTTCAGCCAGCAGGACCTCTTCCGGGAAGACTTGAGGAGATCAACAAGCTCACCAGGCGTTTCGGTCTCGGAGACGAGTGGCTTACGGACTGGAAGCTCGAAGATTCCCAGCTTGGAGACCTTGCGGGAGACAAAAAGCCTGCCCCCCTCAGTGCCGAGGAAGTTCGGGCTACGGCCGCAGGTGCATCCGCTGATCCCTCAGGCTTTACTCTCAAACCGACGGTAAAGCGGGAGGAGATCCAGAAGTACAGAGAGGAAAAAGGCATAGGAGATGCCGACTAGTTCTAATCAAAAAAAACAAGGAGGTTTTGGTAATGGCAGAGATAACGCTGAATATTCCAGATCCGATTCATGACAGGATAAAAAGAAGGGCCGAGCAAACCAAAAATACCGACATTGGTATTATAATCGCTACTCTGGCTCTTACTTTTGGCGCTGCGTTTTATGACCATACAAAGTGGCTTCAGAATCTAGATGGAGTGGACGACAAGTCCAAGCCTTGGTAAGGTCACAGAAGTAAAAGACGAAAAGGGGATGTTCGTGCAAACGGTCATCCCCTTTTTGTCTTGCTTTTACGAACAATACTGCTAAAGCCCGTTGGGAAACTAAAGCGAGCTATGCAGCAGGGAAGGCGAGAAACTGCCTTTCAGTTCTTCCCCCAAGTTAAAATTCTGGAGTTTGGCATCCGCATCAGTTTCTTCAACGAATTTCTCTATATAGAGAAGCAAATCCCTGAAATTTTTTCCTTTTCTGGCTGATATAAACGGCGTCCCAGGAAATGTCTCGAGAAGAGCAGCTTGTGTGTCCGCATCGGCCTGATCAATCTTATTAAACACGAGAACACTTGGTATGTTTTCGAACTCCATGGATTCTACGATCTTAATTACCGAATCTATTTTTTCTCTGACCTCAGGATCGCTTGCGTCTGCAACGTGAAACAGCAGGTCAGCTTCACCTATTTCTTCAAGCGTTGCCCTGAACGCATTTATGAGTTCTTTTGGGAGTTTGCTTATAAAGCCCACAGTGTCAGTCATAAGCACCTGTCTTCCTCCAGGAAGCATGACCTTCCTTGTCGTCGGGTTAAGAGTCGAGAAAAGCTTGTCCTGAGTAACGATGGAGGACTTGGTCAGGCGGTTAAAAAGGGTGGATTTGCCGACATTTGTGTATCCTATGAAGGACAGGGTCGGAATTTTTGAGGTTTTTCTGTTTTTCCTTGTGTGTTCCCTTCTTCTGCAAAGGCCGTCAATCTGTTTTTCGAGCTGTTCGATCTGTTTTCTTATGTTTCTTCTTTCCTGCTCAAGCTTCTTCTCTCCAGGGCCTCTCGTGCCTATCCCGCCCCCCAGTTGGGAAAAAGCCGTTCCCTTGCCTTTGAGCCTCGGCAAATTGTACTGGAACTCGGCAAGCCTTGCCTGGATTTTTCCTTCGTTTGTTTTGGCGTGTTTCGCAAATATCTGTATTATCAGCTGGCTTCGGTCCATTATATCAAGACCGGATTCCTCTCCGATAGCGTTTGCCTGGGCGGGGGTAAGTTCCGTGTCAAAAATTATGGTATCGGCCCCGAGGTGCTTTGCATGAAGAGCAATCTCCCTGAGTTTTCCTCTGCCGACGAGGTAACGGGGATCAACGTTCTTTCTTGTCTGAACCACCTTGTCGAGCACTACTTTCTCTGCGGAAAGAGCCAGGGAATCAAGCTCATCCACAGATTTTTCAGCAAGGTAGCGAAACTTGGTGCTAAACCCCACAAGTATGACTCCTTCCCTGTTTTCCTTGCCCCCGTTTTTGAGAAAAGCGCTCCTCAGGGACTGTTCTATGGCATTTATTTCCTGTTCAAGATTAATATTTATGCGACCTACATCAGAAAATTTCGAAATCTCCCATTTTGCTTGGCTCTCTCCGTCTGGTGGAACAAGGTTCGCATATTCAAAGCGTCCCGTTGAACCGTTCTCACCCAGAGACACAGAAGCTACCAGGTCAAGCCTTTCATTTGCCAGGGTTGTTAGATCAGAATTCGTGAGACCGACTCCCTTGAGGTTAGTCCTTACGACGCGAAATCCCCTGAGCCTGTATTTCGCTCTTCGCATCCTTCCAAGCAGGTTTTCAAAAGGAAAATCGCAAGGTTCTCCGATGAATACAAATCTTATCTTTCCTCTACGGTCGATAAATGCCGTTATGGTTTTTTGGAGTTCTTTTGAGAAGGCTAAGAGAGTACGGGTGAATTCAAGTGTTACAAGACGATCCTGAGGAATTTTCCTCTTGTATATTCTGAGCAGGTTCTTCAGGTCGCTTCTGGTGAGACCTGAGGTGTTTCCATGGATTCTGTCTATCTTTTGTCCCCCTTGAAGCATATATTATTATATCGAGCAAAGAATTTGAAGCGTTTTCAGCGAAGAATGAGAAAAAACTTGCCGATTTGCCGATTTTTCAACACTTAAAACGACAAAGTTTTTTGTCCGCGGACTCCAAGCAGAAAGCGGAAAGTCGGGGTAATGCGCAGTGGAAATGGGAAAAGAGCTATGGATTGCCGAGTTCTACGAAAAGGAAAAGGTCCCGGCTGACTCGGATAAAACCTGCGAAGAGAGGGAAAAGGTCTCGGATTTTCTCCGCCGCGGCTTTGAGACCTGCGTTGAGTCTTTGAATGAAGAATATGGCCAAGACGCAATCAGCGTAATTGCTTCGCCTCGGGGTTTTATGCACGCGGTTTTTGATGCGGATGCAGAGACCCTGGGTTTTCTGCTGCTTTTCGGAACCTCGAAACTGGTAATGGTGTTTTGCGGGGATGGAAACGCCGTTACATTTGTCGGGAGGAAAATTGATTCCGGTTCCCAAAACCAGAAGAAAAACTTAAAACTTCTCGGGGCAGTCTGGGAAGAGGCAGAAGACGGAAAATATCTTTTCCGGGACAGTACGGGAGTGGAGATTGAAATCCGCGAACTTATCCTGCGGATAATCCGTTGGGGTACGGGCTAAGGAGTAAGGACGATGTGCGTCAGAAAGGCGATGACCATTATGAGTCCTATGAGCAGCGGTACGCCAAGGATGTAGTGAAACCCTTCTTTTTCGTGCGGTTCAAGATCAAACATTACGGCGCAAGAATAACCTATGCTTTTTGTCATTGCAAAGATTTATTGAAGAGGTCCTGAAACTTTGTTAGATTCTTACGGTGATGATCGAATATGTAACACCTTTTTTCCGCCCTCCAAGCGAGCACAAAAGCTTCATTCTGCAGGCGACTATAGGCTGTTCCCACAACAAGTGCACCTATTGCGCCATGTACAGAAAAGAAACCCAGAAGTTCAGGGTAAGGCCTATGGGCGAAATAAAAGAAATTATTGATGCCGCGGCAAAGAGCGGTTTGCTTGAACGAAGAGTTTTCATCGCGGACGGCAACGCGCTTGTGCTCTCCACGGCTAAGCTGATGGAGATAATGGATTATCTCCATGAAAACGCCCCGGATCTTGAGAGGATCACCGTGTATGCGAACATAGGGGACATACTCAGGAAATCAGTTGAAGACCTCACACGTCTTCGGGAAAACGGCCTCAGCATGGTCTACATAGGTTTTGAGAGCGGAGACGATGTGGTTCTCGAGAGAATAGAGAAGGGAGCGAATTTTGCCGAGACAGTTGAAGCCTCAAAAAAACTTAAGGCTTCAGGGATAATGAACTCGGTCATGGTACTTCTCGGTATCGGCGGGAAGGACAGGAGCAGTGAACACGCCTTGGCTACCGGGAAGCTTCTTACCGAGTGTGACCCGGAGTATGTCGGGGCTCTTTCTCTCCAGCTTCGTCCCGGGGCACCGATTTACGAGCAATGGCAGGAAGGCCTGTTTGAGCTTCCGGACAAGTTCCAGATGATAGAGGAGCTTGAGACTATTGTTGAGAATACGGAGCTTTCCGACGGCTATTTCTACTCGAATCACATATCAAATTATCTTCCCGTCAGGGCGAAATTCCCCGAGGAAAAAAACAGAGTTCTTGAAGATATAAAAGAAGTGTTAAAAACTAGAGACGAAGCTTTCCTTCGTCCAGATTACTACAGAGACGTGGTTAACCAGTACTGAAAAAAAACTTAAGGAGGCTAAAATGGGAAAAATTGCAACAACTTCACCGGTTTGGGGATGCAGTGTGAGTGACCTTAGAGCACTCGCAGGAATTACTGAAGAAGCGGGTTTTGACGGTATCTTCTCTCCCGAGGTACCGCCTTACAACGCCATAACGAACGCTCAGGTGTTTGCGGAGTGCACCGAAAAGATAAATGTCGGAACGTGGATAGCCAACATATACATGCGCCAGCCTGTAATGGCTACCGCGACTGCGCTTACGATACAAGAAATAACGGGGGGAAGGATGATTCTCGGACTCGGAGTCAGCCACAGGCCCGTTAACAACAGATACGATATAGACATGGGAAACCCGATTGAGGCGATGAGGGACTATGTCGGGGAAGTGAGGGCCTTTGCCGACGGAACGTCTCCCAGGCTTTCTCTTAAAAGACCAACCGATCTCCCGGTCCATATAGCGGGACTTACCAAGGCCGCAGCGGAGCTTGCCGGAGAGGTTGCCGATGGCATAATGCCGTATCTTTGTCCTCCCGCTTATATCTCTACCTTAAAAGAACATGTTGCCGCGGGCGCCACGAAAGCAGAAAGGGATCCCTCAACCATATCAATTACAAACGGCATTCCGTCCTTTGTCTCGGATGATGGGGCCGCGGCCGTCGCCGCAGCCAAAAGAGGGCTCGGTCCATACGCCAGGTTTCCTTTTTACCAGAGACTCATAAGGAACATAGGTTTCGGGGATATAATCGACCAGGTGCAGGACGGAGCGAATCCGGCCGAAGTTTTCACGGACGAACTGATAGATTCAGTAGCGCTTGCCGGTACGCCCGATGACTGCAAGAAAAAGCTTGAAGAGCATTTCGCAGCCGGAGTCGATCTTGCAATATTGGTTCCCGGACCAGTAGGAAAACAGAGTAATATAGAGGTAATGGAGATAACAGCTAAAGCGTATTCTTGAGGAGCTTTTGCATGTGTACTCTTTGACACAACATTGGATGTCCCTTAAGTCTTTCGTTTTAGGTCTATCCTTTCTTGTTATCGGAGGAAAAAACAGTAAGGTTCGTCCATGTCGTGCGCTAGATGTTAAAGGTTAACTACACTCGTAATTAAACATGAGGCAATCGACAATTACAGCTTCTCCTCTTCCTTTCTTAAAATGGGCAGGAGGCAAGCGACAGTTGTTAGACGAATTACACAAACGCACCCCTTCGGTACGTAAGTACCTGAATTACTTTGAAATTTTTTTAGGGGGGGGGCCTTATTCTTTTCTTTGGAACAAAATCGGTCAAAAGGATCGATCTATCTTAGCGACAGCAATTCCGAACTAATAAATGCGTACGAGGTTGTTAGAGATGATGTCGAAAACTTAATCCAACATCTCAAGCAACATAAAAATACCCAAGAGTATTATAGACAAATAAGAGAATGGGATCGGTCACCGAGGTACCCTTTTCGTAGTAAACTCGCGCGCGCAAGCCGTTTCATCTACCTAAACAAAACTGCCTACAACGGATTATACCGAGTAAATTCTCGAGGTGAGTTTAATGTACCTTACGGAAGGTACAAGAATCCGAAATTCGTCGACTCAAAAAACCTGCGGATTTGTTCTACTGTTCTCCAAGACGTAAATATCGAAGTTCTAGACTTTGAGGAGAACAAAGCGAGAATCTCTCGCTCCGATTTCGTATATTTAGACCCTCCTTACGAACCGGTAACACCTACTGCAAGCTTTACAGCTTACACGTCAACTAAATTCGATGAGACTCAGCAGATTCGCTTGTTTAAATTCTGTCAAGAGATACACCGCAAAGGAGCTTATTTCATGCTGTCGAATTCCTGCGCACCTTGGATAGCAGCACTTTATAGAAAGGAAAAAGACTTTCATATCGGAAGGGTAATGGCAACACGAGCAGTGAATTGCAAAGCGGACAGAAGAGGTGCGGTAAAAGAAATTATCGTTCGGAATTATTCATGAAAATTAGAGAACAAACTCAAAGTAAAAATGTTGAAAGCGCTTGGCGTGATATTTTCTCGGATCTATCAATAAATTCTATTATTAAGACTAAAGGTTTCTACGATATAGAAAGCAGGGTTATTAAACGTTATTACGAACCCCGTATTGCATGTAAAATAGATTTCCGCGAAAAAACACCTAAAGTTCTTTCTGAACACGAATTGTCATTACTTGCTATTGAGAATGGCGTTTACAGAATTGCTAAAACAGACCCGTTTATTGATATCAATATCACTAACCGCATCGACAATTCTGAGAAACTGCAGCCAAAGAGTTTTTATCTTCCAGATCACATTGAAGCACTTTCACCCAGCTATATAACAAGTGAATCTAAAGCTTTAGATGCAGCATTAACATCCAAAATGTTAGATTACGTATTTCAAGATGAGGTAGATCTTATTTTACGAGGTCGTGAGCGTACCACATCATTTGATTTTTCGCTTCCCACTTCTAGGAACCAGTTTCTTAACTATCAAGTAGACTCGGTGCAGATTGAAGTAGATGGTGGATACGAAGGAAAAAAAGGTATCTATCTGATAGAAGCTAAAAACGAACTCCATGATAACATGAACATCCGACAATTGCTCTACCCTCAACTCCATTACAGGCAAAAATTTTCAACGTCGAAATCTATCACCACATACATTATGTTCTACGAACCGGAAACAAGATATTTTCACTTCTTTCCTTTTCGGTATTCTCCCAATTGGTATGGCATTGATAATTCCCAATATCAATGTTGTATGTTGTATGAACCTGAAGAAACAGAAGAATTGCCTAGCTGGAGAGAATTAAAATCTGTTCAAGTAAATCCAGAATTAACGGATATCAAAGTTCCTTTTCCTCAGGCAGATAATTTCCACAAAATATTGACTCTCTTTTGTGATCTTAGACAAGAGGGTCCATTAACAAAAGAAGAATTATTTCAAAATCACAGCATCGTAGCAAGACAGTATGACTACTACTTAAATGCACTTCGATGGATGCGTATTGTAGAAGTAGAAAAGGGTGGAAGGGGAACCTCAAGAAGTTATAGATTATCCGATCTGGGTTCTAGGTTAGGAAAGTATTCCGATACAGATATTGTTTTCGAGATGGCTAAAATCGTCTTTTCTAATGACTTGTTCAACAAATACCTTAATAGCGAGAATCCTTATATACCACACTCAATCAGAATAAGAAACAGATTGGAAACGAAATCCACATTTGAGCGCCGAACTCGCACAATTGTTAGCTGGAAAAAGTATTTTCGAAGATTGTTCGACAATTCTTAAGATTAGATCTTATGCCACTGACCATTCTCTTAAACTCCCCGAGAAACGCCATGGTTTCCCAAATTCCTGACCACTAGCTACGTAGAAACCTTGAGGGTGTTCCCCACATACACAGACAGCAAAAGACGCTTTTTTATCACGATAGAGAACAGGAATACTTTAAAACAAAAACTTGAATTTTTCCCCGGCTTGCGGTTGAGAACACTGTTTTTAAAAGTATAATTACGGCAATCAAATTCTTTTTGCTTCTGCCGGCCCGAACGTGAGTCTCGATAATAACATTCTGTCCCTGCTCATATTCCTTCCTCTTCTGGGAGCTGTCGTGCTTGCGGTTCTGCCGTATTTCCAGAAGATTTCCGATTATCAGCTAAAAGCGGTTGCGTTCGTAATAACCTTGGTCGAATTTGTAATATCACTCCCGCTTTTCTTCAAGTTCAACGGTTCTCTCTCCGTCATGCAGTTTGAAGAGAAGGTTCCCTGGCTTACGGATCTCGGGGTGTCTTATCATCTGGGAGTCGACGGTCTTAGCCTTTTGCTTGTGCTGCTCACGACCTTTCTTTTTCCGATCACGGTCCTTTGCTCCTGGAACGCGATAAGAGGCGGATGGAGAGCCTTTCTTTGCCTTACTCTTTTTCTTGAATCAGCGCTAATAGGGACCTTCGTCGCGCTGGACATGATCCTCTTCTTTATATTCTGGGAAGCGGTACTGATTCCCATGTATTTCATCATAGGAATCTGGGGGTCTTCCAGAAGAATTTACGCGGCAATAAAGTTCTTCATCTACACGGCGCTTGGAAGCGGACTCATGCTGGTCGCGATCATCTACATGTACTACGCACACATAGACCAGTTCGGCTTTGCGTCAATGAACCTTTTTGATCTCCAGAGGACCAGTCTTGCTTTTGACGGCATACTGAGTCCCCAGGGGCTTGTGTTTCTGGCGTTTTTCCTGGCCTTCGCAATCAAGGTTCCGATGTTTCCATTTCACACCTGGCTTCCCGACGCGCACGTTGAAGCCCCCACGCCCGGAAGCGTAATACTTGCCGGCGTTCTGCTTAAGATGGGAACCTACGCGGTGATAAGATTTCTCATTCCGTTTTTCCCCGAAGCGATAGATGCGTACACCGGTGTTCTCATAGCCCTGTCGATCACCGGGATAATCTACGGAGCGATGGTGGCTTTCATGCAGACGGATCTAAAGAAGCTGGTCGCCTATTCGAGTGTAAGTCACATGGGGCTTATAATGCTGGGAGTGTTCGTCTTCAATCTCCACGGCGTACAGGGCGGGGTCTACCAGATGATAGGTCACGGTCTCTCAACCGGGGCTCTGTTTATTCTCGTCGGAATGATATACGAAAGACGTCACACTAAAATGATTTCCGAGTTCGGCGGACTCGCGAAGGTAATGCCGGTCTACGCGCTGTTTTTCATGATTGCCATGCTCTCTTCCATAGGGCTTCCTCTTCTAAACGGCTTCATAGGGGAATTTCTGATTCTGCTTGGAGTGTTCGCGGAGAGTTACTGGTACGTAGCGCTTGGAGCTACGGGGCTTGTCCTCGGAGCCGTCTACATGCTCTGGGCATATCAGAGGGTGATGTTTGGACCTATAGTAAAGAGAATAAACACGGGGCTTGCGGATCTTAATCCCAGAGAGATAGCCCTTATGATTCCTCTTGCCCTTATGATATTCTTTATGGGGATATACCCGCAACCCTTTCTCTCAAAGATGGAACCCACAATAACAAGAATGATAGATGGAACGCAGCAGGAAGCTTTCCGTGCGGATGCCATAGTCCCGGAGATTCAGAAAAACAGGCCTTAGAATCACTGCCTGTTCCCAGGGAAAACTGGTTGCCAGCTTGATCAGAATCAATGTCTTTTAAAAAGCTCTTAACGAAGAAAGTCGAGTTTTCCGCTTCTCACAGGTACTGGAACAAAAACTGGAGTGAGGAGAAAAACCGTGAAATCTACGGCAAATCGAGCTTGCCCGGCGGACACGGACACAATTTCGTGCTTGAAGTTACTGTGGAAGGAGAAATAAACCCGGAGACGGGCATGATAATCAATCTCTTTGACCTGAAGCAGATCGTTTCATCTGTTCTGGATGATTTTGACCACAAGAACTTAAACCAGGACAATCCCCGTTTTCAGAATCTTATACCGACAACAGAGAACATAGCCAAGGTTCTGTGGGAGGTAATCGAAGAGAAAATTATTGAGAGGAATGATTGTCGCCTCTACAAAATAAGGGTGTATGAAACAGACGATCTTTTCGTTGACTACAGCAAATGATAGAGGCAAAAGAACAGGTAATTCTTACGAGAGTATTCAGGCTCTCCGCAAGCCACAGGCTTTTTATGGAAGGATTGTCTGACGAAGAAAACTTCGCCATATTTGACAAATGCGCAAATCCCGCCGGGCACGGACACGACTACACCGTGGAAGTGGCAATAAAGGGAGAAATAGACGATGAAACGGGCATGGTCATAAACCGTATCGACTTTGAAAAACGGGCGGCGCCCCTAATTGAAGAACTTAACTATAAGTGGATAGACAGGGATGTTCACTTCTTTCAGGAAAACGTATCGACTGTTGAGAATATAGGGAAGTATCTGTGGCAGGAATTCACAGAAATCCTCCTGGGCAGGCTTGATCGTATAAGGATCTGGGAGAACCGGAAAAGTTATTTTGAGTATTTCGAGGAAAAATGAAATGGATGAGAAGGTCGTGATTGTTACCGGTGCGGCAAGAGGCATAGGAAGGGCAATCGCAGTTGAATTACTCGAGGCGGGTTTTTTTGCAGCGCTTTGCTCAAAAAATCGCCGGACTATGGCTTCTCTTGAGACTGAAATATCGTCTTTTGCGGGGAATTTCATGGTTTCTTCCGTTGATATATCGGTCGAGGAGGAAGTCAGAAGGTTCATCTCAGGCGTCGCTGAAGAAAAGGGGGGAATTGACGTACTGATCAATAACGCAGGCGTAGTCCACACTGGCCCGGTAGAAAGAACGGGCAGCGAACAGTGGGATGAAATGATGGCCGTAAACGCAAAAGGACCCTTTCTCATGGTAAAACATGCTCTTCCTTTTATGCCAAGAGGAAGCCATATTGTGAACATCGGTTCGAACGCTTCAAAAAAAGGCTTTCCCGGGTGGGCAGCCTACTGTGCCTCTAAATTTGCTGTCCTAGGTTTCACCAATTCTCTGAGAGAAGAAGTAAGAGACAGGGGAATAAAGGTTTCTGCCGTCTTGCCAGGTCCGACCAGAACGGACATCTGGGATTCGCTTGCCGGAGAATGGGACAGGGCGAAGATGATGTCTCCTGAAATTACGGCAAAAACAGTCCTATCGGTCATAAATCAGCCCCGCGAAGCGAATATAGACGAAATTGATATAGTCCCCTCCACGGGTAGTTTATAATCGTAAAAGATCGGTTTCGGAAAAAACAGATGGTAGAGATAATCTCAGTCGGAATCAGCTACAAGACCACGCCTGTGGAAGTGCGGGAGAGGTTTTCTTTTTCTGATGCGGATATTAGAGAAGCACTCGGAATCCTCCGTTTGAGAGAAAACGTGCTTGAATGCTTCATAGTGTCCACCTGTAACCGTGTTGAAATATACGCGGTGACCGAGAACTGTGGAAAATGCGAAGAGGAAATCAAGTCCTTTCTTCTGGATTTTCATAGACCTAACAACAAGAACCTTTATCCCTATATGCATACCCGCGTGGGGTCTGACGCGGTCAGGCATCTCTTCAGGGTAGCGGCCAGCATTGACTCCATGGTAATCGGAGAAACCCAGATTCTGAACCAGCTCAAAAACTCATATAGCGTGGCGCGTTCCGAGAATACGGTCGGACTTATACTCAACAGGCTTTTTAACAGAGCTTTTTTCGCCGGGAAAAAAGTTAGAGCCGAAACGGGGATATCCTCTCAAGCAGTCTCGATAAGCTACCTCGGAGTGGAGCTTGCAAAAAGAATATTCGAGAACCTTGCAAACCGTACCGCTATGCTGGTTGGAACCGGTGAAATGGGAGAGCTCTTCGCAAAACATCTTGTTTCTAACAACATAAAGGAACTCTATGTAACGAGCAGGAATTTCCATAACGCGGAAAAACTTTCGCAATCCCTAAAAGGCAAGCCCATCAGGTTCGAAGAAATGTTCTACTGTCTGAAAGACATTGATATCCTTGTTGCCGCAACCGGGTCTTCCGATTACATAATAAGAAGTGAACACGTAAGACAGTCTCTTAAGCTCAGGAAAAACGATCCGATCTTCATGATTGATATAGCCGTCCCACGCGATATAGACCCGAAAATAAACAGAATTCCCGGGGTTTACCTCTACGACATAGACGACCTTAGAGTTGTTCAGGGTGAAAACTTAAATTCCAGAAAGGAGAATCTTAAAAAAGCCGAAGAAATAGTTCTGAACGCGGAGAAAGGTTTTACGGACTGGATGGAAAGCCTCAAGGTGTTTCCCGTTATAATCGATATCAAGCAAAAGTTCGAGAAAATAAAAAAGACCGAGGTTGAGAAGGCGCTTCGAAAAATCGAGGGCGGTACCGGAGCGCAGAAAGAGGTCCTGGAAACCCTGGCGAATTCCATAATCGGGAAAATATTTCACGACCCGGTCACCAATCTAAAGAAGAGAACCTCTGGTTACGAAGCGGCTCTTTACTCGGAGGTAACGAGAAGACTTTTTGAGCTCGACCCAGTGGATGCCTCGCGAGATAAAACGGATATTTATGACGAAGCTGAGAATTGGGACCAGGGGTAGCAGACTCGCTCTGTGCCAAGCCCGCCTTGTCAAAACGGAACTTCGCACTGTTTTCCCTTCACTTGAAACGGAAATAACGAAAATAAAAACTTTGGGGGATATAAACCCCAAAGAAGATATCTCGCGGATTGGCGGCAAGGGGATTTTCGTAAAAGAAATAGAGCAGAGCCTCCTCTCGGGAGAAACGGATATTGCCGTTCACAGCATGAAGGACATGCCCTCGGTTCTTCCAGACGGTCTCGTCATAGGTTCCATGCTCAAAAGAGAAGACCCGAGAGACGTTTTTGTTTCAGCGGACGGACGTACCCTTGAACAGCTCCGGGGAAAGGGAAGGGTGGGGACCGGAAGCATAAGAAGAAGATCTCAGCTGCTTTTCAGGTTCCCCGGTCTGGAAGTTGTTCCAATAAGGGGAAATGTTGATACCAGACTAAAGAAAATTTTCTCAGAAGATCTTGACGGAATAGTCTTGGCCGCAGCAGGACTCAACCGGCTCGGGTTTTCAGAACGTATTACCCAGCATCTTGCGCAGGACTATATGGTCCCGGCTCCATGTCAGGGAATAATCGCCATAGAATGCAGAGAAGATGATGCGGAAACGAGAAACCTCATATCTGCAATCACGCACCCGGACACAGAAACTGTAGCAGCATTTGAGCGCTCCTTCCTGGAGGCTTTTGGCGGAGACTGCCAAACTCCTCTTGGATGCTGCGCGCAAATGCATCTTGGAAAAATATCGGCAGATTCCGTTTTCATAGATATGGAAAAAAAGGCAGTCTTCAGGAAGACCTGGAAGTGCGATTCGGAAAAAGCATCCGCCGAAGGATCTCTTATGGCCAGAGACCTTATGAAGCAGGCAGGACTTTAACGACAAAATTCCCCCAGAATTTAAGATCCGGTTGTTTCGGATCTTTTTCCTAGCGGGAGTTTACCGCGTTAATTTTCTAACTGGCTGATTTCACTTTGCAAATGGCTGGATTCTGTATGACCTACGAGGTCATGTATTTTCCCAAGTCAAGAGCATCGTACAGAGCCTGCTGAGATTGATTCATCTGAGT
>JAJDUA010000041.1 GCA_022826905.1 Candidatus Dadabacteria bacterium
GGGACATACCCCCCCCCTATAATGCTGCTCACGGAAACCACGGACGGTGTCTCTTTAACTGATTGAAAACCTTTGCTGCTCATGCTGTATACCTCCTGATGCAGAAAAACAAACTCCTCGCAAACTGTAAATCTTATTACAGAAACAGTCTACATCAGGGAAGATCGGCCTGCAAGAAGATTTGTACGCAGCTGGTGTATACAGTTCTCGGAGCTGAGTTCAGCCATGGTTTTTCCGTATTGAGGAACATAGAAAACCGGGTCATATCCAAAACCGCTTTCTCCTCTTTTCTCCAGTAGTCTGAACCTATTTGGTCCTAGGGTGAAATTCCGGGTTTCTGAAAAGAATCAGGAGTTATCGAGGGTTTTGGCGGAAATTTCAGGGCAAGAAATATTTTTGCCCGTCCCAAAACCCTTGCCCTATATGCTTATCTTTAACTACGCAAGCGCATCCATTTGCACTAAATTGTTTCTTGCTGAAGTCTGCGTTTTCACAGTGGCGCGGCGCTTTTTTTCTCCGCAGAGGACAAGGACATTTTTTGCTGGGTACTCCAGCGTTCAGGTTCTCGCTCCCGACCGCCTGAATTTTGACATGGCCGCGGAGTTAATGGACAATCAAGTATGAGTACGATTTTCACGCAGGTAATAAACCGGGAAATTCCGGCTGACATAGTCTACGAGGATGACACCTGCATCGCGTTTAAGGACATAAATCCCCAGGCTCCCGCTCATGTTCTTCTGATACCGAAAAAGGAAATAATCTCAATGGCGACCGTTGTACCTGAAGATCAGGCGGTTCTGGGACACCTTATGGTCAAGGCTTCTGAGATAGCGGCAACTCTCGGTCTTAGCGAAAGCGGATACAGGCTTGTGGTGAATACGAACGAGGACGCGGGACAGAGCGTCTTTCATCTGCACATACACATACTCGGCGGAAGAAGACTAACCTGGCCTCCCGGATAGATTCGCCGGGCGAAGGCTTCCTCGGCGCGACAGACGGGCTAGATCCCGAGCGCAAGCGCGTCCCGCTCGCTAAGGAAACTTCCGTTCTTCCTTTTCTTCACAGTTTCACCCCTCTTCCATGAGCGCTCGCATCTTGGTTCCTGAGAGATATCAGCAAGTTCCACGCTGATTCCATCTCCTTCCGCGACCCTTAACCTGCTCACTCCGCAGAGGTCTTCAAGTTCCTCTTCAAACTTCCTTATTTCGCTTAAAAGCTCCTTCTTAACCGTTATGCGGACAGACGCGTCAAGGGGATTGTTTATGCCCCCCTCACCCCTCGCCTCCTCAAGGGCCTTAAGACACCGCTTCCTTATGTCCATGACGTCGCTCCATATCCCTTCGGCCTGCACTCTTTTGATCCGGGGAAACCTCTTAAGGTGCACGTTCACATCCGGATCCCCTGTAAGGGACTTCAAGGCTTCATACGAGGTGTGAACCAGTATGGGAGCCAGAAGCTTTATGATTCCTTCGGCTATCCGGTACATGACGGTCTGGGATCGCCTTCTTTTCCTGCTGTCCCCCCTCTCGCAGTAAAGTCTGTCTTTTACGCATGCGAGGTAAACCGCGCTCATCTCGTTTGAGCAGAACGAGAATATAAGGTCGCTTGCCTGCTTGTAGCGAAACCCAGAGTATGCGTCTTCTGTCTCTTCCGCGAACCTTGTGAACTCGCAGTGCGCCCAGTAGTCAATCGAGCACCTGTCGTCCTCTTCGAATTCAATGCTGTCCTGTGCCGGGTCAAAGTCATTTAAGTTTCCAAGCAGAAACCGGATTGTGTTCCTTATTTTTCTGTATTCATCCGCAGCAATGTCGAAAAACTCCCAGTCGACTTTTATATCGTTTGAGTAGCTAAGCGAACTTACCCACCATCTGCATATATCCGCCCCGTATTTACTCAGGATATCTTCGACCTCAATTGCGTTGCCGCCGGACTTGCTCATTTTTCTGCCCCGGGCGTCTACCATGAACCCATGAGTAAAAAGCGCACGGAAGGGAGGCTCTCCGGTTGCTCCAAGAGCTACAAGGAGAGAGGACTGAAACCACCCCCTGTGCTGGTCCGAACCCTCAAGATACATATCCGCCGGGTACCCGAAATTTCTTGAGTTGAGGACCGAGTTCCAGGACGAGCCCGATTCAAACCACACGTCAAACACATCACCGCCTTTTAGAAGGTCTTCTAAGTCCTCTTTTGAAGTAAGCCAGTTCGGGGTTTCGGGATCGTCTTGCGGATCATAGTTATCAAGAAGCTGATGTGGTTCGGAGAAAAACCAGACGTCAGAACCCTTCTCTCTTATTTTTTCGGCAACAGCGATAACTATTTTCACAGTCATGACCACCCTTCCCTTTGCGTCCGTAAAGTATGGAAGCGGAAGTCCCCATGATCTCTGTCTCGATATGCACCAGTCCGGCCTTGACTCAAGCATTCCGCCAAGGCGGCTCCTGCCCCAATCAGGATAGAAGTCAACGTTTTTCCCGACTGCATCAATGGCGGCTTCCCTAAGAGTTTTTCCGCTTTCGCCAAACGGTTTGTCCATATGTATGAACCACTGATCTGTCGCTCTGAATATTGTAGGTGTCTTACTTCGCCAGTCATGCGGATAACTGTGAACATAGGGTTCTGAATGAAAAAGGTTTCCGATCTCCGCAAGTCTCTGCGTTATTAATTCATTACTCTCCCATACCCCCTTCCCTCTCAGCCATTGCGGTACCGTATCGTCAAAAGTGCCGTCCTCTCTAACCGGACAGTAGATATCAAGCCCCTCCTGAAGACCGGTTCTGTAGTCTTCATCTCCGTGACCAGGGGCCGTGTGGACACACCCGGTACCGCTTTGGAAAGTTACGTAATCGGCCGTTACCACAACCGACTTTCTCCCAATAAACGGGTGGTTGCATGATACGCCCCGTTCCGACAACTCCTCTCCCAGGCAGGAACCGACTTTTTCATAATCTTTTCTTCCCGATTTTTCGAAAACTTCTTCGCAAAGCGCCTCGCCAATAACTAGATTCTCGCCTTCCGGAGACCTGTAAAGACCGTATTTCCCCTTTGGGGCCACGGCGACGGCTAGGTTCGCCGGAAGGGTCCAGGGCGTTGTGGTCCATATCATAAGGCAGACTCTCTCGACTTGTTCTGCGTTAAGGGAAGGGGGCAGTGCTGCCGGGTCATCAACTTCAAAGAGCACGTAGACGCTTTTATCCTCTTTTTCGTGGTATTCAAGTTCTGCCTCGGCAAGGGCGGTACGGTTTTCGATTGACCAGTGGACAGGTTTTAAGTCCCTGTAAACAAGTCCTTTTTCAAGCAGTTGCGAGAATGCTTCTAACACCCCGGCTTCGTAATCGGGGGTCATTGTCAGGTAGGAGTTTTTATAGTCGGCCAGAGTTCCGAGACGGATCATCTGCTTTGACTGCATTTTTATGTATTTCGCCGCATATTTGCCGCAGCTGCGTCTGATTGAGAGCGCCGGCATGGCGGTTGCGTCTTCCCCCAGTTCTTTTAAGACTTTGTGCTCTATCGGAAGACCGTGGCAATCCCAGCCAGGAACAAAATCCACATCAAACCCTTCCATTATCTTTGACCGTACGACCAGGTCCTTGAGAACCTTGTTAAGCAGGTGCCCCAAGTGAATAGGGCCATTCGCGTAAGGGGGTCCGTCATGGAAAATGAATTTCTCACGGTTACGGTTTTCTTCGCGAATTTTTTCGAACAGGCTTTCCTTTTCCCAGGATTTCTGAATGAGAGGTTCTTTTTGCTGCAAGTTGGCCTTCATCGCGAAATCTGTTCTGGGAAGGTTAAGAGTGTCTTTGTAGTTTATTTTCTTCTGCATTTATTTGGTAGACGGCGAGGTCGGGCGGTCAGAGGCTTCCGGTCAGTTCGCCTGTAACGGGTTATCAAATATTATCGAAAAAAGATTCAAATTCTTCAAGCAGGGCATTTGAAAACTCCACCCATTCTTCCCATTCGTCCATGTAATTTCTTGATTCGTCGACTTTTTTCTTGACGATTATTCCGTTGTTGAATTTTTCCACAAGAAAATACCCGACTTTCTGGAGTTTTTTCTCAAGCATCGAGGAGTATTTATGAAGAATCAATATTTTCTCTTCTTCTGCCTCCCGGTATTCCGCGATGAAATAGCCATTATTCTGCGGTGAAGGCATATCCATCGTCACATGTTTGAACATGGTTGGGTTTATATTCTCAGCCTTCATTGATATATACAGCTCCATTCTTGTCTCCGCCCTTTGCCGAAAGACAATTCTACAATATTTTTCAGATAATTTCCTCAGGACACCCGGATTCACTTGCTCTATTGCTGTGGTACCTTCTGCCCAAATGCTCATAATCCAGAAAAGAGACAGAGGCTGAAATGCCGGGAGGGGTGTGCGGCCAGGATAAGGGGTGAAGGAGCACTCAGACGATCTCGTGGCAAACCTTCTGTTTTCTCCGTCGCACATCATATCCCACCGCCAGCAGAATCGGGACAAACTCAAGTACCCGCGCCCATATCGGCTGCTGATAGGGGCCCATGGCGTAATCATCGAGGTTAAGACCGGTTACATAACTTATAAGCACCGCAAGTGAAGCCGTCCATGCCCAGGCACTTGGAAAAATGGCTGCAAAAGGCAGAAGCCAGAGCAGGTACCAGGGATTTATTACAGGCGATATCAGAAACAGCGCTCCATAAAGCCAGTCCCCCCGGGGCACTTTCCCGCCGCTTTTTCTGTAGCTGACGGCGTAGGATATCCACAGGAGGGCAAACCCTAGGCCGAGTAGAGCCTTGGCCCTGAATGCTCCCAGAGCTTCTGAGAAAGGAGCGAAGAGCATGGAATTAAATTCCCACTCCTGCGCGAAAACCGCAAACGATTCCATGTCTGTCCCGCCGCTTAAGACAAACGGAGCGTAAAGCCCCAGCAACACTGCCGCAGACAGTATCCAGTACTTCGCTGCGGCGCGAAGAAGAACTAGGGGAACTAGGACCAGTGCGAACACCTTGGCCCCGGCTGCAAGGCCTAGGCAGACTGCGGCACTTCTCCATCGAGATTTTTGCGAGAGGATAATCGCACCCAGAAGCAGGCAGATTCCGACTCCGTCGGGGTGAGCGGTAAAGGCTATTTCCTTTACGACAAGCGGACACCAGGCATAGAGCATTACGTTGGCCGCGGATGTAAGGCGAAAAAGCAGGGTTATTGTCACAAGATCAAACAATACAAGAATTGCCTGTAGCACCGTTACGCTTCCTGGGTAAATCCAGTAGCAGAGAAGAAAGACAAGCTGGGTGACAGGGGCGTAGATGGTCGGCAGTTCGGGATTGTTTATCTGATCCAGAACCCTTTTGAACAGTTGCGGAACCGAGTGGTCGGCAAAGAAGGCCTCGGGGGCGACTCCGTAGGGCGTGGCGGTCGTCGCGAAGCGGTAGCCGTCCCAGAGATATCTGTAGAAATCATCCTCGAAAAAAGGTCCGCCGAGGAGCCCACAGATTCTGAATACCGTCGCCCATAGAAGAACGCGCCCAAACGGGACCCGCTCGCCTCGTCGGGAGACATAAAAGTAGAGAAGAAATACAGGCAGCCCTGCGCACGCCGCCAGAGCAAAGAACAGAAAAAGAGAAGGCTCTCCGGGCTGCCGGGCGAAAAAGGCAAGAGTCGCGTAGGCTGCGGCGCACCAGAGACCGACTATGTCGGTTAACCGGCGAACCGTGACCGAAGATTGAGTGCCTATGTTCAGAAGGGACATTCTTTTAGAGATAAAGTCCCCCGATTGAATTCACTCCGGTTATGCTTGTTTTACTCATTTGACTTTCTCTTTTATCATCATCGTAAAAACACCTGATCATACGAAAAAATCAATAGTTACAGGGAAATAGATGCCTGTATTTTTACTTGCTTCATTGGTTTTGATATAGTTTCTTGTTGTTGATAAGGAGGTATCCCCGTGTTAAGAGCACTGCTAGCTTTACTCTTTCTTTCTGCGAGTTGTAGTCTTAGTGCAAAAGATATTATTGATGAACTTATCGACTATGGAGAAGAAGGATATGAGTACTACGACGGAGATTCTACACTTCCCGTAGGAAGTCATGCTAAAGAACTTATAACTCCAACCGATTCTGCCTGGCAATGCACTAGCGGCAGGAGAGACTTACGTTTGCATGCCGATGGCTCGTTCCAGGTTAGACTTGTCGGAGAGATCTACTCAGACCTTCTTGAGTATACAAGAGAATGCGGTGGTTACCCGGACATAATTCAGACGGGTGACTGGGTAGTGGATGCTGAAGGGCGTCTTTGCAGCAAGAACGACTACTTTCAGCCTGCTATCTATGGTTGCCGGAAATACACGTTAAAGGACCAGTTCCTTTCCCTTCTAGCGGGAGTTTACCGCGTTAATTTTCTAACTGGCTGATTTCACTTTGCAAATGGCTGGATTCTGTATGACCTACGAGGTCATGTATTTTCCCAAGTCAAGAGCATCGTACAGAGCCTGCTGAGATTGATTCATCTGAGT
>JAJDUA010000047.1 GCA_022826905.1 Candidatus Dadabacteria bacterium
CTTCTCTCCATGCCTGGCGCAGGAGTATGGTGGGTCTGCTTTTTCTGTTTGGAATAATATCAACATGTAATGACATGGGAACAATAGTAATACAGCATATAGTTGTGTCAAGGGGTAGGGAGAAAAAAAGCGATAGGAACACGGGAACAAAAAGACAAGCCAAAACTTGCCTTGTTCTCGAAAAACTCAATTATGACAGTGGATTACGAAGAGATTCGGACTTGTCTACCCTGTGAAGTTCGGGCTAAAAAAGCGAGTCGGCCTGTAAGCCGAGTTCTGTCAAGTACGGTCATCCATCTGAGATACCTGTTGCCAGGATACCTTAAGCGACTACCCGAAAACCAGGGCGGGCCACCCTGACCGGACAGTTGTCCGGGTGTTTTCCTATTTGTCTTTCTTCGGGCGGGGTTTACCTTGCCTCCTCCATCACTTTCGGAGCGGTGGTCTCTTACACCACCTTTTCACCCTTACCGGGACGCCTGCGGCGCCCAGGCGGTATACTTTCTGCTGCACTCTCCGTTGTCTCGCGACACCTGGTCGTTAACCAGCGCCCTGCCCTGCGAAGCTCGGACTTTCCTCCCGCGTACAAGCCGCGGGCGACCGCACGGCCGACTCGCTAATCATTAAAATATCTATCTATCGCCTCGTTCGCAAGACTGTCAGCTTCTGCGTTATTCTCCCTAGGGATATATTCTATTTCGAGTGCCGGAAGGGATGAAGCGAGTTTCTTCGCTTCCGAGTGAAGTATTCTAAGCTTTGAATCCTTTACTTTCCAGAGCCCGTTCATCTGGCTTGCGACAAGCTGGGAGTCGGTATGGATTTTTACCTCTGTGCTCCCTTCAGCCACCAAGTGGCCGAGCGCTTTTATGAGCGCCTTGTATTCCGCCTCGTTGTTTGTTCCCCTCCCTATATATTCTCTTATCTCCTCTCTTGTTCCATCCGAGCGGATAACAAGGACCCCGATGCCGGATTCTCCCGGGTTTCCCCTTGATGCTCCGTCTATATAGACTTCGGTTGTTTTTTCTTGGGACATGTTTTCAGCTTCTGCGTGTCGGTTATTCTCGGACATTAAGGTTGCTGTAGAAGCCGTAAGCACCAAGCTTGATGAAAGGACTAACAGCAAAATGAAATTTGCCAATCATGAAAAAAATAGGCATTATCGCCGTTTTAATTCTTGCCCGGAAGTTGTTTCGTCAATAAAATCTGATTCTGCTTATGGCTGGAACCCTTTTTTCCCTGTCGCTACTTCTTTGGAGGGGGTGGCGGAGATGGCTTAGGCTTTGTTATCTTTCCGGGTTTGGTTTGTTGCCCCTTCTTGAAGGATTCTCCGTATGTATTGATTGAAGGTCCCTTCGTACGTTTTCTTCCAGGGTATGGGTTTTCTTCTCTTGCCATAATTATTCCTCATAGGGTAAAAACTCCACCATTTCAACTTCTGATTCCGGTATTAACAGTATACCTTGTACTTTAATGGGATCCAATTGCTCATCTTGCAACCACTCTGCTTCTTCAATTCGGAAATGTCCTTGCCCCGGTTTACTGGGCCACTCTGTAGGCCAGCCGTAAAGGCGGCGGTTTCCCACCATGTACAACACAACGAAGCAATTGGGGTGGCGCGAAAAAGCTGAATACCATTCCGACGGGTAGGAGTTTTCCTTTGTTATTCTGATATAGCGGAAGAACTTGTGCATTAGGTCTTTGTTTGAAATCCAAGCGAATAGCAAGCCTAAACAGACCGCTATCAAAATTAACCAGATAAGGTTTCGGTTCAGCTCGAGGGAAGATTCCTCTAGCAACTTTATTTGTTCCTTAAAGAGTATAGAAAACAGTATATGAACGACAAAGGTGAAAATTAAAGCTTGGACAACTTGGCCGAATGTGCTAGGTTTCGTGTGAGCTGTAAGCCAATAGAAAATAGCAGCTGCCAAAAATCCCGGCAGAAGAAATATGAGTATGTTGATCAGTTCAACAGATATCATTTACGACTCCGTTCTCGTCATCTCGCGATAGCCGTCTGGGGGGGGTTACGATTTTGTGTAAAGAATCTTCTTGCAGCTCGGACACTGAACCAGTTTTGTCTGTTTCAGTATTTCATTGTAGAGCTGAGGCGGAATGTTCATGTTGCAGCTTGTGCATTTCTCGTTTTCGGCAAGCGCAAGCGCCCTGCCGTTTCTTTTGAAGATTCTTTCGTAAAGCGGGAGTATTTTCGGATCTATGGTGGACAGGATTTCACTTTTTTCCTTCTCTGCCGGTTTGCGAGAAATCTCGAGTTCTTCAATCTTTTTTTCTTTTTCCGCGATCTGCTCTGCGTATTGGTTTTTCAGAGTCGCGTAGTTTTCTTTTTCTTCGGAAAGTGCTGCCTCGGTCTCTTCAATCTCCGCCATTACCGAGATCGTGCGGTCCTCTATTTCGAGGTTCTCCTTTCTGGTATCGGTTATTTCTTTCTGAAGTGCCTCGTATTCCTTGTGGGTCTTTATGGCAAACAGCCTTTCCTCAGATTTTTTTATGGATTCCTGATTGGAGCTAAGAGAGGATTCAAGTCCGTCCCTTTGCGTCCTGAGTTCCGAGAGGGTGGTTTCTTTGAGGTTTATCGATTCTTCTTTTTCAAGGAGGTCTTTTTTAAGGTCGTCGATTTCGTTTGGGTATCTTTCCAGTCCTTCAGTTAACTCTCTGATTCTTAAGTCAACTGTCTGAAGCTTCTGCAGGCTTTCAATATGCTGTTGCATAACTTTTTATTTCAGGCGAAGCAATCCCGATGCGTTTTTTATGGAGAAAAATGGTATTTCGGGAGCTTTGGTTGGAGGGAGTTGCTTCGGCTTTGTCTATATTGACCTTCATGGTCTCTATTTCTCAATTCTGGGCCCACCCGGACTCGAACCAGGGACCGACGGATTATGAGTCCGCTGCTCTAACCAACTGAGCTATGGGCCCTAATAAAGCTAGGCAACAGAATATAGTTAATCGAATTTTTTTGTCAAATTATCGGTTATAAAATGTAAAAAACGGTTTTCAGACCCCCTGAGTTCACCGGAAAAAGAGAAGATTTCCCCTTCTGGGGTCCCAGGAACCTCTTACCTTGAATACCGACGAGAGAAGCTCTTCGGAGAGTGTGTGCGATGGTTCTCCCAGAGCGGAAACTCGCCCGTTTTCAAGCACCAGTATCCTGTCGCAGAACCTACTCGCGAGATCAAGGTCGTGAAGAACCGCCACGACCCCTTTTCCTTCTTGCGCAAGTGACCTTAACAGTTCCATGAGGGCGAACTTGTGGTGTATGTCAAGGTGGGAGGAGGGTTCGTCAAGGAAAATAAAATCGGTCCCCTGCGCAAGCACCCTTGCGATCGACGCTCTCTGCTGCTCTCCTCCCGAGAGCGTCGTTACTTTTCTTCGGGAAAACCCTTCCATGTCCACAAGCGAAAGGCAGTCCTCGGCGCGCCTTATATCCTCTTCGCTCTCGCTCTCGAAAATTCCCAGGTACGGATACCTCCCCGTAAGCACTACCTCAAGTACGCTCAGCGGAAAATCGAAATACGAGGTCTGCGGGAGAAACGATATTTTTCTGTAAAGCTCTCTTGCTTCGTGTTCCAAGATATCTTTTCCATCAAACTGGATGTGGCCTCCGGTGGGATTGATTATACGGGCAAGAAGCCTGAGAAGCGTGGATTTCCCCGCGCCGTTTGGGCCCACTATGCATAGAAACTCGTTTCTTTTAACCTCGAAGCTTACTTCGTCAACTATAGTTTTTCCGTTTACGCGGTAGCTTAGCCCCGATATTTTTATTGATCCTTTTTCCATTCTAAAAGATTTCCCTCCCGCTGAAATTTCTCCTCAGCAAAAACACGAAGAAAGGGACTCCGATGAAGGAGGTGATTATTCCAAGGCGAAGTTCCTGGGGGCTCATGACGGTTCTTGCTATGAGGTCTGCTGCGGGCAGAAATATGGCCCCGGCGATGAAGCTTGCGGGGAGAAGCCGGCGGTGGTCCACCCCGATCAGCAGTCTTACCGAGTGCGGAATTATAAGTCCGACGAACCCCACGATGCCGCTTACCGCCACGCTTGCTCCGACTATGAGGGAACTGAGGGCTATAAGATGCTTGGTCGTTTTCTCTATGTCGATGCCGACGGTCTTTGCCGTCTCGTAGCCCAGGAGCCTTGCGTTTAGGTTCTTTGCGTAGAAAAGCAGTATTGCCGAGGCGGCAAGCACGGGCACAGCGGCCATTGCGAAATGCGTCCAGGTGCGCGAGTCGACCCCACCCATTATCCAGAAAAGCATTTCCTTCATTGACCACGCGTTTGATACCGAAAGCACGAAAGTCGTCAGGGAAACGAAAAGCGTTCCGAGAGCTACCCCGCAGAGAAGAAGGGTCGTGTTCTCAACAAAGCCCCTGTAGCGGGATATCCCGTAGACCGCGTATGCCGTGAGAAGGGTGCCTGCGAATGCGGCGAGCGGAAGCAGGAGGAACCACTTCTGATGAATACCGGTGTAGATTGCCAGAACGGCGAAAAAGGCTCCTCCGCTTGACCAGCCCAGTATTCCGGGTTCGGCCAGG
This sequence comes from Candidatus Dadabacteria bacterium, assembly GCA_022826905.1. GTDB lineage: Bacteria > Desulfobacterota_D > UBA1144 > Nemesobacterales > Nemesobacteraceae > Nemesobacter. The sequence goes on from JAJDUA010000047.1 coordinate 4,548, forward strand.
GGATTTCTGAACATCGCCTGCATTACGGCTCCCACAATTGAGAGGCCCCCTCCTATTGTGGCGGCGAGCAGAACCCTGGGGAGCCTCACATTCCAGACGATAAGTTCCTGCGATTTTTCGATTTCCGCCCCGGCATCGAGCCAGAGCAGCTTGCCGGCTATTATGCGGATTACCTTGTCAAACGGAACGCTCACCGCACCGAGCGATATGCACACGATAACAGTCAGCACGAGCAGTGAGACGAGTGCTGCGTATACGGAAAGTGTTTTCTTACCGGTCGGCATCGTTTTCTGTTCCGAATATCAGGTTCACCAGATCAACTACGCCCTGTGCAGCGTAATGAGACGCGGCGTCTAGATGTTTTCCCGCGACGACTATGATTTTTTTGTCTCTGAAGGCGGAGTTTTTAAACATATGGCCGACAAAATCAGGGTGAGATGGATTATAACTACTTGTAAGCACCAGGTCAGGGTTTTTCTGAATTACGTATTCGGTGGATATGTTGCTGTATCCGTTCAGCCCGAGGCGGGCCGGGAGATTAATGCCCCCGGAGTTCTCTATTATATCGTTTATGGTTGAGCCTTTGCCGACCGTGAACCCGGGAGCTCCGTAAAAAAGGACCGTCGGGGCTTTCGCGTGAGGCGGAATCTTCGCCTTGGCATCCGCAATCTGCCTTTCCATTTTTTCTACGAGGTTTTTTGCTGCTGCTTCCTCGCAGACGGCTTCTCCAATCAGTTCTATATTCTTTTTTATTCTCTCAAGCGATGCGATTTCGTGGAGCACCAGCACCTTTATCCCTGCCGCCTCAAGATGCGCGCGTATGTTGGGGTTGGTGTGGCCCGCGACTATCACTAGATCCGGGGATTTTGCGATTATCTGCTCAAGGTTTGCCTGGACTTGGGGAATTCCCCGTGCTTTTTCAACCACGTTTGAAATAAGCGGGTCGGTCGAGAAATAGGTGAGTGCGGCTATCTTTTTCCTGTCACGGACTGTATCGACCAGGATCTCGTCTGAGGCCAGAGTGAGCGATATGATGCTTTCGGGGCAGGGCGGTTTCGCTAGGCATACTACTGGCACAGCGGTCAGCACAAGCAGAAGTGCCGTGAACAGATTTTTGATGCTCACCTTGAAAATCAGGCTTTTCCTTACGGGTTCAGAATGACTTTTCCGAACTGCTGGCGGTCTTCGAGAATTTTCTGCGCTGCCGCCGCTTCGCTCAGGTGAAATCTGCTGTGTATGCAAGGGTTCAGGGCACCTTCCTCGGCAAGCTGCGCGACTTTCTCAAAATGCTCCGCCCGGGCGTTAAACACCGTTACTCCCAGTACGGAGAGATCTTTCATGATAAGCGGGCCGAGTGCAGTTTCCGTAGCGCCGCCTCCCGCGACTCCGATCAGCAGAAGTTTTCCCCCGGGGGCCAGGTACTGCGTGTTCTCTTTCCACACCGAGGCTCCCACGGGATCGAAGATCATGTTTATCTTATGTGTTTTGGTTATTTTCTTTAGCTCCTCTCCGAGATCAGAGGAGTTGTAGTTTATGGTGGCGTCGGCACCGATCTCTTTTGCCTTCTCAAGCTTTTCGTCGCTTCCCGCTGTAGCTATTACGAAGGAATCGAAAAGCTTGGCTACCTGAATCGCCGCGCTTCCGGTTCCACTTCCCGCCGCGTGCACAAGCACCGTTTCTCCGTTGGAGATATTCGCTCTTTCGCAGAAAGCGTACCAAGCGGTAACGTAGCAGGTTGGAAGGGTCGCGGCGTCATCGAAGGAGAGCCCTTCGGGAATCGGGACCACGTTAGATGAAGGTATCTTTATGTATTCGGCGAATCCTCCGTGAAGATTGACCCCGACTATTTCAAGGCCTCTATCTGAGCGCACGGCAGGCATGATCATGACCCGATCGCCCGTTTTCACATCAGACACATCATCGCTTTTGTCGCAGACAATGCCGGCTACATCCACTCCCCCCACATGCGGCAGGGGCACCGGACGGGGTGATTTCCCGCTTCTGAGTCTGAGGTCGACGAAGTTTATGGAGGAGGATTTTATCTCTACAAGGACTTCTCCCGGTCCAGGTTCCGGTTTGTCCACATTCTGATACTTAAGAACATCGGTTTCTCCGAATTCGTGATAGATAATCGCTTTCATTTTGTTAACTCCTTTGGAATATTTGCTGGAATTAAGGTACTTGGCTTTGCATGTTTGGCAATGTTGCAAGAACTTACATGAAAGTTCGGAACTTTCATTCGCTGCTGGTATCTGTAAAGCTTGATAATTGTGAGAGCGGATATTCTGGTTTCAAAACGCCTGGTTAGGTATTTTTGAGACTGTTTAACTATTAAGCGTTGAAACTGAGTTCACCATGGTACAAGAAAAAAAGAGGTGGCAGTACCGCTTCGATAATTTCAGCAGAGCTTATTTTTTGCTGCAGGAAGCGGCGGAGAGAAACAAAGCTGGAGAATTAGATCAACTGGCAAAGGAAGGCATGATCCAGCGTTTTGAGCTTTGCATGGAACTGGCTTGGAAAACTATGAAAGATTATCTCGAGAGCCAGAACGTGGTGTTCAGTCAAATTACTCCTAGGGCCGTGCTTAAAGAGTCTGTGGCGGGGAAACTGATATCCGATGGAGAAAGCTGGATGAGCGCCCTTGATGCGCGTAGGAAAATGAGCCATACCTACGACTTCACGAAATTTGAAATCATAATGAGCCTCTTGCAAAACTATCGAGGCAACTGACTGTCTGGAAGATCTTACCATTTCCATGGTGAAGAGAACACTAAAGTGCGAGAAGAAGCTGATTTCCGTCTGTTTTCTGAACCGCGACGACTGAATTTACCGCAATTA
>JAJDUA010000058.1 GCA_022826905.1 Candidatus Dadabacteria bacterium
ATCGCCGCCAACGCCACCTTCGCCTTGAACTCCGATGAATGATTGCGTCTTTTACTCCTCATTGTGTACCTCCTCTGTACTTTATCTTACATCAAAGAAATACACTTAAGACGCTGTCTATTTTTTGGGGTCCACTTCTTAACAATCTTCTACATTCAACGAAGTTTTTGTACGGCTTATCCCACAAATATTCTGCGCATACGGCATAAGTAACAATAGCGGAATTCTTTTCATCATTGAGCATCTGTTCCAGTGCTTTCCCTTCAAATCCCCACTCACTCCAAACCCTCTGAAAACACTGGCCTGTCAGAAGGTTGTCTTCTACACATTTCTTATGGGTGCCAGGTATTTCTCCAACCCATTCAAGTGTACCGTCTCCTTTTTTTACCCACTCTGCATTCGTTGATTTTGGAAAAACTACACTTGTAAAATAGAAAAAAAGTAGAAACGAAAAGATCACTTTGAAACCTATACTCATTGGGGTAATTCCCTAAAAAGCTAATACTAAGACCACAATTAAATTCTCTTAGAGGGAAATTTTTAACGGTAAGCATTACCTAACTAACTCTAGTTTCCGCTCGCACTTCAACATTTCTCATCAGCCTCTTGCTCTACACTACTTTTTCCGTAGCAAATAGTAACCTTCTCTCTATTACTCCCACCAGGCAGAAACGCCCCGAACAAACGCCCTTCTCTGGCGCGTCTCAATGACAATCCCGTCACCCTTTGAATAGACGCGGCGAATGGGATCCTTTGATGTAACGCTCCCAAGGTACTTTCCATCTTCGTGAAACCAGCGCAAACGCTTTTTTTCAAGCAACCCAAAACCCGTATGTGCAACAATAAGGTCACCTCCGTCAAAAGTGTCAACGAGTGCGTGTAGTGCGTCGTCACGCAACACGTAGAGCCTAGTTCCAGTCAACAAATAGAGATAATCCCCGGTGTCCACTATCCTGTGTGGCACGCTGCCAATATCATATACCCGAACGCCTTCTCCCTTCTCGTTGACCAGAACGACGCGACCAGAGTAACTGGCAATGTAAGATGCGTCTGAGTTCGCCGCAAAACCTGCAGCGTAAATCCAATCAGAGGCATAAGCTTCATCAACCCGCATGCCAAAGCTTAAAGTGACTGTTTCCCCGTCAACCTCAAACTCCGTACTTCCCATCTCACTAACAAAAGTAGCGCTTGTGTATTCCGGGAGAGATCTAGCATCAACTCCAGTAAGCACTTCTGCTGCCGCATTAAGTGCTTTCATCCTGTCAAGGGCTTGCGGGTCTTCCGGATTGAGGTCGGGATGCAGTTGCCTAGCGAGTTCGTGATAACGCGACTTTAAATCCTCTGGCATAAGCGGAAGTGAAAGCCCCATGAGAGAAAGTGCTTGGTTTACCTCATCGCTCGTTCCGAATTCATCGCTAGGCGTAGCGACCCGCGTCCAACCTTCTTGCAAAGGCATTTTCACACCCCAGAGACCCTTGCCCTCAATGTCTACGCACCATGCCTCATCCACGGCGGTAAAAAGATAACGGGTTGCGTTTCTCGATAGTGCGACGCAACGAATATGGTTTTTGAGTTGATCTTCCTGAATTTTGAATTTTTTTATTAGAGGAAGAATCTCAGGAGCTTGGGTCAGTGTAGTTTCCAGAACTAGTTCGAGTTTGTCATCGTATGCATGGACAATACAGTCTTTCGACATTGCAATCAGGCCACATCCCAAAGGGTGAACGCCAACGTGATAAACTCCGTGTTGGAACCCTTTCTTTGCAACTAGTTTCCCATTTCTGTCGTAATGCAATGCGGCTGCTTCAATCTGACCAAGACCGTCGGCATTACCTAGGTCGTCTATTATGAAAAGCCCTGAATCTGTCGGATGCATCTGGCGGAACGCTGTATCCGGACGTTCTTCCAAAGGTATTTTCTCGATTGCCACAATACTCCAGTCAGCGTCCTGAACTTCGAAGTAATCCTGCGGTTCTGGAATCTCTTTTTGTTCGCGCCCGGATTGCGCCTCCCACCGCATTGGCGCTCGGGGCAATGGCACGTAACTCAGTGAGGAAATATCGATCTCGTTTAGCTTCGGCGGGTTTTGATGCGTACGATGCGACCCAACAACACGTTTTGGAGGAGGTGATGGAACATCAGGCGAATCTGAAGATAACAAATTATATGCACGACCGGTCTTGACGCGCACGATTTTACCAGCCTTATCGAGATAGGAGATAAGATTTGCCACTCGACGGCCATCAGTTTCTCCAACTAACCCTTTGACTTCGGTCTGCAGGCAGTTCGGATGTTTTTTAACTGCATCGAGAATTGCCTGAAACAGATGCAGGTCACGCTGATGTCGCTCAACCTTCTCGACCCATGGCGAGAGCTCAGATGCAGAGGCAACTATGTCTTGCATCCGAACAAGCCCCTCATTATCATTGAGCAAGGCAAGTATTGTTCCACCTTGCTGCAAAACCGGGATTGAAGAAATGTCAAAGGATCCGTATTCGGCGCAGATTTCCCTTACGAAGCTGGGAACATATTCTAGATTTTCACGGACGAGTTGACCTGCCTTTTCATAATTTCGTTTTGAAATCGCCGCTTCCATCTTTTCCATGGTTCTGAAGTAAACATCGCTCACGGAATTCTTGTCCGACAAAAATTCTTGCTCAACAATCAAGTCGTCAGTACTGTCTTCTCGAACCGACTTCTCAGAGGGTTTATTCCCAAACAATCGTTTTATTAAATCCGACATTGATCCTTTCACTTCTCCTTACTTGGGGTAATTATACATATAATGCTTAGAGTTGCTTGCCCGTGTGAAATGAATTAGCTTTTCCCTATATCTTAGCGCGGCAAAAAGGGTTTTTACATGGTCGAAACAGACACCTTCGATAGATTCACCCGCATCGAATTCAAGCGATATAAAGCCTTTAGGACTTTCAGGATTGACCTGAAGCATTTTAACATACTGGTTGGTCCAAATAATTGCGGCAAATCAACTGTGCTCACGGCATTTCGTATTCTGGCTTCCGCTATGCGTCTCGCTAACGCGCGAAATCCAATGCATAATGGTGAACTGGGTTTTGGTTATACAGTTGATCTATCAGACATTTCCATAGCGGAAGAAAACATCTTCTTTAATTATGAGGACGAGCAAGGTGCCGAAATAAAGTTCACTCTGTCAAGCGGAAATACTTTGACGCTTCATTTCCTGGTGCCAGGCTCTTGCGTCCTCACACTCGATACTCCGAAAGGTTCTCCAAGGACTCCGTCAAGCGTAAGGAGGGAGTTTAAATGCAAGATTGGTTTCGTACCGATTCTAGGACCAGTGGAACACCATGAACCCTTGTATCAAATGGAGGCGGCGCGACGGGCGTTGTTCAACTACAGGGCAGCGCGGAATTTTCGAAACATCTGGCATCATTATCCTGAACAGTTCGACAAGTTTCGTGCGGTTCTTAGGGAAACATGGCCCGGAATGGATATAGAGAAGCCTGAAATTGACATGACACATAAACCGACGCGGTTGCACATGTTTTGCCTTGAAGGTCGGGTTCTGTGCGAGTTATTCTGGTCGGGCTTCGGGTTTCAAGTCTGGTGTCAGATGTTAACGCACTTAATACAATCGGCTGATTCATCGCTGTTTTTGATTGATGAACCCGACATCTATTTGCACTCGGAACTACAACGTCAGTTGCTGGTACTCTTACGTGACCTAGGTCCGGATATTCTGATCGCGACTCACTCGACAGAAATAATCGCCGAGGCCGAAACCGCTGATATCGTCTTTATTGACAAGAGCTTAAGATCCGCCCGTCGATTGAGAACCCCCTCTCAGCTAGGTGAGGTGTTCGCGGCATTAGGTTCGACTGCCAATCCGATTCTTACACAATTGGCGAAGACTCGGAAGGCTGTTTTCGTGGAAGGTAATGACTTCCGTATTATCGGTGCGTTCGCGCGGAAATTAAAAAAAGAAAACGTGAGCGGCCGACACGGTTTCGCCGTCGTTCAGGTTGGCGGTTTTAATCCAGATCGCATTAGGTCACTGAAAGAGGGTATGGAAACTACGTTGGGGAGCAATATCCTCGCCGCCGCGATACTGGATCGGGATTACCGGACGGATGAAGAATGTGAAGGCATAGAGGATAAATGTGAGGAGTTCTGTGAGTACGTAAAAATTCTTGACCGCAAAGAAATCGAGAATTTTGTGCTGGTGCCATCTGCTATAGACCGGGCGGCAGCCAGAAGTGTTTCAGAGCAGGTGCGACGGACGGGAAAGGAAAAAGAATATTCATCTGGAGCGGAAGCGATATTAAACAGGTTTGCGACGGAGCAAAAAAGTTTAGTACAAGCTCAGTTTCTGTCCAATCATCGGAAATTCGCCCGTGCTGCGACGCCTAAAGTTGATGACGCGCAAATAGATGCCGAAAGCTTAAAGAAATTTGAAGAACTCTGGAGCCAAGAAACCGAACGTTACAAGCTTATCCCTGGGAAGGAGACAGTTAGCGCCGTTAACGTGCACTTGCAGGAAAAGTATGGCGTCAGTGTTACCCCAGTTGCAATTATTACTGCTATGCATGTTGATGAGATTCCTCTAGAGGTACGGGAACTAGTTGATCAATTGGATTCGTTTTCTTCTTTGCGGAAATCTAAATGAACAAGACCCGGGATAGTACTCTGAGTTCTTCGCGGATTCAGCTCCGCAAATGTTGGTATTATCTCTCTACCAATCCCAGAACATCAAGGATTTTAATAGCGCTTGACAGCTGAATGTCTTGTTTTTGCTGCTCAAAACGCGAGACCGTCGGTTGACTTACCTCAGCTATAGTGGCCAGGCGACGCTGGGAGATTTTTCGTTCCTTGCGCCGCTTTATTGCTTCTTTGACAAGTAAGTCCCAGTTGAGTCGAATGTCCCGTTCCATCTTCTCTCCATTTGCTGATGTAGTTTGTCTTTAATGTCTTGGCCGACACCCTTCGAAGCATCGACGGCGCTGTGGGCTTTATCGAGACGGCTGGCGAAGTCGGAAACCGCCAGCATAACTGCTCTGTCGGGCAGGCCGAACAACTTGCCCAGCCGGATCATGTTCTTCGGGTCGATCCTGCCGATTCGCATGTTCTCGGTCCCTGAAATCCCCAGCGCCAGTGTCTGGTATTGCGGGTAGCAGGCGGCAGCAACAAGATCATAGCAAGGCGCGAGGCGCAGTCCGCTTTCCGTGTGGTGCTCCATGGCGAAGTTTTTAAGATGTGCATCCGTATTTCCCGTAAGAATACAGGCCATTACCCGGCGAAACAGCGTATCGCACTCTGCCCGCAGGCATATATCGCCGTTTTGGATGATGAAATCGGCCATGTGCTCGTAGCAGCCCTCGTACTTGTCCTCCGAGCGGTTACCGAGCAACTGGTTAAATTCCTCGAAGTGGATTCGCTCGCCGTTTTCAGTCCTGTCAAACCGTTTGACGAGCAGAGACCTCTCCGAAACGCCCTGAAGCGGGGCCAAAGTCATTTCCACAACACTGTCTTCCTTAAGAAGGGCTGCGCACGCCTGCGTAGTTATATACTCAAGCCCCAGGATATCGGGCACCGCAGGGGAGGGAAGCTTAGCTATATGGGTTGCCCGCTCACCGCGCCCCACGGGGCGGAACACACGGCCTTCCTTTATCGCGCCCATTTTGGGCTGAACCCCGCAAAGAGACGCCCTTGCCGAAAGCGCCGCAATGTTTTCCGAGTCGTCGTGGTCGATTTTAATGTCCCCGGCAGGGTCCGGGTCAATAATGCTTACGGCGCCGGCAAGGTCGGTACCGAAGGCAAGCAGCAGCGGGAAACGGTCATCCCTTCGCAGGCTGAGTGCGCGTGCCTGCGCGTTCTTAAGCCAACCCTCCGCACATAGATTGTCAAAGAAAGGGTGCAGTCTATATTCGCTTAAGTGAGGCTCGGCCCGAAGCGGCAGCGTGTAGGAAATAGCAGGCAGAGAGCTTTGCAGATAGCCCTCGTCGTAGGTGAATACGCATCGGCCTCCGGCCTCCTGCGAGAGAATGCCAGCGAAAGTATCCTTGTAATATACGTTACCCCAGAGATTAGTTGCCATTGATTCAATCCGCCTGATTGTTTCGTCAGTAGCATTAAATATTATAAAGTATATTTTATCAAATATAGGTATTACAATGTTTTAATAAAATAAAATTAGTCAAATAAACCCTTAAATAGTTCGACAATCAAATATATTCGTAATTATGTACTTGACGCAACAAAGGGCATTTAGCTACTACATATAATGGTGGGAGATTTGCCAATGATTTCAACTAAAAACACAATATATAGGGGTAAATTGACAATCGAAATTAGGGTCTGATAGAATGGAAACATGCGGAATAGAATCAAACGGGTCATACACGGAATTACGTGGGCTCAAGATATATGGCACCTCGCATTGTTTGCCGGGGGAAATTCTCTTATGACAGGGATCTTTGGCTGGATACACGAGATACCTTTGATGTATATATGGGTTGGTATGATCATAGTGTTTGCGTACACTCTGCAGGTCTGGCACTGGCTTAAAACACCATCGAAAGAAAAACAAGCCAGACTTGACGCATTCCATGCCGTATATGCTGAATCTTTTCGCATAACATATGGTTTTCAAGGAGACCTTAATCCTTTCTTCAACGCAATGAATCGTGCCAAACTAATATTTTTTGACGACAAAGAAGTACAAGACGCATTCGTACGCTTTAAAGAGGAAGGTAAATCAGATGTAAAACTTATGTATCTTATCAAGATAATTCAAAAGATGGGTTCTGCCGTAGGTGTAAACATCACGGAAGAGCAAATTCTAAATCCAATAGCTCCTAATCCAGAGTTCAGATACCAGGAGGAAAAACATGAAAAAGATACTCGTACTTAGCTTACTGTTCGCATTGCTGGCTGTTCCGGCGAGTGCAGAGACAAGAGAAGAAATAGAAAACATGTTTGCGGACAGGTTTTTTGCCTATGGCATACAGTCCTTTAACTGGAAGTGCAATGAGGTGCAAAATATTGACATGGGCAAATTCACTGTTGGAACTATAGCCACCAACAACTTTTATTATATTTTCAAAGTTACGTGTGAAAACAATCTAACGTATCATGTGAGAAGAACAGGCTATGCCCATACTACCAGTATCCTGTTTACTTTCTGCCATAAAGGCACTTGTAAGGAATTTAAATGACCACAATATGTAGGAACACAACACATAGTATCAGTTCGTCAAGTACATAATTACGAATATATTAGATCATTTTCCCAAATGAGAATTTGTCAGCAGTCCTCGTTCCTGCAAATTGCCAATTGATTTTACTGACTGGGACAATCTAAAATGTTCAATATGGAAATTGCAAGCCACATGGCCTCATAGTTTCTTTATAATGTTTTCCGGTAGGGCATAAAAAGAGAACAGAATGAGTTTATTGAAAACTGAGAACTGGGAGTCGGGGAAGGTTTATCGTACCGATTCCGGCGATATGGTTCGGAGCAAACAAGAGAGATTTATTGCCAATCTTCTTACTTCAGAGTGCATTTCTTTTGAGTATGAAAAAAAGCTGTCTAGCTGGGACGGTTCTTCCCGCTACCCGGACTTTACTCTCTTTATCAATGGCGAACTGTATTACTGGGAACACTGGGGGATGGTTGATGATTACTCTTACCGGCAATACATTGCCAAGAAGATCAGATGGTATCGTGAGCATGGCTACTATGACTACCTGGTTCAGACATGGGGAGGGGGTGACAGAGACTTAAGAGGGCAGGTTCTGGCCGAGTTGCACAAGTTGAGGAAACCCAAACGCAGGAAAATCGGATACAAGCCTGTTTCCGATTCCCATGATGACTGGAAGACGGGACATGAACGCCTGACGGAAAAGCTGGAGCGGACGGTTAGACATAAAATGTCTCGGTCCAAGGCTGCGAAGAAACCTAGGAACAGAAAGACACCGCAGTCTCCCCGCGGACAGCGACCCGAAACAGCCTATAGGCCTGAAGAAGAGGACTCCGTTGGCTTTATTAGCCAAGATAGCGGACAGAACACGCGGAGATGGGTCATACCCCTTGCCGTAATCTTAACCCTTCTTTTTCTGGGCGCTTTTTTTAGTTCCATACAGATGCCTGCGCCAGTTTCTAAGTCGGAAGTACCGGAAGCCGTTTCACAGAAACCGGAACCGGGAGAAGAACTGCAAGCAGTAAAAACACCCCGTTCAATCACCCAAGAGGTTCAAACTGAGAAGACCACAGTGGAAAAGAAGGAAGAGACAGAGAGATTTTATATGGGAATCAAGATATCTCGATGAAAATAGTTAGAAGGGGTTGTATTTGGTACTCGAAAACGCGTGGTATAATTGATGATTGAGCGAGTAAAAAAAAGGAATTATAGCTCACGGATTTGAAGATGGGGATACGTATCTCAATACCAGAAGAAAAGGTCGTAGATTTCTGCAAGCGCTGGGATATTACCGAGCTTGCTTTTTTCGGGTCTGTCCTGCGGGATGATTTCGGACCGGAAAGCGACATAGATGTACTTGTAAATCTCCGTCCTGGGACTAACCATCGCATTTCCAACATACTGGACATGGAGAAGGAGCTTGGTGGTATCTTGGGAAGAGATGTGGATTTAGTCTTTCGACCCGATGTTGAGCGGAGCCGGAATTATCTTCGGCGTGAGGCCGTTTTAAAGTCCGCCGAGGTTTTTTATGAGGCGTGATGAAGCTGCTTATTTGCTTGACATGCTGCTGGCAGCTAAAGATGTTCAGGAATTCTCATCTGGTTTGACGTTTGAGCAATTTGCCGGAAACCGCTTGTATCAGAATGCTATTTTCAAGTCTATTGAAATCATCGGGGAAGCTGCCACTCATGTTAGCGAGGAAACTAAGCAAAAGAACCCCGAGATTCCATGGCAAGATATTATAGGAACTCGAAATCGTCTTGCGCATGGATATTTTCAGATAAGTCTGGAGGTTGTATGGGATATTGTGGAGAAAGATATCCTTCAACTAATTGACCTTCTGAAAACGCTTGTGCCACGGGAACAGAGTGACATCTGAAATTCTTTTATAGAGTCACTACTGTCTTGGCGTTTTTGTCCAAATGTTTCGCAACTAACTGATTGAAAACACCAAATCGTCAATATGGAAGAATATCCTCAAATATCAGAAGAAGAAGCTGAAGACCGGGAATGGATCGAATCGCTTGAATACGTGATTGAGAATTCCGGGCGCGAGAGGGCAGCCGAACTGCTCAGAAAGCTCAGGATATACTCCCAGAAAAAAGGCGTGCAGGTTCCCTACGCCGCGAACACCCCCTACGTGAACACCATTTCCGTTGAGGACCAGCCCTCGTACCCCGGCAACTACGAAATAGAGCGCAACATAAGAAGCATAATAAGATGGAACGCCATGGCCATGGTCGTGCGCGCAAACAGGATAAGCGACGGAATCGGGGGACATATCTCAACCTACGCCTCGGCCGCGACGCTCTATGAGATAGGCTTTCACCATTTCTTTAGGGCAGGCGACGAGAACAGGGAAGGTGACATAATCTACTTCCAGGGACACGCCTCGCCGGGCATATACGCAAGGGCGTTTCTCGAAGGCACGATCTCTATCGAGCAGATGCGCAACTTCAGGAGGGAACTCAGCGGAGACGGCCTCACCTCCTATCCGCATCCCTGGCTCATGCCGGGCTTCTGGGAGTTCCCCACGGTCTCGATGGGCCTTTCTCCCATAATGGCGATCTACCAGGCCCGCTTCAACAGGTACCTCGAGGACAGGGGCCTAAAGCCCCGCACCGACGCCAAGGTGTGGGCCTTTATCGGGGACGGGGAAACTGACGAGCCCGAAACCTTGGGAGCCATCACGCTTGCGTCGAGGGAGAAGCTCGACAACCTGATATTCGTGGTCAACTGCAACCTCCAGCGCCTTGACGGCCCGGTGAGGGGAAACGGCAAGATAATACAGGAGCTAGAAAGAATCTTCAGGGGGGCCGGCTGGAACGTGATAAAGGTCATCTGGGGAGCGACGTGGGATCCGCTTTTGGCCCAGGACAAAGACGGTTTCCTGGTCGAGAGGATGGAGGCGGCCCTTGACGGGGATTACCAGAGGTACACCATCTCTCCCGGCAAGTACATAAGGGAGCATTTTTTCGGCACCCGCCCCGAAATCCGAAAGATGGTCGAGAAGCACACAGACGAGCAGCTTGAGAAGCTCGCAAGGGGAGGCCACGACTCAGAGAAGGTCTACGCCGCCTACAAGGCAGCGGTTGAGAACACCGGTTCTCCCACGGTGATTCTCGCAAAGACAATAAAGGGCTACGGCCTGGGGGAAGCGGGCGAGGGCAAGAACATTACCCACCAGCAGAAAAAGCTTAACGAAGAGGAACTGAAGCGCTTCCGCTCCCGCTTTTATATACCGCTTACGGACAACGAGGTGAGAAGAGCCCCCTTCTACAGGCCCGCTCCCGAGAGCCCCGAGATGAAGTATCTGCGCGAGAGAAGGGAGGCCCTCGGCGGACCCGTCCCGAAGCGGGTCGTGCGCGCAAAGCCCCTTCCGAAGATCCCTGAGAAAGTATTCGAGGAATTCAAAAAGGCTTCGGGTTCCAAGAGAAAGGTGGCCACTACCATGGTAATCGTCCACATGCTCTCAAGACTCATGCGGGACAGGAACATAGGAGACCTTATAGTCCCCATAGTCCCCGATGAGGCAAGGACTTTCGGGATGGAGGCGCTTTTCCGCCAGGTGGGCATCTACTCAAGCGTGGGACAGCTCTACGAACCCGTCGACGCGGACACCCTCCTTTACTACAAGGAGGCAAAGGACGGCCAGATCCTTGAAGAAGGCATAACAGAGGCGGGCAGCATGTCCTCCTTCATCGCGGCCGGCACGGCCTACTCGACCCACGGCATAAACACCATCCCCTTTTTCATCTACTATTCCATGTTCGGCTTTCAGAGGATAGGGGACCTTATCTGGGCCGCGGCCGACATGAAATGCAGGGGCTTTATGGTGGGAGGCACCGCCGGGCGGACCACCCTTGCGGGCGAGGGCCTTCAGCACCAGGACGGAAACAGCCATCATTTCGCCTACGCCTATCCGAACCTGCGGGCCTACGACCCGGCTTTTTCCTACGAGATAGCGGTGATAGTGCGCGACGGGATAAAAAGGATGTACCAGGACGCAGAGGAGATATTCTACTACATAACGGTGATGAACGAGCGCTACGAGCAGCCCGCCATGCCTGAGGGGGTAGAGGAAGGTATAATAAAAGGGATGTACAAGTTCGCCCCTTCGCAGATAGAGGACTCGGGAAAAAAAATCCATCTTTTCGGAAGCGGAGCGATCATGAACGAGGTTCTCTGGGCAAAGGAGGTCCTTGAGAGCGGCTACGGCGTCCCGACCGACGTCTGGAGCATAACGAGCTACAAGGCGCTTTACGACGACGCGAAGGAGACAGAGCGGTGGAACCGCCTCAATCCCGGAGAGAAGAGAAGAAAAAACTACATTTCAGAATGCATGGAAGGGGAAGACGGGGTATTTATCGCAGCGACCGATTACTTAAAAAGCCTTCCTGAGTCTGTTTCCACCCATTTCCCTAGGTCCCTTGTTTCCCTTGGAACTGACGGGTTCGGAAGAAGCGACACCCGCGAGGCGCTTCGCGACTTTTTCGAGGTCGACTACCGCCACATCGCAGTTACGGCCCTCTATGAGCTTTTCAGGGAAGGAAGGATTAATGAGAAAACCCTAAACGAGGCGATAAGTGAATTTGGAATTGACCGGGGGAAGCCAAGCCCCTCGGTCACATGACGAGGAACGTGAATTGATAGAGTTCAGGCTTCCCGAACTTGGAGAAGGAATCGAATCCGGGCAGGTGATAGAGGTTCTCGTCGCGCCCGGAGACAGGGTCTTGTTTGAGCAGCCCCTGCTTGAAGTGGAAACTGACAAGGCCGCGGTTGAGATACCTTCCCCTACCGACGGGACGGTTACGGACGTCCTTGTAAGCGCCGGGGACACCGTGACGATAAACGAGGTCTTGGTAAGGATAGAGGGCGACTCGGAGGGCGAGGAAGCCGCTTCAAAAGAACCCGACGCTTCGGCCGCGGTGGATGAGGCAGAAGGGAAAAGCCCCGCAACGGAAAAACCCGCCCAAGAAGTAAAGCCCTCAAAGGAAGAAAAAGAGCCTTCTCAACCGAGAGCCCCGCGCGCAGACAGCGCGGCACAGTCTGGCCCCCTCAAGGTGGCCGCGGCGCCTTCTGTGAGGCGTCTTGCGAGGGAGCTTGGAGTTTCGCTCGGTTCCATTTCGGGGACAGGTCCCCGCGGGAGAATCCTTGAAAAAGACGTGAAGGCCCACGCAAAGGCCATAATAAGGTCCGCTTCCTCGGCCCAGGTGGCGGCGCCTGCAGAACCTGATCTTCCCGATTTTTCAAGATGGGGAGAGACGGTTACTGAGAGTTTCTCGACCGTCAGGAAGCTTACGGCCGAGCGCCTCAGCCAGGCGTGGGCAGCCCCGCATGTAACGCAGTTTGACAAGGCGGACGCCACCCGGCTTGAGGAGCTTAGAAAACTTAACAGGGAGAAGGTGGCTGAAGCCGGGGGGAACCTTACAGTAACCGCGATTCTGGTAAAGGCCCTTTCCCGGGCGCTTTCTGAGTTCCCCAAGTTCAATTCAAGCATACATATGGGCAGCCGCACGATCGTTTACAAAAAATACGTGAACATAGGGGTCGCGGTGGATACGGAAAGGGGACTTCTTGTCCCGGTAATAAGGGATGTCGACAAAAAGGACATAACGCAGGTATCCGTTGAATTAACCGATATTTCTTCCCGGGCAAGGGAGAAGAGGCTCTCCGCCGACAGGCTTCAGGGAGGTTCCTTCACCATAACAAACCTGGGGGGAATAGGGGGAATATTCTTCACCCCGATTCTAAATCCGCCCGAGGTGGCCATACTGGGAGTATCGAGATCCTCCTTTGAGCCCGCGTATGTAGACGGGGAGTTTGTGCCGAGATTCATGCTTCCGCTTTCGCTTTCCTACGACCACAGGATTATAGACGGGGCGGAGGCGGCCAGGTTCCTTAGATGGCTCTGCGAGATGCTTGAGCGCTCTCCCGAGAGCATATTTGAGCAGGCGGTGTAGCAGACGATGGAGAGAATAACAACTGAAGTGGCGGTAATAGGGGCGGGTCCGGGAGGATATCCCGCGGCGTTTGCCCTCGCCGACAAGGGAAAGAAAGTCACCCTTATAGATCCCGAGCTTAACCCCGGAGGGGTCTGTCTCTACAGGGGATGCATACCTTCAAAGGCCCTTCTTCACGCGGCAAAAGTGGCCGAGGAAGCAAGGGACGCCGTGGATTTCGGCCTTAGCTACGGGGAACCGAAGATAGACCCCGGCAAGCTTTTTTCGTGGAAAGACGAGGTGGTCTCCAAGCTGACGGGCGGGCTTCGCACGCTTGTTAAGGCAAGGAAGGTAAATTACCTGCGGGGAAGGGCGTCTTTTACCTCTTCAAGCACCCTCCGTGTCGTAACGGCTTCGGGAGAGGAGCGGGAAGTTGTGTTCGAAAACGCTATTATCTCCACGGGTTCTGTCTCGAGGAGGATCCCAGGAGTGGATTTCGGTTCCCCGAACGTGGTTGATTCCGACGGCGCCCTCTCCATGGGAGAAATCCCCAAGAGCCTGCTTGTTGTGGGCGGAGGCTACATAGGCCTTGAGCTTGGAACGTTTTTTTCCTCTTTGGGCACGGAGGTCACGGTTGTAGAGATGCTTCCCGGGATCGTACAGGGAGTCGACAGAGACCTTGCGAGGGTTCTAAAAAAGAGGCTCGATCAGAAATTCCACTCCATAATGCTTGAAACAAAGCTGATTTCTATAAGTGAGTTAGATAACGAAGTTCAAGTTTCATTTGAAGCCGATGGGAAAACCTTTCAGGAGAAATATGAAAAGGTTTTGATCTCGGTCGGAAGGGTGCCGTACACAGAAGGCCTCGGCCTTGAGAACACCCGGGTCGGGGTGGACGGTAAAGGCTTTATAGAGACGGACTCACAGAGAAAAACAGCCGACCCGGCGATTTTCGCAATTGGGGACGTTGCAGGGGAACCCATGCTTGCCCACAAGGCGACGTATGAAGCCAAGATCGTGGCAGAGGTTATAACCGGGGCCAAGACCCAGTATGACCCAAGAGCTGTTCCGGCGGTAATCTTTACCGATCCCGAAATCGCTTGGTGCGGGGTTACCGAAAGCGAGGCCAGGGAATCGGGGATGGAAGTGGATGTGTCTAAGTTTCCGTGGGCGGCCTCGGGCAGGGCCCTTACGCTTAACAGGACCGATGGTCTGACGAAGCTGATAACCCATAAGGGAACCGGGAGGGTGATCGGCGTCGGAATTGTCGGACCGCAGGCGGGGGAGTTAATATCTGAATCCGTACTGGCAATTGAAATGGGTGCGACTGCGGAGGATATAGCTTTTTCCATACATCCTCACCCGACCCTGACCGAGACCATTATGGAAGCGGCAGAAGGCATATACGGAGCAAGCACTCACATTATGAAAAGACGTCCGGGCAAAGCTTCACGGAAGTGACGTGTAATATCTGGACTGGTTAAAGATTCTTTTGTTTTTGGATTTATCTCTATAATAATACCTTCCTAAAGCTCTCCTTTAATCTAACTGTTTCATCTTTTCCCCACTACTCTTTTCGCAGAACCCTTGGCTAGCATTATATGTTATTCCCCACCGTCTTTATTGACAATGCGGGGAGAAGATGTAGAATTCAACCTTCATTTTTAAACCCCGGAGGATTTTTATGAGCCTTAGAACAAAATCGGCGCAGAAAAAGCATCGCCAGAACCTGAAAAGACGAGAGAGAAACAGGTTCGTGACGTCCACTCTTAAAACCAAGATAAAGCGTTACTCAGAAGCTGTTGGAAGCGAGGATCTCGAGAAATCCCAGGCTCTTCTCAAGGAACTGGTTGCCCTTACCGACAAGGCCGCCACAAAAGGGGTTATACACAAGAAAAAAGCCTCAAGATACGTATCGAGGTTCTCAAAGAAGCTTTCGGACCTCAACCAGAGCACTGGCTCCTAGGTTTCCCGCGCGCAGATTCCCAGAAGAAGTTTCTCAAGAAGTATGTAATTGTTCCCGGAACTGTTTTTGATTCCGAAGTCCGTTTCCTCTATAAGACCCAGTATCCTGCCGAGGTCGTTCTCCCTGAAGTTGCGCACGCTCTTTTTAAGGTAAAAGACAGCCCCGCGGGAGGTTTTTATGGCCTTCGCGATGGCTTCATCAGATTTCCCTTCCCGAAGAAACTGCGAGACCTTGAATATCTGGCGGAACCTCCAGGCTATCATGTAGAGTATGGAGAGGGGATCCTCCCTGTTTCTCTCAAGTTCCCTAAGTATCCTGAGAGAACCCCTGAGGTCCCTGTTTGAAAGCGCGGTCGAGAGGGAAAACACGTTCTCGGTGCTGCGTTTCTCAATAAGCCCCCTTAACTCCTTCTCGCCCACGGGTTTTTTCCCGTCAACATAAAGGGATATCTTCCCAAGCTCGTTCTTTACCAGGTTCATGTCCTCGCCGAGCATGGTTTTCACGAAACCCACCGCCCCGGGAGTAAGGGATATCCCGAGTCTCTCGCCGAGGCGCCTTATTTCCCGCTCGGGGTTGCTCCCGCCGTCAAGATCGACAAGCTTTATGCCTCTTGCGGGCTTTGTCTTGGCTTTCCGGGATTCCCCCGAGAGCAGGACAAGCACGGAGGAAGAGGCCGGGGCCCCTGAGTATTCGTTTAGCAACTCAAGATCGTCTTTCTTAAGGCCGTCATATCCCTTGGCCACGATCAGTTTTTTCTCGTGGAACATGGGAAGCGTCCTTGCGTCCTCGAGTATTTCCTGAAGGGACGTGTCGTCGAGATTCCTGTTTTCAACCAGCAGCTTGGGAGAACCGCTTGAGATCTCTTTTTTAAGCTCCTCGATAAAGTCTTCGATCAAAAGGGTCTGCGTGCTTTTAAGTACGGTGACCGGATTAATGTCGATGCTTTTCTCAGAAGGCACGACCTGCTTTTTCTCCCTGGCCGAGACGGTCTGCGCGTGGGACCCTATCGGCTGTTTATCTCAAGCTGGTTAAAGAAATATCCTATCTCATAAGCGGCCGATTCCGGAGAATCTGACCCGTGCACTACGTTTTTTTCTATGCCGGAGGCAAAATCCTTTCTTATGGTCCCGGGATCCGCTTCCTCCGGGTTCGTGGCGCCCATGATTGCCCTTACCCTCGAGATGGCATCCTCTCCCTCAAGAACCATTACCACGCACGGACCCGAGGACATGAAGTCCGTCAAGCTTGAGAAAAAGGGTCTTTCCCTGTGCACGTGGTAGAACCCCTCAGCCTGTTTCTTTGAGAGGTGTATCATCCTGAGCGCCGCGACGCTTATCCCCTTCTCCTCGAACCTCCTCAGAACCTCACCTATCAGGTTCGCTCCGACTCCGTCGGGTTTTACTATTGACAATGTTCTTTCCATCTTCTGCCTCCGTTTGTATGTGATTGAAATGCCTGTTTGAGTATTGACTTTGCGGCGGGAGCTAAAACGGGATGCGCCGCTTCAGGGGGACTCGGTACCGTGTATCTAGTATTCCTTCTCAAGCTTCCCTACCAGGTTCTTCCTTCTCCTTCGGCTTTTTATTCTCAGATACACCTTGTGCTTTAGATCAAGGGTGATCGGCAGGTCAAACTCCCTGCTCACCATTTCGCAGAGCTCTTTTCCCTTAATGCCGGGTTTCTCCGAGATCGCGTCGTTTATGAAAGACCTTATTCTTCTTTTCCGGGTGCCTTCCGCCTTGTCTAAGATCTCGTTTCTCTCAGAAGCGCTCAGGTTTCTTATGTAAGCGATTATCTCTGACCTGGTCGGTTCATTATCGCCTTCCCGGGTCTTTTCTATCGCTATTCTTATAAATTCGCTTGAGCTTATGTCCTTGCTGTCGGCGGTGGAGCATACGTAGTCATAGTCACTTTCGGGAATCCTGAAACTCACAAGCTTGTTTTTAACTTCGGAAGCCATAAGCAACTCCGGAAAACCAGATTCCGGCCGTTAAGCGAAACCTTGCAACGGGTAATTCCGCTCTTGGTTTCGGAACTAGATTCTAATTATTACGGTATGAAGAATCAAGTGCCGCATGGTTTTCATGCCGGATTCGCAGCCGCGCTCTGGAACGGGCCGGTTTTCTAGGTTATTCTGGTATCGCTTGGTCCTGATGATTATGAGGGTGAACTCGCAACTACACGTCATTAAGCAAAGCGAAGTGAATAACTTTTCCGTCGGGCTTCTTTTTTTTCTGTTGACCGTTTTTCCCGCGGTTTCCTATAGCGGCACGGTTACGATCGAGGCTGTATACGCTGACGCTCCCGGAGTCGGGTTTAGGGATACGACCGGGTTGACGGAGGAGCAAAGGGCGCTGCTCGTCGATAACGGCAATAACGCGAGCACGCTTGGGGAGGCGAGGAGAAACGCCTTTGAGCACGCCGCCGGTTTGCTTGAACAGAGATTGCCGGGTTCGAACGTCATCCGGGTCGAGGTGTCGTTCAGATCTTTTGAAAACGAGGACACGGTTGCCAAGGCCTATATGGGGAGTCCTGTAATAAGCTTCGGTCCCGAAGAGCTGCTGCACATAGCGTACCCGTCGGCACTTGCGGAGAAAATTGCGGGAAGGGCTTTAATAGATGAATCGGCGGTTCATTTTATAGTGCAGTTCTCAAGGAACTTGAATTTCTACTACGGTTTTCACGGGGAAGCGCCGCCGTTTTTAATAAATTTCGGTGCCATCGTCGTGCACGAAATTATTCACGGGCTAGGGTTTCACTCTTCCCTTAATGAAGATGGTTCTTTTCCCAGTGTGACCCTTGACGTGACGGGCGGAACCCAGAGTTCTTCCCTTGATGTGCCGGAGTGGCAGAGAATCTACGACGTACAGATGTATTCGGAGGAAGACGGTGAATTTATCGTTGATCTCGGGCCCCAGGACAGGGAGCGGGCTATTACTTCGAACACCGGTCTTTTGTGGGACGGAACCGCGCGGCCCGGAGGGGAGAGTTCGTGCAGTTACGGACAGCGCATGGCCGAACTTAAATCTGCCGGCGTAGCTCCGGATGGAAAACCGCAACTCTACGCTCCCCAGACTTTTGAGGAGGGCAGTTCCATAACCCATGTTCATACGGACGCGGAGGATGTTATGGAATATCTCTACCCCTATCCAGTGGACATGGACCTGAGTCTTGCCATGCTGAAGGACATGGGCTGGGAAGTCAACGATGAAGACTTTCCGCCTTCCTGCGTGCCGACCGGAATAAGCGTTACGCCGACTTCGGGACTTGTGACCACCGAAGGGGGCGGGGAGGCTGCATTTCGGGTGAAGCTTGAGTCAGAACCGATAAGCGAGGTTGTAATTCCCCTGCGAAGCAGCGATCCGTCTGAGGGAACGCTCGATACTCAGACGCTTGAGTTCACTCCGGACGACTGGGAGGTTGCGAAGACCGTGACGGTAACCGGCGTCAATGACAGTGATGAGGATGGTGCCAGCCCCTACGTTATCGTGCTTGAGCGGGCGCGGAGCCGGGACAGGTTCTATGACGGCTTCGATCCTGATGACGTGTCCTTGACCAACCGGGATAATGATCCGGAACCGGATACCCCTTCTCCGGGTTCCGCGTTGCCGACGGGTGAGGAAAGAGGGCCGGACGGCGGCGGATGCGCGGTTGCCGCGGAAGAACAGGTGGGGAATATGCCTCGGGGCGGGGTACTTGACCCGTTTTTGCTTCTGGGGACCCTGATTTTCGCAATTTCATCCAAAAGCTTGCGAAGACAGAAGCGCCGTCTGATCTCGATGGATTTTCTCTCTGATTAAGCGAATCCCTGCTTGTGTGGACAACCCTTGTTTCCGTGCTGTATAATGTTGCCCCAAGAGCTTTGGGAAGAAAGAGGAATCAGCACGAAAAACTTGACTGTCTTAATCTGCTTTTCCTTCTCTTTTTTCAATCATATCCACATCTTACAATCTTGGAGGCAACACGAATGGAAAGGTTTGTTATTCCTCATCAGCATGAAATCACTAAAGAGGACAGAAGAAGGCTGAACGGCCACGGTTCTTTGATTCTATGGTTCACCGGACTTCCGAGCTCCGGGAAATCCACTCTTGCAAATGAAATCGAAAAAGAACTCATACAGCGAAACCACCGCACCTACATACTGGACGGGGACAATGTCAGAATGGGTCTCTGCAAGGACCTTGGTTTTTCCGCCGAGGACCGCGAGGAGAATATAAGGAGAATAGGGGAGGTGTCGAAACTTTTCATGGACGCGGGAGTTCTCGTCCTCTCCGCCTTTGTTTCTCCCTACCGCGCCGACCGTGACGCCATAAGGGAGCTTGTGGAGGAAGGGGAATTCGTCGAGGTATTCGTCGACTGCTCCGTTGCGCAGTGCGAGCAGCGGGACGTAAAGGGGCTCTACAAGAAGGCAAGAGAGGGGGTTATAAAGGGATTCACGGGGATTGACGATCCGTACGAGGAGCCTTCTGACCCGGAAATCGTGGTTGACACTGAGAAACACTCGATCGAGGAGTGCAAGCAGCAGATACTCGATTACCTGATCGCTCGCGACGCGGTGAACATGGGATAAGGGAAGCCCGGGGGCCGTCTCTGCCTGGCCGCTTCGTTTATTCGCGTTTATAGATCATAATAATAGAATTGCGTTAAGGTTTTTCTCGGAAACAAAGATGTCTGCTTCAAACAATGAATCGGGGGCTTCTGACTCGATGAGCCCAGCTCAGCTGATAAGCGGCATTGCGGAGAATTCAAGAAAAGCCTCAAGAACCCTGGCTTCCGCCCCGTCTTCCAAGAAAAACGATTTTCTTCTGCGCTTCGCGGATCTTCTGGTAGCTGAAACAGACGGCCTGCTGTCTGAGAACGCAAAAGATGTCTCGGACGCCGAGGAAAAAGGTCTTTCCACTGCCCTTGTGGACCGCCTGAGGCTTAACCCCTCGAGGATAAGCTCCCTGGCCGACGGGCTGCGCGAGGTGGCGGAGCTTCCCGACCCCGTGGGCAAGATATCGGCTAAGTGGGATAGGCCAAACGGGATTTCCGTTGAGAAAAAAAGAATCCCCCTGGGAGTCATAGGGATTATCTATGAGTCAAGGCCTGGTGTTACGGCCGACGCCGCCGGGCTCTGCGTTAAGTCCGGGAATTCCGTAATTCTCCGCGGCGGCTCGGAAACGATAAGATCGAACCTCGCCATTTCCCGGCTTATGGCCGATTCACTCTCCCAAAGCGGTCTCTCTCCCTACACGGCCCAGGTCGTCCCGGTCGCCGACAGGGAGGTCGTGACCGAGATGCTTAAGCTTGAGGACAAGATAGATCTCATTATCCCGAGGGGAGGGGAGGGGCTTATAAGGTTTGTCGCGGAGAACTCCCGGATTCCGGTTCTCAAGCACTACAAGGGGGTCTGCCACGTTTACGTGGATGAGCATGCCGACCTCGGGATGGCCGAGGAAATCTGCCGGAACGCAAAAGTCCAGAGACCGGGGGTGTGCAACTCGATGGAGACAATGCTTGTGCACTCCTCAGTGGCGGGTGACTTCCTGCCCGCAGCGATAAGGAGGCTTGAGGGAGAAGGGGTAAGCATAAAGGGCTGCGAGAACACGAGGGAGCTTCTTCCCGACGTGGCTCCGGCAACGGAAGAGGACTGGTACGAGGAGTATCTTGACCTTGTCCTTAACGTAAGGGTCGTCGCGACGATTGAAGAGGCTATAGAGCATATACAGACCTATGGCTCCATGCATACGGACGCCATAGTTACTGAACATTCTGAAAATTCTGAGAAATTCGTAAAAGAAGTGGATTCCTCCGCGGTCATGGTCAATACGTCGACCAGGTTCAATGACGGTTTCCAGCTGGGCCTTGGCGCCGAAATCGGCATAAGCACTTCAAAGCTGCACGCGTTCGGTCCCATGGGGCTTGAGGAACTGACCACTTCTAAATTCGTGGTAAGAGGGAACGGCCAGGTAAGGGGCTGAACTTTCGGGGGCTTGGGGAAATTTCGCGGGACCGCCCGGTTCCGCGAGGGTATGGCAGGGGGCTTTAAAGACAGATGCTTGTTGAGCTCAGGCTTAAGAATTTCGCCATAATAGACGAAATTTCCATCAGTTTCGGGGCAAACCTGAACATAATTACCGGGGAGACGGGCACCGGGAAATCCCTGATTGTTGACGCTATAAACATAATCCTCGGTGACAAGTTTACGGCTGACCACGCTAAATCGGACAACGAGCAGACATCGGTGGAAGCTCTTTTCGAAGTTCCGTGCGACTGCGGCATCGGGGAGAAACTCGAGCGGTTCGGTATCGGGGAGGGAGAAGGCGAGCTCGTCATAAAAAGGGTTTTTAACCCGGGCGGAAGGAACAGGATTTATATAAACGGTTCGATAGCGACGCTCGGGACACTCTCCGGGGTAACGGACGGACTTGTTAACATGTTCGGTCAGCATGAACACCAGAGCCTTCTTAAGAAAAGCAATTATCTAAGTTATATAGACGCTTTTTCTCAACTTGAACATGAAGTCTCTGGATACAAGGTTTCCTACGCCGAACTTGTGCTCGTGGAGAATGAACTTGAGGCTCTCAGGAAAAAAGAACGGGAGGGGACGGAAAAAGAGGATTATCTCAGGTTCCAGGCCGAAGAGATAAAAAAGGTTTCCCCTGCGCCGAATGAGGATTCAGAGCTTGAGGCGGAGAGAGTGAGGCTTGAGAACTCAGAGAGGTTTTCATCTTCGCTCGCAAGCGCGACCGGGCTTGTGTACGAGGGGGAGAGCTCGGCGATCGGCTTTCTCAAGCAGGCCCTCTCGCACCTTGAGGAGGTTTCTGATCTTGATTCATCTCTCGGGGAGCTTCGCGACAGGATTGCGGCCATACTCATAGAAACCGAGGATGTTTTCTACGGTCTGAGTGAATTCGCGGGGAAGATTGAGCATAACCCAGAGAGGCTTGAGGAGGTGCTCTCAAGGCTTGAAGAGATAGCCAGGCTCAAGAGAAAGCACGGGGACTCGATCGAGGAGATAATAAAAAAGCGGCACGAGATCGAATCCGAACTCGAAGGCCTTGAGAATTCGGCTTCTATGCTTGAGGAAATCGAGCGGAGAAGGGATTCCCTGCGGGAGAAGGTTTCCGCTCTTGCCTCTTCAATATCGGCCGCAAGAAAAGCGGGAGCCGGGCGGCTTCAGGATCTTTTCTCCGGGCAGGCAGAGTCCGTGGGGCTTAAAAACGCCCGTTTCGAGGTGGAATTCTCAGAAAAGGATCTCTCGGGAGACGGCCGCGACAGCGTGCAGTTTCTTTTCTCAGCCAACCCGGGCCAGGCCCCGAGGCCCGTTAACAGGGTCGCTTCCGGCGGAGAGCTCTCGAGAATAATGCTTCTGCTTAAAAGCTTCGTTTCCACCGGCGATTCAGGCTCTATCTTCATATTCGACGAAGTGGATGCCGGGATAGGGGGAGTCGTGGCCGAGAGCATAGGGAGGAAGATAAAGAACCTCTCGGACCAGAGCCAGGTAGTGTGCATAACGCACCTCCCTCAGGTTGCGAAATTCGCTGACACCCACCTGCTTGTGGCGAAGGAATCCAGCGAAAGTGAAACGGATGTCTCGGTGGATGCCCTCAGTGAAGAGGAGAGAGTAATGGAAATCGGCAGGATGCTTGCCGGAAAAAGCGTGTCTGAAAAGACTTTTGAAGTTGCCCGCGAACTTATAAAAGAAGCCACTCGAGCTGATCTACCGTAGGGCAGTATGGAAAAACCGGCCTGAATTCAAGCGGGCTCACTCTTGGTCGAAACCGTCAAATCCCTCCGCCACTATGGCTTCAAGTGCAGCAATTTGGCTTTCGGTAAGCTCCGGAAATTCTTTTTTGCGGCGTTTCTTGGGAAAGACGCCCCCGTTGCGACGAATGAGCATAATGATATCTTCCGCTGTCCGGTTCGGCACATCAAAGGCGTTTATGATCCGTTTCACGACGGCATCGTGGCGCTTGAGGTAGTCGATTTCGCGCGGCAGGTCGAATTCTATCGTCTGCAGAATGCAGTCGTAGAGAAATTCCGCTTCGTTTGTGCAGTCGTAATAGCGGTAGAGATCCGAGGTATCGTTTGTGACCTCCACATTGCCGTTCGGCAGCGCCCTCCAGGCTATGAACTGCATCAGGGGGCCGGAATGCGTCTTCAATGTAGCTCCGTAGTCATCTATACGGTTCAGCATTACGGATGAAACAGGGAACACCATCTGCGGAGGCGTAAATCCGCGCTCCGCGAGTATCTGGTGAATCAGGCAGCGGTGCAGGCGTCCGTTCCCGTCGGTAAACGGATGGATATATACAAACCCGAACGCCACGCATGCAGCATGGAGAACGGGGTTGATGCCCGAGTTGCGCAGACGATCTCCGCATTCATTAAGTGCGGTCATCATGCGTTCAACGTCGTTGCGGCGCGCACCGATAAACTCGGGCAGGGGCTCGTAGTTGCGGTTGCGACGGCCGAGAAAAACCTCTTCGGTTCTGTATCCCGTGGTTTTTGATCGGTCGCTGCCGAACAGGATGTTGTGGAGGTGGTAAATTTCCGCTTGGCGGAGGGGTCTTTTCCCCGCTTCCATAACCGCATGCCCCCACCGCTCGAGCCGGTTAACCGGCGGATGTTCTCCTTCAATCTCAAAGCTCGCCCGGCTGTCTTCGAGCAGTACGAAGTTCGCGGCGTGCGCGATGAGTTGTGCGCTGGCCTTTCCGATTGTATCCCGCGTCTTTGCCGGGAGATCAAGAGCAATCATTTTTTCGAGTTTTGGAGTTCGCCTTATGACAGGACACAGCTCCCCTGTGCCCAGAAGGTTGTCGCGGACTCGGTGTCGTCGTGAAATCAGATTCCCGCCCGTATAGTAGCGGCTTGGGTCGAGGGCGTCGACGGCTTTAACCGCAGGTGCGTCTGGGATGTCAAGACGCTTGCCGGTCAAAGTTTCAAAGAAAAACCATATCTTCCGTGCGGTGGTCCCTATTGGTTTAGCGCGGATCATTTCAATAAGCGCGGTCTCGGGAACCGCCTGGAGAATTCTTTTGAGGACCAGAAGATCAATCGTCTCATGACGTATTGCGAAGGTCAGGTGTCCTTCAAGCGTAGATTCAGGGCGATATCTCTTGTCGTAAATATTCCACGTACCGTCGGTCCGTTTACTTCCGAGAATATACTTTTGCGAAACGCAGGAAGGGTTGCGAACTGGCGCGGCGACGCCGAGCGAGTGAACAAGGGCGGACCAGCCTACCATTTCTGTTTCTTGCGGCAGGATGTTGCCCTGAAAGAAATGCGCTGTCAGATTCTGTATTCGCATTGCTCGAAAATCCTTTATAGATATCGAAACATGATATATAAACCTCAGATATATCGAATTTTAGCATTTTATCTTCTTTGATATCGAAAATCAATGGATTATGGAAAAATTACATCACGGCGGCGAGAATTCAATTCCAGATCTGGAAAAGCCCTGAGATCACAGTCGACGGTCAGGTGAAACCGGGGATCCGACATTCGGAAGATTCTACTCTCTTGAGGGGAATGGGAGCTAGCTGATCGTCTTTGTCTGATAGGAGCAGAAAACCACTGCGGTAAGAACCGTTGTCCAGAGTCCGTTTTTATCTCCCACGGCGGTCTGCGTTACGTTTCTGCTTTTTACCTTGTGCCCGCTTATCTCCCATATGTCTTTCTGCTCGTCGTAACTTTTATCGGGATCAAAGGGAGCGTTAAGGGTGGTAGCGAGCATGTAGGCGGCAAGATCCTCCGCGTATTCCCCAGCGAGGGTCTCTTTCTGCCCGTAGCTGTGGTGTTCCGAGATGTACCCGTAGCGCGTCTTATCTTTCGGGACCGCAAGGCCGGTGGACGCGGCGATGAGCCTGCTGGGCTCGTTTGTGGAATTCTCGCTCATTACCACAAACGCTATCTGCCCGGGGGAGAGCATGGTGAGTCCCTGCTTTCTGCTTACGAGCTGACAGCCCGGGGGAAATATGCTTGACACCTTGACCAGATTGAACTGAGCTATGCCTGCGTCCCTTAAAGCAAGCTCAAAGCTTGAGAGCTTTTTCTTGTGCTTGCCTACACCCTTGGTTACAAAAGCTTTTGTAGGGGTCAATCCACCACTCCTTGTAAACCTGCATTCAAGTTATATTTACGGGGTGAATTTGTCAAACGAGGTCAAACCGCGATGAAATTCGGAGCGCATGTTTCAATAGCCGGCGGGATTGAGAATGCCCCGCTTAGGGCTAGACAGCTTGGATGCGAATGTTTTCAGATGTTCACCCGTTCGCCGAGGGGCGGCAGTCCCCCGGAGCTTGGGGATCGCCTGCTCGAAGCCTTTTTTCTTAACTGCTCCGAGGCTTCTTTAAGCGATTACTACGTTCACACTCCTTATTTCATAAACCTGGCTTCCGGAAAAGAGGACCTGAGGGAAAAAAGCGTGGCTCTGGTGAGGGAGGAGCTTGAGAGATCAAGCGCCCTGGGGGCTAGATACATGATGACCCACATAGGAAGCGCAAAGGGGCTTGATAGAGACGTGGCGGTGGAGAATGTGGTTGACTCCATTTTGAGGGTTCTTGACGGCTACAGCGGCACGACGCAGCTTCTGCTTGAGAACACGGCGGGACAGGGGTACACCATAGGAGCTAGCTTCGAGGAGATTTCCCTAATACTTAAGCGCGTTGCGTATGACGATCTTGGAGTCTGCATAGATACCGCCCACATGTTTGCCTCCGGATACGATATAAGGACCCGCGAGGGCGTGGAGGAACTGGTAGGGCGCTTCGGCGTCGCGTTTGCTCCCGGGACCGTGAAACTTGTTCACGCAAATGATTCCAAGGCCGAGTTTAACTCAAGCAAGGACCGCCACGAACATATAGGAGAGGGGAAAATAGGGATCGAGTGCTTCAGCTCTATGATCGGGAACCCGTTTTTCGAAAATCTCGACATGATAGTGGAAATGCCACCTTCCGAGGTGTCAGGGGACATTGAGCTTCTTAAGGGACTGAGGGACGGAAGTACGTAATCTCAGGGCGAGAGCAAAAAACCGCTTTCACCTGTCCATCGACCGTCAACGTAGATGTTGTTTTCCCCGTCAATCGCTACCCTTCCGTTTGCGATCAGATCATGGACCACGAAGGGAAACAGCTTCCATTCTCCCTGTTCTCTGATTTTCTCTTCCATTGCCGCTCCGTCAGCGGTACCAAAGCCCTCAAGCGATATGTCGGCCGACTGGGCAACCACGGTCCCGAACCTTGTTTCGGGGTCGTTTTCAATATAGACGGTGCATCTTATGGTTTTTTCGCCGTTCTCCAGTGCCTGGACGCATGCGCTTTTTCCTCTTACGAGGTAATCCTTGGTTGTGTCCCCGGGGTAGAGGTTTAAGATCCTGTTTGCGAACCTTTCGGTGAACAGACGGCTGAGCCTTCTCCTGTATCCGGCCAGTACCACGATATCGGGCTCAAGAGCCTCTTCAATAAGAGAAATCACTGCCGAATCGTAAAGAACCCGTCCACCTTCATCCGAAGGGGGCTTTCCAATATCCGCGAAGAACTTCTCGGAACTTATGGAAGAGGTCTCGATCTTGAGCGCTTTCGCCTTTGCGAGAACCGGGGCCTCGGGGTCGTTTGAGAAGACATGCTCTATGGTTCCGCAGTTTATTTGGCCGCTTTGCTCAAGTTCCATCTGTCTTGAGTGTATTTTCTCGAAATTCGTTCCTCTGCCCGAGGCGAGCACGAGAATTTTCATCGGGCGGGCGGTGTCCGGGTAAAGCGGCGTTATTTGCATTGATTCCTCTATCGTTTAATTTTTATGCGATTCCAAGTAAGTGTGACGCAGCATGGAAGAAAGCAGAAACCTGATCACGAGAATCGCCACGGCCGTCGTTGCCGTACCGATACTTCTTCTCATATTCTACCACGGGGGAGTTTATTATCTCGCTTTTGTGTGCCTGGTTACGGCTCTTTGCTCCGTTGAGTTCTTCGCGCTTGCGGGCCCGGATATCCGGAAGTGGAGAAGAACTTACATAACGGTTATCTCCCTGCTTCTGATCGTGAGCGCATTTTTCGACTTCCTGCTCATGAGTCTTTTTTTCACCTTTTTGATATTTCTTTCCATAATACTTGAGTTCCGCAAAAAGGATTTCAGTGACTGCCTGCGAGACCTCGGCATGACCCTTCTGCCGCTTATATATTTCGGCTGGATGCTTGCCCACGGGGTGCTGCTGAGAAATATCTCGGGCGACGAGGGCCCCCTGAATTACGGTTCGTTTTACGGGGCTCCCGAGGGCGTCGGCTTTTTTCTCGTCGTGCTTGCGGTTTCCTGCACTTTTCTTAACGACGCTGGGGCGTATTCCTTCGGAAAAGCCTTCGGGAAAAAGAAGCTTGCCAGTCACATAAGTTCAGGCAAGACCGTGGTGGGGCTCATCGGGGGATTCTTTGTTTCGGTCGTAAGCGCCTTCGTGGTGAATATTGTCTTCAGCAGCCCTCTTCCCACTCTCTGGGTGGTTCTTTACGCGGTAATAATAGCCGCGGCCGCGGTTGCCGGCGATCTTTTCGAATCCACCATAAAGAGAGGGGCGGGGGTAAAGGATTCCGGCTCCCTGATTCCCGGACACGGCGGGGTGCTTGACAGGTTCGACAGCCTGATATTCGTCTTTCCCTGTACATATTACACTTCCCTGGTTTTCTTTCGCCTAAGCGAGACAGGCGCTGCCCTGTAAGGAGGGGTGAGAATGGAAATATCCATAATGGACAGGGAGGAATTCATTGACGGACCGGGGAGGGAAGACCTGGTGCGCCTGGTTGAAAGAATACTTGCGTATCTTGATCTCTCCGCCCGAAGCGAACTCTGCGTCTCGCTTGTGAGCGACGTGGACATGCGGGAACTTAACCGGCGTTACAGGCAGATTGACGCGACTACGGATGTTCTCTGCTTCCCGCAGAGAAGCGATGTAAGCCCCGATCTTCTGGGCGATATAGTGATATCCTACCAGACGGCCCTGCGTCACTCCCGGAAGCTTGAGATCACGATTGAAGAAGAACTGCGTCTGCTTATAGTCCATGCGGTTCTGCATCTGCTCGGATTTGACCACAAGAAGAAAAAGGAAAGGGAGACAATGCGGGAGAAGGAAAAAGAAGTGCTTAACTACCTTGCCGGGGTGGATTAGGGCATATGGGCTACCCAAGTTCTTCCAGATCCTAATTTCCGTACTTTTATATTGTAATTGTACACTCGAACATGCGCTAAAGAGTTTTTTTTACGATTTTCTGTGACTTTGGGAGACCTTGGCTTATGGAATTCAGGGAGAATCCACCAGGAACGTCTACCGCCTGAGCTTAATTTCCATCGCAGCATACAGAGATCTCTGTTGGGAAGTGTTCACAGAAGATATCAAGTCTCCCCACTATCAAAGGGTATTATCGTTTAGGCGAACCGGTTTGTTTTCGGTAAAGAATATCTATGAGCTTTCCTGTAAACTCGAAAACTTCACCCTTCGTTCCCTTGCTGGCTACACGCCTTAAGGCCGCTCCGATTTTCTCGTCGCTGTCGATATGTTCTTCTACATATCTCAGTACCTCTTTTAGACTCTTCTGTTTTTCCGGTCTGCCAGACGTGCGCGAAGGAGATTTCGGTAAAGTTTGACACGGACCGTCAACCGATTTTGTGCTCGGTAGATGTTTTCCAGACTTTGAGGGGTATACTTCCACGTTGTTTTCTCTGTGCGAATCCATGTGCGGTTGCGGTACTGTTTCGACTTTTCCTGAATGAGTTAGGAAACTTTTACGGTACTTGATCAACAGGGTCTGGCCGGTTTTAAGTCTCAGCCACTGCCACTGGAAATTGCCTTTTCCCGTCGAAAGAGGTTTGCTGGTAAGCTTTGCTACCGGCCCTAGGCCCTCTACGATTAGACTTCCGTCGTCTAAGCGAACCAAAGCGTCGGATCTTGACTTGGGTGCTGACCAGTGCATCAGGTCTGGATATAAATAGTCCGACGGTTTGCCTCCTGCGGCAATTTCTGCCAGACGGGCGGCATCTGACCTGAGCAAATCCTCATCCAGCACAGAACCGGCTGGCGGATCGGTTTCAGCCATCACACCGACAATGGCACCCGCCATTGTTGCTATGGTATCGGTGTCAGTGCCTAGAGCGTTTGCGGCAATTCGTACAGTTTCGTCCGGTCGTGTCTCGCACAGTGCCAGTCCTGCGGCGGCTACCGCAGTCAGCATCCCGCTGCCCCTCTTCGCCGGGTCGCGGAGATGCAGCTTTTCAATGATGCGGTTATAGTGTTCTTCCCCGCTCCCACGGGCGACATGAATGTCTGCCAGACAAGCAATAGCTTCCCTAGTTTCATCTGCTGTTTTCTTCCATGCCTCGGAAAAACTTCCTGCATCTTTCTCATAGGCAATGCGCCAGTATGAAAGGTCCGTGTCGTTTTCGATGATTTCCTGCAGAAGATTCTCTGCTACCCCGACAGATCTAAGCTGATCTTTCGGTAGGGGACAGTGTCCGTGGACCATAGTATGGGCAAGGCATAGTGCGTGAATTACCGCTCCCATGAGCCCATGCGGGTGCGAATGAGTGCAGACCGCATTGCGCACGATGTCCGGGAGAAAACTTGACACTTCACTTGGCGTCTGTGCGGACCACACGTGCGGCTGAATGCGCATCGCAGCCCCATTTCCTCCTGACTCAGTCCATCCTTTAAAGGTGTTGTTGAACCACTGCAGTCTGGATTTTTTCGCCATATTGGTTGCAGCTGCGATTGTGGACCGGCCTCCGCCGAGACTGTAGCTTAACCACACAGGAAGTTCCACTTTTGCAAAGGCTTCCACGTCAAATCCATCTGAGCGGATAGCTCGACTTACTGCAAGACGCAATTGTGAATCATCTGAATAACATCCACGCGGAAGTGTTGCTACCACCCCTGAGCGACCGCCGACCCTGCGATTCCATACGATGGGTTCGCGAAGTGGCTTACCACCGGTTCTTTTTCCAAGCCCCTTGGAATCTGTTAGCTCGCTGATCCATCCGAGTGCGTCGCCATAAGCAGCCCAAAGAGCCGACCGCTGGATACGGTTGCCGTGTTCATTTGGTCTATCTTTGATGTTTCCGTTGCTGGGTATTTCTACGGTTTTTTGGGCTCCGTTATCAGGAAACAGGGAGTTCATATAAATACCTCCGGTGCATGCCGCACTTCTATTCTTCCAAGTAAACCGAGACCGCCCAAGATGCCGCAAACGGCATCTACCGATTCCCCAAGCTGAACATCAATTCGCTGTAGATAATCACACGATAATTCACCCGGATAAAGCACTTCCGCCTGACGATCGGTAGGCCAATTGGCAGGCTTGCTGTCCCGGTTATGTCTTGTATTATGCCGTCCAAGAACAAAATCCGCAAACAGTTGTTCAAAACCGCACAGACCTTCGGCACGTCTACATGCCGGGTAAATGTTGTTTGTCGTGGTGAAAACAACACCGGGATGTCCAAGAATTTCCGGTTTAAAAGACAGTACCGCCCAAGGATTGTATTCGTCTATGTGCCATCGTTCTGATGCGCCGAACATGTTGTCATTTATGCGGGTGATTGAGAGGTTTACGTAATCCAGCCACTTCTCATCCTTGCGGGTATTCACGTTGGGGCTATATACATGCTCCAAGTACTCGTCGTGTGGAAGTCGTTCCCGGCTTCTCACCATGTTTTTGGCCAATATTCCTGTAACACCTTTCATAGTAGTAAAGTGAACTATATTTGTTATTTGCCGTTCTATTGCCGCTTCTACAACGTCAGGACATTGAGGCAGACGCGCTATCTCCTCGGGTGTTCTAGGGCGGGCGGGTGTGGGGTTGTCCATTGGCATCAGTTCACCTCTACCAATTCATAGGTTGCAGGGTCCAGCAAATCTATAATGGTAGATTGTTCTCCGGGTTTATATCCGACGGAAACGGTCTTTTTAGCACGTCCGATACCCATAGCTACGAGTCGCTGCAGCGATTCAAGTTTTCCATCGCCATCTTCCTGTCCATGGGGCGTAGTCTTTTGGTTTAGCCCCGGCAGAAGCACGTGATCAAATTCAAGACCTTTGGCCGAATAAATGGTAGACAGAGCAACCTGTTCTGGTCCCTCGGGCCAGTCCTGTTGTCGCGTCAACTCGCAGAAGGCTATGTCGCGATTCCACAACACTTCTCTGGTGTAATCAAACCACCCTCCGCCTTTTGGATGAAGAATTGCGACGGTATCGCCGGAGTCTAGAAAATTTTGAACATATTTGAGCATGTAGTTGATCTGCAAGCTATATCTCCCGGCTATTACCCTAGGAAGTGGTCCATTGCGCTGACTTGCTGATGGATCGGGCAACATGCCGTCCTCCTCTTTCGGGAGGTTTTCCATAAGAGAGGCAGCGAATCGTGCGATTTCCGCCGTATTGCGGTAATTAGACCCAAGCGTGTAAACCATGTTGGGACGAAATTCAATTCCCACTTCCCTCCACAGAAACGCCTGAGGGTATATTCTTTGCGTAGTATCGATTATGAAGGTAGTTGTATGGTCTTTTTTAAGATGAGAAATGATGGCGCGAACCTGATTAGCTGAGAAATCTTGGGTTTCATCCACTACGACCACATCATAACCTTGTTTGGTTGCTCCTGAAGCTTCAACTGCAATGTCGTTCCAGTCAACCCTGTCAATTCGGGATTTTTCCTCCTCATAGTGCGTATTCTCATCGAAACCGGACAGCGATTCTCGCTGAAACCGGACAGCGATTCTCATTGAATTCGGACAGTAATTCTCGCTGAAACCGGACACCTGGATTTCTCGTTTTTTTCTTCACAAAAACATCAAGGAAAGCGT
>JAJDUA010000002.1 GCA_022826905.1 Candidatus Dadabacteria bacterium
CTATCGTTCCACCAACGCGCAGACACGACACCTTGAATTGCCTGCCGAATCTCAAGCTCTTGTTTTTTCCTCCGATTCTACCACAATCTCTCATCTGCCCCAAATACCCGCCACTACTAAACTGATGCTATACTAGGTTTCTCCAGACTGTCCGGCACGGTTCTGTATGCAGTCTTTCTATTCGCTAAACCTAATCATCCCTGCTTCTGGCGAGATTGTCTGGGCAAGCAAGCATATAATTCACAAGAGAATATTAAACCTGACCTGATACAACCATATCAACCCTTCCGCTATGTCCTTGGAATGTGTCTAAGTTCCTCAACCCTTCTTTAATTAGTCCCTTCTTATCGGTTAGGATTAACCGCAAATGACAAGAGTAAAGGTGTGCGGAATAACCAACTCAGAGGACGCTCTCTGTGCTGTTCGGCTCGGAGCCTCGGCGCTCGGTTTCGTTTTCTATGAGAAAAGCCCCAGGTTCGTTGCGCCCGAGGAGGCGGGAGAGATAATAAGGAAGGTCCCACCGTTTGTAACCAAGGTAGGGGTCTTCGTAAACGCCGGGGCGGACTATCTGCGGGAGGCAAGGGACATCGCGCGTTTTGACGTCTACCAGTTCCATGGGGACGAGACACCTGAGTTCTGCTCCACATTCGGGGAGGACTACATAAAGGCCATAAGGGTAAAAGACGCAGACAGTCTTGAAGCAGTCAATCTATACGATACGGACGCCTTTCTTTTCGATACTTACTCTCCCGACGCCTACGGAGGCACGGGAGAGAATTTTTCTTGGGATGTTCTCTCGGGCCGGAAACTCGGGGATAAATTCGTTATACTCTCCGGAGGACTTAACCCGGATAACGTGCGCGACGCCATACGGGCGGTGGGTCCCTATGCAGTTGACGTGAGTTCCGGGGTCGAAAGCTCCCCGGGGGTAAAAGATCATCTTAAGCTTGAGGGGTTCATGGAGGCCGCCAGTTATGAGTAAAACTAACCGGAAATACAGCTATCCTGACTCTGGAGGTCATTTCGGAGATTTCGGCGGACGCTACGTCTCAGAAACCCTTATGCCGGCTCTGACCGAGCTTCAGCGGGCCTACGAGGAGGCTTCGGCGGACAAGACTTTCCATGAGGAGATCAATTACCACCTGAAGCAGTACGTGGGACGACCCACCCCGCTTTACTACGCCCGAGCGATGACGGAGAGCCTCGGCGGTGCCAAGATCTACCTTAAAAGAGAGGACCTTGCCCACACCGGGGCGCACAAAATAAACAACACGATAGGTCAGGGGGTTCTCTGCGGGAGGATGGGCAAGGACAGGATAATAGCCGAGACCGGGGCGGGACAGCACGGGGTCGCCACGGCCACGGTGGCCGCACTTTTAAACAAGGAGTGCGTTATATACATGGGGGAGGAGGACACGAAACGCCAGGAATTGAACGTTTTCCGCATGAAGCTTCTGGGTGCCGAGGTAAGACCCGTGGTCTCGGGCACGAAAACGCTCAAGGACGCCATGAACGAGGCAATGAGAGACTGGGTCACCAACGTCAGGAACACTTTCTACATAATAGGAAGCGTCGCCGGCCCACATCCGTACCCGATGATGGTAAGGGATTTTCAGTCGGTGATCGGACGCGAGGCGATGGAGCAGATACTTGCCGCGGAAGGAAGGCTCCCCGACACTCTTGTTGCCTGCGTCGGGGGAGGCTCAAACGCCATGGGTCTTTTCTTTCCTTTTATCAAAGAACCCGGGGTAAGAAAAATCGGGGTGGAGGCGGCGGGCCACGGCATTGAGAGCGGCCTGCATTCAGCCACCATAACCGCGGGCTCCGTAGGGGTCCTTCACGGAAGCAAAACCTACCTGCTCCAGGGCGAAGACGGCCAGGTACAGGGCGCTCACTCCGTAGCCGCCGGGCTTGATTACCCAGGTGTGGGTCCCGAGCACTCGTATTTTCAGGACGCGGGCGAGGTCGATTACGTCTCCGTAACGGATGAAGAGGCGCTCTCGGCGTTTTCCTATCTCTCGGAAGTAGAGGGAATAATCCCCGCGCTTGAAACTGCCCACGCAATAGCCCATGTGCGCAAAATCGCTCCTTCTATGTCCCCGGAGCAGATTATAGTGATCTGTCTCTCCGGCAGGGGGGATAAGGACATACATACCGCTTCCTCTCTTATATGAAGCGGCGTGGACCAGTTTCTCTTATCTTACCACTTACACGTTTCAAGACATTGCAGGAATTGCGAACGAGTTTATAACTCTGACAAGACATTCCAATTTTCTTCGTCGAATCCTTCGAGGAAAGGAGATGGTTGGGATTGGTTGCCAACAACCAGCAAGCGCCGCATGGCCCGGCTACATGCTACGAAGAAGGTTCTGCGTAACTTTTGATCACTTTCCGATTGATCTTCATCGCTACCACTTCTTACTTTCCAAGGCATCTCGTTTCTTTTAAGTCCTACTACGGCGACAACAGGGAACTGGAGTCCTTTCGCAGCATGCATAGTCATCACCTTTATTCCCCTATGGGTAAGATCTACCTCAGCGGGTTTCATGGCTACTGCGTTGAATTTGCTAGGAAGCACGTCAGCTATTTTTTCACAGTATGCGTTTGTTGGGCACAGAATCGCTGCACACCCGAGACCGACTCGTTCTTCAAGCAGAGAACGAGGGATCCATTCTTTGAGTATTTCAGGTTCTTGTTCTTCGGAGGTATAGGAAAGATCGGGCATTTCTCCTTGGAGAACGTGTTGTTCATTCAGTGTTTCATCATCTATCTGTTTATCAGTGTCAAGGATATGGTGTATAGCATCCATAATTTCACGTGTCGTGCGATAATTGCGTTGAAAAATCGTCGAGCGTCCTCGGAAATCAAGATCTTCCTGAATGCGCTTCCAAGAAAATCCCGAGTTATATATAGACTGGTTGCGATCAGCAGTTACGAAAACATTTTTCGAGTTGCTAACTAGTTTGAGACACATCCGCAATGCAATGGGAAGAATGTCTTGAGCTTCGTCTATGAAAACATAATCGTAAATCGGTTTTGAATTCTTTAACGCGACGGCAAAGCGTTGAGAGCGAGTGCAAAGATTTTTACTCGTCAATTCTTTTTGAAAAACTTCCCAGAAGCTCCATACATGTTTGCGTTGATTCCTGCCAAGTCTTCGACCCATTCCGATTCGCTCAAATGAAGCATATTGCTCAGCATCAAGGATTTCATTGCCACCTATCAGATCATCTACTTCTTCAAACAGAAATTCTTTATCGTTTTCATCAAAGGGAAATGATTTGTCCTTGGTTTGACAGATTCTGATTGCATTACTCAAAAGGTTATTGATCTCAGTATTTCTTGAGGAATAAAAAATTGGTCTTAAGG
Organism: Candidatus Dadabacteria bacterium; assembly: GCA_022826905.1. Taxonomy (GTDB): domain Bacteria; phylum Desulfobacterota_D; class UBA1144; order Nemesobacterales; family Nemesobacteraceae; genus Nemesobacter. The sequence goes on from JAJDUA010000002.1 coordinate 3,370, forward strand.
TCCAATTTGACGGCAGATGTTTTTTTACGAGTTCGTCTACGTGTACAATCTCTACTTGATTTCTAAATTTTTCTCCGCCCATGAAGCCAATTAACTGTTGTGACGCTCTGACGAGGGACTTAGTATAGGTAGTCAGGAGAATACGAAGTGGTCTCCGTTCAAAGTCAAACTGGCTTCGATGATTCCATAGCAGGTTCATGATACAGTGGAGTACCACTGTTGATTTTCCAGACCCGGGTCCGCCCTTAACTATCCATGGTCCTTTGACGTCGTCAGTTTTGAATCTGTTTGCAAGCGGTTTTTGGGTTTCATCAAGAACTAGAAGGAAAGATTCAAGAGGACGGGAGCCTTCAGCTAGTTCTTCAAGCGCTTCGACCGAGCGTAGTTCTCTCTTGGGAGCATTTGCTACTTCTTCTATACGTGGTGGCCAGAGCGAATCAATGATTTTTTCGAGAACTTTGTCTGGAATACCACAGAAGAGCAGCTCTTCTCTAGTCTTGCAATTTAATAAAGTCTGCCGATAGTTCAAAGGGATATTAAGCGAGTCAAGCAATTCATCATTGAACTCACTTGGAAGTGGAGCCGAATCAGTATCTTCAGAGTTTACAGACGGCTGTTCATTTAGTGTCTGCTCGTAGGCTTTTGCGAATTCCTCTTGGCTGGGTATGTGTTCAAGGAGCTTCTGAGCTTGTTCATCAGCGATTATGCGGCTGGTTGGCTGATTTTTGTCTGGGTCGTGTCCCAGCAGATCGTATACCTTACTACGATGTTCAATAAGTAGAAGCGTGACCGTTTTAGACTTTTCATCAACGTGATAGACAGCTCTATACTCATTCAGTCGCAACCGGTAAAGATTTTTCCATCCGTTCAATTTTTTTATTGGGGAAACTGAGGTTCCGGGATTTGACCGAAGTCTGTTGCTTTCTCTAGAAAGCTTTTTTCGTATTTTCTCTGGAATTGATGAAATATGTCGTAATAAGCTATCAGTTATTTGTATGTCGTAATTCATTAAAAACTCCCTCAGAACAATTTCAGATAAAACTGACTTCTCAGTTCTCGGAGAACATGTGTCAGAGTTGCAACCAGCTTTTTCAATTAACCCAAACTAATATTCGTGAAGAGAATTATAGCGTCAAGTTTAGTTCAATCTAAGCTGTGAATTTAATAGGCTGCAACAAAGGAGAGAGTTGGTAATTGAAAATCGGATGATATTTTCAGTTCTGTAGAGAGTACGTTATATGACCGGTTTCTAAACACGTGAGTTGACCGGTTTAGGGTAAGTGGGCAATTAGATTTATCTCCTTTCATAGCAAGGAGGAAGGAGATGAATCAGACGAGGTATCTTCAGATGGTGAGAACGA
>JAJDUA010000040.1 GCA_022826905.1 Candidatus Dadabacteria bacterium
GAGCATGTGGTCAAACTGTCTTCTGCCTATGGTGACCTCAAGTTTCCTCATCCTGGTAAAATCCGAGATGCCCAGGTGTCCCGCTTCCTTGTTCTGACGGAATATGACCTCTTTATCGGGGCCGTTTTCGGCTCTCCAGGCCTTTATACGCCTCTCAAGGGTGCGTCGAACCCCCGGGTCGAGCTTGGGATTGGTGCGCAGAAGCTCATAATACACCGCAGAAGACCTTATTCCGGGAGAACTCCGGAGAATAGGGAGCACCTGAGGCTCCCAGATGCCTTCAAGAGGGTCCCGACGACGTCTGCCTCGGGGGGTTTTCTTCTCTGCGGGGGCTTGGGACCCCTTTTTGATTCGGAAACCTGTTTTTCGGCTGAAGCCCGACTTGGCGGCAGCAACTTCTACTGAGAGTTTTTCTTCGGTGATGAGTTTCATGAATTTCCTCCTTTGTTCATCGGTTATGTGTTGACCCGGCATTGATACCTCCTGTTCAAAGAAAATGAACAGGTGGTTTTACCAGATCAGCTATGAACACTGAAAGAAATTCTTTCCCAGGGAAGGTGTCTGAAACTCCAGTCGGGCTACGCCCTCCTTCCGTTTCAGACACCTTCCTCAGAGTGTCATCTAGATTGTCGCGCTAGTGCAAAGTTGATTGACGCGCTAGACTGATCCCCGATTCCGACCCTAGCCGTGCCGCCAAGAACATACTGCTCATGCTCGGCGCCGCTTGTATGAGCGGGAATGCCGCCCCCGGGTTCAATTACAAGCTTTCTCATAGAGAAATTAGGGCCCTCATCGAGACCTATCAGCATCTGTCTTGAAACACCGCTTCCCGACTCCAAAACCTCGCTTTCAATATCGTCAACATTTTTCACATGCATGCGCTTTCACCTCCGATCAGCAACGATTTCTAAACCTATTCTACAGCCTTCTCACCATCTATAAACAGTATTTATAAATCAACCGTTAAGACAGCATGTGCCGTTTGTTTAAAGCGGGTGAAGTCATTCTTAACAAAAAAAAGCTTTAGCCTTGGATAATCTCGTCCCGATCGGGAGTATTCTTTCCTGAAATCCCCTTTAATATTTAAAATAACCCTGAAAGGGATGATTTTATTGCATTTACTTTGTTTAATGATAAAATAAACCCGAAAGGGGTGATTTATGGAATTACTTATCAACAACATTAGACAACTTGGCGAGATCATGCGCAAAGTCAGAAAAGATCAGGGACTAACACAGGAACAGCTTGCGGCCGCCTGCGGAGTCGGAACAAGATTCGTTCGCGAGCTTGAACGGGGAAAGGAATCATGCCACTTCGGCAAGTCCTTGAAAGTGGTAAGGATGCTGGGCATGGAAATTTCAATTAAAGGGCACAGGAACCTATGAACCGGATTCTCGATGTCTATCTGCATGGAATCTATGCGGGCAGACTCTTCTCGCTCAGTGGTTCTGCCGAGCTGCTGTTCTCCTATGATGCCAAATACCTAGAGGCAGACCATCCTGCATTGTCCGTATCTCTTCCTCTGGGGGAAGGGACTTATGAAGGAAACGAGGTAAAGGCTTTTTTTTCAGGATTTCTGCCCGATGATATCGTGCGGCACAGGCTGGCCAGGTATCTGGGAATTTCCGAAGGGAACGTTTTCGCCCTGCTAGAAGCCGTAGGCGGTGAGTGCGCAGGAGCCGTATCTCTATATTCCCATGGCGTAAAGCCCTCTGAAGAAAGTGAAGGGACCCTAGAAATCCTTGATGAAAGGAAACTGAGCGAGATTCTGAGGCTCCTTGAACAACGACCGCTGCTTGCGGACTACGACGGATTACGCATGTCGCTTGCCGGAGCTCAGGACAAAATCGCCGTAAGGGTAAAAGACGGAGAAATCGCCCTTACGAAAGGCTCTGTTCCAACAACACATATCCTGAAGCCCGCGATCGGAGATTTAAAAGATACCGTGCAGAATGAACTGTTCTGCATGCGCCTTGCCCAAATGGTCGGAATTGAAGCGCCGGAAGTTGAAGCGGGATGGTCATCAAATGACGCGCCTTACCTGCTCGTAGAACGCTACGACCGAGTAACGGACAAGGAAGGTCTTACAAAAAGGCTGCACCAGGAAGACTTCTGCCAGGCCCTGGGTATCGCCCCGGAAATCAGATATGAACGCGAAGGAGGACCCGGCATATCCCGCTGTATGGATGTGCTGAGAGAACAAAGCCTAAGACCTGCCGCGGATCAACTCGATTTTCTGAAAAAAGTGATATTCAACTACCTGATCGCCAACGCGGACGCGCACGCAAAGAACTTCTCACTTCTCTACAGGGCAAGAAAACCCGAACTTGCCCCGTCCTACGATCTGCTGAGCACGGCCGTTTATCCGCAACTGTCAATGAAAATGGCTATGAAGATCGGCAAGAAATACGATCCGGAAAAGATATTTCCAAGCCACTGGCGGCGACTTGTTCCCGATACCGCGGTTGCCAGAAAGAATCTCGAGGAACTGCTTCTTACCACCGCCCGAAACTGCCTTGAGAACGCTCCTGCGCTCAGAGACTCTCTCGAAAAGGAAGTGGGAAAGTCCCCGATCTTCGCGGATATATGCTCCGTTATAGAAAAACGCGCAAAGCTCATTGAAAAGCAGGTCAAAAACAACCCCGACCGTTAAAAAGACATCGCGGCCGAAATTCCACCGGCCTGAATATTGCGCTGTTTTCACCTGATACGCAACGAATTTCACCATCCCGCATTTCTAAAAAACCCGTTTTTGTGTAGATTGATTAGACCGGACCGCAACGGTTCATCTGTTTGGAGAATAATCCAGTGGCCGGGCCCGTACGACTGGGGCTTGCGAACCCCGCCAGGCCCGGAAGGGAGCAACGGTAGCAAAAACCTCCGTGCGTTACGGATACCTGGTCGCTGGTTTTAAAAAATATGGCTTATAGAGTACTCGCCCGCAAGTGGCGCCCCCAGACTTTCGAAGACCTGATAGGTCAGGAATTCCCCGCCGTTACCCTAAGAAACTCAATCGAGTCAGGGAAAATAGCCCACGCGCTTCTTTTCGCCGGACCGAGAGGTACGGGAAAGACATCCACGGCGAGAATCGTCGCCAAGGCCGTAAACTGCGAGACAAAAGACGGGGACAAGTACCCCTGCTCAACCGACCAGTGCTCAATCTGCAAGGGAATATCAGAGGGAAAATCCCTTGACGTGCAGGAAATCGATGCCGCGTCGCACACGGGCGTGGCCGACGTTCGCGAAATCATAGAGAGCGTTAAATACTCCCCGGCTTCCGCGAGAAAAAAAGTCTACATAATCGACGAAGTGCACATGCTCTCCCAGTCGGCCTTTAACGCCCTTCTTAAAATAATGGAGGAGCCCCCGGAGCACGCGATTTTCATACTGGCGACCACGGAAGCCCACAAGGTTCCCCCGACCATCATGTCCCGCTGCCAGAGATACGACTTCAAGAAAATACCCGTCGAGAAAATAAAGGAATCTCTTGAGAAGATAACGAAGGCGGAGGGGATAAAGATCGACACGGAAACCCTCTACCTGATCGCAAGGGAATCTGAGGGAAGCATGAGGGACTCGCTGAGCCTGCTTGACCAGCTGACCGTGTCCTTTGAAGACAGAATAAACCACAAGGATGTGATAAACCTGCTAGGCATACCGGATAACGAGTCGCTTAGAAGCATCCTAAGAGCCGTTTTCGCCAAGGAACCGGCAAAATGCGTGGAGCTCGTGCGAAACGCCGCGTCAAAGGGGATAAGCCCGAGGAGAATGGCTCAGGACATCATCTACATGATGAGGAACCTGCTCTACCTCAAGATCTGCGGCAAGGATTTTGTTTCTGACCTCTCCCCTGATGAAAAAGACGAACTTTCAGAACTGGTGAAAAATGAATCCACGGAAACCGTGGAGCTCCTTTTTAACGTAATAATCGATGGAGGAGAGAAAATACGCAGTTCCTTTTACCCGGAAATAGTGCTTGAGCTTGCACTTGTAAAAATGAGCACCGTCGGAAAAGTCGAAAAGATAGACGACATTCTGAAAAGGCTTGAGAAAATCTCGCCTCAGGGTTCCGGCACGGAGAGAACGCCGGGGGCCCCGGGAGGGCAGAGGAAAACCGCAGGGCGCAGCCCCGAGAAACGGGAAGACAAACCCGAGGAGAAAGAGAGCAAGGATGTTGAAGAAAAAGACACGGGCAAAAACGAAAAACCGGTAAAGGAAACGCCTGCATCTGGGGGCGGGGAACAAGTCTCGGGCGGCGGTCCCGAGAAGCAGGAGGTCGTAGACTTTGTGTACGGCAAAGACAAGTTCTTAGCAAGAAAGCTTGCCCAGGCACACCTCCTTGAAGTAAACGGAAACCTAGTAAGCATAAAGTTTCTTAAAAACGGCATAAATCATGAAAAAGAGCTTAAAAAATCAAGCAAATTAAGAGAGATACTAAAGGAAATGCTCGGCGTTGAGAGAGTAAGGCTCGATATCGATACCATAAACGACGAGGGAATTAACGGGACCAGCAGAGCCTCGAGAAAGCCTGATCCCGCGGAAGACGAAATAGTGAACTACGCAATCCGGCAGTTTGACGCCAGCGTGATAAAAAGAAAAAATTTAAGCTAGGAGTGAAAAAATGAAATTAGGCGGAAACATGAAAAACATCATGAAGCAGATGGGGAAGATGAAGGAGCAGATGGAGCGCCTTCAGAACGAAGCCGGGGAAAAAACCGTGGAAGCTTCTTCCGGGGGCGGGATGGTCACGGTTACCGCAAAAGCAAAGGGAGAGATAGTATCAATAGCCATAGAGCCCGAAATAATAAGCGAAACCGACATTGAGATGCTCCAGGACCTGGTGACCGCCGCCGTAAACGAGGCCCTTTACAAGGGACAGGAACTTATGAAAGACGAGGTCTCTCGCTTCACCGCCGGCATGGGACTTCCGCCAGGGCTTATCTGAGATGCAAAGAACCGGCCTTCCCGAGCCGATCTCAAGACTAATAGAAGAGCTTTCCAAGCTTCCAGGAATCGGCGAGAAAAACGCAACACGCCTTGCATTTCACATATTCCGATCATCAGAAGGCTATGCGCGCAATCTATCAAGCGCAATAATCAGAACTAAATCCGACGTAAGGATGTGCAGCACGTGTTTTAACTTCACGGAAAAGGATCCATGCGCGATCTGCTCGGATCTCTCAAGAGATCCGCAGGTCCTCTGCGTCGTCGAAGAACCCCTTGACCTGCTGGCGATAGAGAGAAGCGGGGAGTTCCGGGGACAATACCACGTCCTCCACGGGGTAATTTCCCCCCTTGAAGGCGTGGGCCCGGAAGACCTTCGTATAAAAGAGCTCCTAGCAAGGACGGAACGCGAGGATATAAGAGAAATAATAATCGCGACCGGAACGAATGTTGAAGGCGAAGCCACCGCGGTTTACCTTTCAAGAACCATAAAACCCCTCGGGATCAGAACCTCGAGAATAGCCTACGGAATACCCGTCGGCGGAGACATAGAGTTCATAGACGAACTCACGCTCGGCAAGGCGCTTCGGGACAGAAAAGAGATGTAACCCAGCGTCTCAGCCGTCGCCCGTGGTTTTCCTCGACACGACTGCGGCCTCAAGAATCAGCCATACGGCAAGAATGAGCATTATCGCCGAGAGGCTGAAAAGAAGCGTGTTATGCAGAAAATACTTAAGGTTGTAAAATATGGAGGCAGTAGTCATGGCCACCAGGAAAATCATCGGCACTAGCGTGTAGATAAACGGTTTCTTCGATCTTCTTAGATAAAGAGTAATAAGAAGCAGCGTTATTCCGGCTATCAGCTGGTTTGTAGCACCGAAAAGAGGCCAGAGCAGAAACCCGCCCGAACCCGGCCCCTTGCCAGGGACCTGCGCGAAAAGAGCAAGAGCAAGCGGAGGCACGATGGCGAAAAACGCCCCGATATACCTGTTTTTAAGAGCCTTGATTCCATATGCCTCCCCGAGTTCGCCTATAACGATCCTCTGTATCCTGGCCCCGGTATCAAGGGAAGTCGCCGCGAAACTTATCACTATCACGCTTATAAGGGTGGTTCCCAGCACCTCGGGGATATGGATTGAGGTAAGAAAGCTCGAAGTCCCCATGACGAAATTCGATATGCCGCCACTTGACGCCGATTCCCATGAATGATAGTGCTCAAGCCATTCACTGCGCTCTATCCCGGCCGCGACCGCGAGAGTCGCTATCATGGCTAGCGTGCCCTCCCCCAGCATGCCACCGTAACCCACGAACCTTGAGTGCGACATCCTGTCAAGCTGCTTTGAGGTGGTTCCGCTTGCGACAAGACCGTGGAACCCGCTTACCGCCCCGCACGCAACGGTTATGAAAAGAAACGGAAGCACGGGAAGCCCGTCGGCAGCAAAGTTAATGGCCGGGGCCTGCATCTCGGGATGAGCCACCATTATCCCCGTTATAAGTATCGCGAGACCTACGAAGAGATGGATTCCGTTTATGTAGTCCCTGGGCTGAAGAAGCACCCACACGGGAAGAACAGAGGCCACGAAGGAGTAAACCATTAGGATGATTACCCACGTCACCACCTGGCTTCCCATTACCTCGGGGATGGTCAGGGGAAATTTGGTGCCCGCCCAGATCATGAAGTAAAGAAGCCCAAGCGCGATTACTGATGGCCAAAGAATGGGAACGTTCTTCCTGTAGAAGAGAAATCCGATAACAAGCGCCACCAGTATCTGGAAGTTCACCGGAAGCACGCTCGCAGGAAAATTTACGAAAAGAACCGCAATTGCGTAGGCAAAAACGGCTATCACGAAAAAGACCAGAAAGCAGACTATGAGAAGAAAAAGAGTTCTTCCCCTCGGGCTTATGAATATTCCGGCGAGGTCCCCGACGGATCTTCCCCTGTTTCTTGCCGAGATAACCAGAGCGCCGAAATCATGAACGGCCCCGATGAAAATCGTTCCGAACACAACCCAGATAATTGCCGGAACCCAGCCCCAGAACACGGCTATGGCCGGCCCTATTATCGGTGCGGCACCCGCTATGGACGCGAAATGATGGCCGAAAAGAACGTGTCTGCCGGCAGGGACGTAATCCACGCCGTCTCGCAACTGGTGAGCAGGAGTAGGCTCCCCGTCTCTTACTCCGTAGACCTTCTCGGAGATAAACTTCGAGTAATACCTGTACCCGACCAGGTAAAGAGCTATTACGACTATCGCTATTACGGCTGCGTTCATCCAAAGTTCCCTTAAATCAGATAATCGCGGGTTTCATCATTATAAAGAAAAATCCGAAGGACTGAAACTTGACCATTCTCAACTTAAATTCTCGCGCATATGCTCGCTCACGTCATGCCACCTGCCGTAAAGAGCAGAGAGTTTCACCTCAAGTTCACCGAGCTGCCTTGTTTTTTCTTCCCAATCAGTGCCTTGGGAGGAAGTCTCGGGATTCGCAAGAAACCTTTCCACCTCCTCTTTTTCAGCCTCGCATTCCAATATCCTGCTCTCGAGATCCAAAAGGGCGTTTTCCATCTGTTTTTTCGAAAGAAGCATCCAGTTCTCCATGTTCTCTATGCCCTTTTCGCGAAGTTCCCTGTAAAGCCTGTTGCGCTGCTCTGCCTCTAGGGCTTTTACGGTTTTTTTCTTAGGTTTCTCGTTTTGCATCTCGACGGGCATCTGCTGCTCATCTGAGTCACGGGCTTTTTTCTCGAGAAATTCCGAGTAATTGCCTATAAAGGTCTCTACCCCTCCCCCTTCCACGGACCATATCCTGTTTACTAGGCTGTCAATGAAATACCTGTCGTGGCTTATCAGCAGAAAAGTACCGGAATACTCCGCGAGGGCACGGCCAAGCACCTCCCTTGAGGCCATGTCAAGGTGGTTTGTAGGCTCGTCGAGAACCAGGAAATTGGAACGGGAAACCAGAATCTTTAGAAGCGAGAGGCGGCTTTTCTCGCCACCCGAGAGAACCGAGACCTTCTTGGTTATATCGGAAGCACCGAAAAGAAATGAGCCCAGGAGCGTTCTTGCCTCGGTCTGGGAAAAAAGAGGATAAGCCCCGATGAACTCTTCGTAAACCGTGTTCCGCGGATTAAGCATCTCGTCCTGGTTCTGTGCGTAGTAGCCTAGAGTTACGTTGTGGCCGAGGCGACTTTGGCCGGAGAAACTCTCCACACCGGCAATCATTTTGCAGAGAGTGGTCTTCCCCTCACCGTTTTTCCCGGTAACAGCTATCCTGTCCCCTCTTTCAACGCGAAGCGCGGGGGAGTTTCGAAAAACTACATTTCCCGCCCCGCCGGGGGTTTCATACTCCTTTGAGAAATCGCTTATCTCATACACCACGCGTCCCGCACGCTCGGGGGCGGGAAAATCAAACTCAAGGGTTCTTCGGGTCTCCGGGGACGGGGTTTCGGGCTCCATTTTCTCAAGCATTTTTATCCTGCTCTGCACCTGCCTTGCCTTTGAAGCCTTGTACCTGAAGCGTTCTATGAAACGGCGCTGCGCCCGGAGCTTTCTCTCCTGGTTTTTAGCAGTCGCCTCGGCGACCGCGGCAATTTGCTCTTTTCTCTCAAGGTAGGAGGAATAATCGCCCCGAAACTCCCTTATCACCCCGCCTTCAAGCTCCGCTATCGTGTCAACCATGCGGTCAAGGAGGTATTTGTCGTGAGATACCAAGACCACGGTTCCGCGGTAGTTTCCAAGGTACCCCTCAAGCCACTCTATGCTTTTTATGTCAAGATGGTTGGTCGGCTCGTCGAGGAGAAGAACCTGAGGTTCCAGAAGAAGTATTCTCGCAAGCTCAACCCGCATTTTCCAGCCGCCCGAAAGAGAAGAGACCTTATGGGAGAGCTGTTCCCCCGTAAAACCCAGTCCGAAAAGGATTTTCTCGGCTTCGTGGACGGGTTTTTCTGAACCGTCCTCGCCTTCGCCGCGATCGCCCGCGCGGGCCGCCGAGAGCACCGTAAGATCACCCGTTTCCAGGTCCATTATCTGCGGCAGATAGCCCACGGTCAGCGCGGAGGGGACGGAAGCCTGTCCCTTTTCCGGTTCCATGAGTCCCATCACGATCTCAAGCAGAGTGGTTTTACCCGAGCCGTTCGGACCTACAAGACCGTATTTTCTTCCCTTTTTTATACTCCACTCAAGGCTCCGGAAAAGCTCCTTACCAACGAAGGAATGACATATGCCTGACAGACTGATCATCTCAACAGAAATAAAACAAACCCAACGCTATTTTCAGTGATACCGGTCTTGTCCCCCGGTTGCGAGTATGGAAAAAACCTAAACCGGAATGCAGCAATGTAATTGCGGATATGTCAGCAAAGATCATTAAGGTAATCCGGTATCATCATCGTATAGGAAGTTATCGGCTTCTGCCGCAGAAACGCCGCTTAAACGCTTGGTCTTGGACCTTGCTGCTATCCTCTGAATTGCGGACAGTTTTTCGGCAGGGCTCTTTTTGGCAGCAAAGGGTCTTATTTCAGCCACGGGCCTGCCGTGCTTCGTAAGGATTACCTGTTCGCCCGCCAAGGCCGCATTTACCAGAGCGGATAATTTCGCCTTCGCTTCACTAATAGATATTTTCATTATGTCCCCCTCTCATACAGGCTATCATTATAGCTCATAACGGCTGAAATCAGATACTACAACAGTTAAATGCGTGTTCCAGATCACAGGCAATCACACGGTATGACAACAACAAGTCCATGAGGTAGTTTTCTAACCGGAGGCCACTGTTTAGAAGCATACTGAGGTTTCACTTGCCGGTTGCAAACCATGAAAGCACGAAAAGAACTATCCAGAAAACAAACTTCATTCCAGATATGCCATTCCATAACCGAGGTCGAAAAAAAAGAATACGACTCCATCCAGCCCGATAACAACCCCTTTTTCGAGTTTGATTTTCTCTTCGCTCTCGAGAAATCCGGATGCGTAGGTCCCGGCACCGGATGGGAACCGCGCCATCTTCTGCTGCGCGAAGGGAAAAAGCTCATCGGGGCGGTTACGTTCTATCTGAAAACCGATTCCTACGGCGAGTACATATTCGACTGGCAGTGGGCGAGGGCCTATCAGGACGCGGGGCTGAAATACTACCCCAAGGTGGTCGCAGGGGTGCCGTTTACCCCGACAACCGGTCCGAGAATAATCGTTCGCAAAGACTATGATTACGAAACGTGCGCGCAGGAACTTGCAAAGAAACTGGTTGAGATATGTTCCCTTAAGAGCCTCTCTTCAATACATTTTCTATTCGTAACAAAAGAGGAACAGGAACTGCTTTCCGGCTGCGGATTTCTCTCAAGACTCACCCACCAGTACCACTGGCATAACTCGGGCTACCTCTGTTTCGATGACTTTCTCGGAGATCTCCGCTCGGGGAGAAGAAAACAGATAAAGAAGGAAAAACGCCGCCTCAGCGATCTGGGCGTTGAGGTCTCGGTCCTCGAGAAAGAACAGATACGACGCGAGCACATAGATTTCATCTGGGAATTCTATGTGAATACTAATTCAAGAAAATGGGGGAACGCCTACCTTAACAGGGAGTTTTTCGACCTAGTGTTCGAGACGTACAGGGAAAAAACCGTGCTTGTGATCGCGCGAATAGATGGCCGTCCTATCGGCGGCACAATCAACTTCAGAAAAGGCGACAAGCTCTACGGCAGGTACTGGGGATGCAATGTCGAGGTGCCGTACCTTCATTTTGAGTGCTGTTACTACAGACCCATAGAGTTTGCCATAGACAACGGAATAAATGTCTTCGAGGCCGGCGCGCAGGGAGAGCACAAGTTCCTCCGCGGTTTTGAAGCAGTACCGGTTTACAGTTCCCACCTGTTTTTCAATCCCGGGGCGCAAAACTCCATAGACAACTTCCTTCGGGGGGAAAGACCCTACATGCGCTCGCTTATCTCAGAGTACAACAGACACTCCCCGCTTAAGCGGGCCCGCGGTGGCAAACCGGAAAAAATCATATAAAATATTTTTCATGTCTGAGCGCGAGAATCCGACCCATACTAAGGATCCCCAGCAGGTCGTCAGGGAGGATATCCGGGTAAAAAGGCCGGATATGTATATGATAGTCCTGCTGAACGACGACTACACCCCGAGGGATTTCGTAGTCTGGGTTCTCATGAAGGTGTTCTTCAAAAATGAAAACGACAGCAGAAACATAATGCTTGAAGCTCACACCAAGGGAAAAAGCGTCGTCGACTGCTATACCTACGACATAGCTACCACGAAGATAAAACAGGTAAAAGACCTGGCGGAGAAATACGAGCATCCGCTGAAATGCATACTTGAAGTTCAAAAGGCGGGGAGTTGACATGGTAGCATCAGAAGAACTCGAAAAAACCCTTTACCGGGCCTACCAGCAGGCAAAAGACCGCAAGCACGAGTTCATCACCCCGGAGCATATACTCCTTGAACTCACAAGGGACAAAGTCGCCGCGGAAGTGCTGATAGAATGTGATGTCGACACCGGGCTTCTCGCAAATGATCTTGAGGAGCATCTCACCAAGAACGTATCCTCCATCGACTCTCCTCATCTTCCCGAACCGACCTACTCCGAGGGAAGCAAGTACATCTTCAGGGTGGCTTCAATGCATGCCGAAAGCGCGGAAAGAAAAGAAATAACGGGGGCTAACATACTGGTTGCCATGTTCAGGGTCCCCGAATCACACGCCGTATACTTCCTCAATCGCCAGGGACTTACCCGCTTTGCCGTTATAAAGCATATATCCCATGGAAAAGGCGAGGGAGCCGAGGAACATGAGGAAAAACCCGCAACCACCAAGGAGCAGCAGAAGGAAACAAAAAAGGCCGAGACCAAAAACCCACTTCAGCTTTACTGCACGGACCTCATGGAAAAAGCCCAGAACGGAAGCATCGATCCCCTCATAGGAAGAGAAAAAGAGGTCCAGAGGATAATCCACATTCTCGGCAAGAGAAAGAAAAACAATCCCGTGCTCGTCGGGGACGCGGGGGTGGGAAAAACGGCGATCGTTGAAGGAGTGGCTCACCGCGTGGTTTCAGGAGAAGTTCCCGAAGCGATGAAAAACCTCAAGATACACCTTCTGAACATCGGGACCCTTACTGCCGGAACCAAATACAGGGGAGACTTTGAGGAAAGACTGAACGCAGTCATAGACGAAACCAAGAAGGATCCGGACAACGTGCTTTTCATAGACGAGATCCACACGGTCATAGGAGCCGGAGCGGTCTCCGGCGGAAGCCTTGACGCATCCAACATGCTAAAGCCCGCCCTTGCCGGAGGAGACATAAAATGCATAGGAACGACAACGATTAAGGAATACAGGATCATCTTCGAGAAGGACCACGCGCTCTCAAGAAGATTCCAGAGAATAACCGTGGATGAGCCGTCGGTTGAGGACTGCGGAAAAATCCTGTTCGGACTTAAGCGCCATTACGAAAAGTACCACAACGTCAAATACTCCCGGGGAGCGATAAGGGCGTGCATAGAGCTCTCAGACAAGTACATAATGGACAGAAAGCTTCCGGACAAGGCGATTGACATCATGGACGAGGCAGGAGCCGCGGTGAAGCTCCGCAACCCCGATCCCGAGATAACCAGACAGGTAAAAGTGTCCGACATGGAAAAGCTGGTGGCGAAGGTCGCGAAAATACCAACCAAATCGGTAAAAGTCGAGGACCGAAACCTGCTCCACGACCTCGGAGACAACCTCAAGCAATTCATCTACGCCCAGGACGAAGCCATAGACAAGCTGGTAAACGCCATACAGATGTCGCGCGCCGGCATAAGCGAACCGGAAAAGCCCGTGGGCTCCTTCATGTTTTCGGGACCGACCGGGGTCGGCAAGACGGAACTCGCGAAAAAGCTCGCAGAGCTTCTGGGAGTCGAATTCGTACGCTTCGACATGAGCGAATACATGGAAAAACACACCGTTTCCCGTCTCATAGGCTCGCCGCCGGGATACGTAGGCTATGAGACGGGAGGGCAGCTCACCGAGGCCATATACAAATCTCCCCACTGCGTCCTTCTGCTCGATGAAATCGAAAAGGCGCACGAGGACATATACAACATCCTGCTTCAGGTAATGGATCACGCGACGCTTACGGATTCAAACGGGAGAAAGGTGGATTTCCGCCAGGTAATTCTGATTCTGACAACTAACACCGGCTCGAGGGAAAGCATGAACAGAAACGTCGGGTTTGCGAAAAAAGAGTTTGAAGACAAAAGCCCGGAAGCCATAGACAGGTACTTCTCTCCGGAATTCAGAAACAGGATGAATGAAATCATCAGGTTTAACCCTCTTGATATAAAAATAGTGGAGAGAATAGTTGACAAGATGATCGGAGAGCTTCAGCAGAGGCTCGTCCCGAAAAAAGTAACGATCAGTCTTACGCCGGAAGCGAGGCTTTTTCTCGCGCGCAAGGGCTACGATCCCCAGCTCGGCGCAAGACCGGTGCAGAGAGTAATAAACTCCGAGGTGGCGGAAAAACTTTCAAAGGAAATCCTCTTTGGTGAACTCTCAGGCGGCGGAAAGGCGATTTTATCCCTTGAAGATGAACAGATAGTCCTTCGGGCGGAAGCAGACTGAACTTCTCCCGGAGCGTACCCCGCGGCGGCGCGCGGCAAGAAAACCCATGATCTCCATACGTGAAACTGCCAACAAAATGGTCCAGTACGTGCTTCCCGAACACTCGAACAACCACGGGACCCTGCACGGCGGAATACTTATGGACTGGATTATGCTCACGGGCAGCATCACGTCTTTTAAGTTCACAAACGGGCCCGCGGTCCTCGGAGCCACAGACAGCATAGATTTTCTTAACCCCGTAAAGATCGGGGAGATAGTAGTCCTTGAAAGCTGGGTTGAGTACGCGGGAACCTCGTCCATTGAAGTTGCGGTACGCGTGCACTCAGAAGATGGGGAGACCGATGAGAAAAAGCTTATAACCCTCTCCTATATGGCCTTTGTCGCCGTGGACGAAAACGTAAAGCCTAGAAAGATAGAAACAAGCCTAAGCGCGTCCAGCACGGTTGAACGGGAACTCATAGACCGGGCAGAGGAAAGGAAGGCGCAAAGGCTACCGGAAATAAAAAAAAGGCAAAGAAACGTCTCCAACGTAGCGGATGAGACAGAAAATTCGAGGCTTACTTTCAATACCACCAAGATGGTACTCCCAGAAGACGCCTTCTACGGAAAATTCATGTCCGTAGGAAAGCTCATGAAATACATCGACGAGAGCGCCGCCATTTTGGCGAAAAGGTTTTCCAAGGGTGTTCTGGTCACGGGGTCCCTTGACGATCTTTTTTTCTATTCCCCGCTTGATGTCGGGAATCTGATCGAATTCAAGGCGGGCATCACCCATGTGGGAACAAGGTCTCTTGAGCTGGCGATCAAGGTTGATTCGTATGATACCAAGAGCGGAGAGTCCTCCCACGCGTGTACGGCGTTTCTCACCTACGTAAAAGTCGACGAAGCCGGAAACCCCGTCCCGGTCCCCGAGTTCACTCCTGAAACTCCCTACGAAATCCGTCTCTGGAAAGAAGCGGAAAAAAGAAAGGTAAAGAGAAGAGCAAGGGTAGAGAGAGCCAAGAGTCTTGCCGATGACTACCTGAACGAATACAAAAAAGTAACCTCAAGATCAAACAAAAAGAGTTGATTGCACCTAAATGCAAAATCTATGCAGGTTCCTGAATCTCTCATGAAGTTGGTTAGACAACACTGCTATTTCTTCTTTGTTTAAGTAAGCTTACAATAGTACAATTATTAGCGCATAAAGAGGCTTGTGATGGCAAAAACAAATGTGTTGAATACCCGTACAATCAACTATATGGAATTAATAGGTAACGGCAAATCATACAATGTACCACCATATCAACGCGACTATTCTTGGTCAGAAGAGCAGTGGGAAGATCTGTGGAATGATATCGTCGAACTGAGATCTAACGCACAAGACCACCACTACATGGGAGCCTTAGTAATCGAAGGAAAAACCGACCGTGAATTCTTGGTCATTGACGGTCAGCAGCGATTAGCAACGTTGAGTCTGTTTGCGCTTGCTGTAATCAGCAAATTGAACACTATGGCCGATCAGGAAATTGATGCTGATGCCAACAAAGAACGTGCGCAACAGCTTCGCAATCGCTTCATCGGAGAAAAAGACCCTGCATCGCTTACCGAGAGTACCCGACTCCTGCTAAACGATACAGATAACGACTTCTATCAAGACTATCTGGTTCAGCTGAAGAAACCACATAACCCAAGAAAACTCCCAAAGTCGAATAGCCTGCTCTGGAAATGTTTTCTCTACTTTACAGAACGGCTTGACGAGTTGGAGGATTTGGAAACCGATGGAGAAGCCGTGGCAGGTATCCTGTCCGAGACCGTAGCGCGGCAGTTGCTGTTCATTCTTATAACAGTAGATGACGAACTGAACGCGTATACAGTTTTTGAGACTCTCAATGCACGCGGTCTTGAGCTTACAACAACAGATCTGCTCAAGAATTATCTGTTCTCGTTGGTAAAAGTTCGCACCGACCTGAAGGCTCTCCAGCGCCGATGGGCAAAGCTGATCGCAACCGTAGACCAGACACGGTTCGCAGAATTCCTGCGCTACCACATGCTCTGCAAGCAGCGTGAGGTTCGTAGCCAGCGCCTCTTCAAGCTAGTGCGAGACAAAACAAAGACGCAGGAAGATGTCTTTGCGCTTCTTGATGAACTGGAAAGCAGAGCAGAGTTGTTCGCGGCGGTCTCAGACCCGAATCATGGTTATTGGATGGAATTACCCGACGCAAGACCATATATACGTGAACTTAGCCTTTTCCGAGTACGTCAGATGGTACCGCTTGTGTTCGCTACGTGGGAATCTTTTTCAGAAGAGGATTTTGTAAGAGTGCTCAAGCTCTTAAGCGTCATTTCGTTTCGCTATAACGTGATCAGCAGCCTCAACACCAATGTGCTTGAACGCGTCTATCCGCATGCCGCAAGAGCAGTTATAGCTGGAGATGCAACATCTCCGGCAGATGTGTTTGAACTCATAAAACCAATTTACGTAGAAGACGAAAAAATGCACCAGGACTTCTCTCTTCTTGTGATCAACCCCCGTGGTCAGAAGAAGAAACTGGCAAAATACATTCTCGCGCGACTTGAACAGGATGCTAGCGGACATTCTTGTGACTTTGAAACAGACCCTGGAACAGTTGAACATATCCTGCCGGAAAATCCGATGGAAATATGGGATGAAACTTTCCCACCCGGTCTTCAGGAAACCTCAATGTATCGCCTCGGCAATCTAACTCTTCTTGAATCCTCGGCCAATAAAGAAATTAGAAATGCTGCGTATGATGAAAAAATTGACACGTATAAAAATAGCACATATGCATTAACCAAAGAGATTCCAGAAATTGCACCCGAGGAATGGACACCTGAGCTCGTGAACAAACGCCAGCAGCAACTTGCGGCAAGGGCCACGCATTTGTGGAGATCAGATTTTACCTGAAACCGTAGCCGGTTTAGACAGTCACTCGTTCTCCATTGAAACGCGAATAATTTTTTCTTAAATCTCTCTATAAACATCTCCTGCACAATCAGAATGAAAAAAGAAAGAAAAGACCAGGCAATAGGAATTTTTGATTCGGGAATAGGAGGACTTACGGTTTCAAAGGAGATAATGAATCTTCTTTGCGGGGAGAATATCGTATATCTCGGCGATACGGCAAGAGTCCCTTACGGAACGAAATCCCAAAGAACCGTAAGAAAATACGTTGAGAGCACCACTAATTTCCTTCTATCAAAAGACATAAAGCTTCTGGTCGTGGCGTGTAACACCGCGTCTGCCTACGCTATAGAAATGCTGAAAGAGAATCTTGAAATTCCCGTTGTGGGAGTAGTGGAACCGGGAGCCAAGAAAGCCTCGGAACTCACCGTTAACGGAAAAATAGGAGTAATAGGAACCCAGGCTACTATAAAAAGCGGCTCCTACGAGAAAAAACTGCGGGAAATCTGCTCTTCTCCGATCGAGATACTCTCAAGACCCTGCCCGCTTTTCGTTCCGCTTGCAGAAGAAGGATGGGAAGATGACGAAACCGCCGTCCTCATAGCCGAAAAATATCTTGGAGATCTTAGGAAGTCCGGAATAGACGTGTTGATACTAGGCTGCACACACTACCCTATTCTTAAAAACACCATCGCCGGGGTTATGGGAGAAGGGATAAGTCTCGTCGACTCAGCTGAAGAGACCGCGAAGCAGACCGGAAACATACTAAGATCCCAGGGGCTGCTAAGAGAAAACGGCAAGGCGCGGGAGATGTCCTTTTACCTTACCGACGATTCGGAAACCTTCACCTCAATCGCATCCAGGTTCCTCGGAAGACCCATGGAAAAAACGGAAGTCGTCGATATAGTGTGACGGGTTCCGTTACTCGGACAAGGCTTTTTTGAGCTCTTCTGTAAGCGGGGGAAGAACCTGAAAAAGATCTCCGCAGATTCCATAATCGGATTTCGCGAAAATCGGGGCTTCCGGATCCTTGTTTATGGAAACTATCACCTTCGATGAACCCATGCCGGAGAAATGCTGTACAGAACCGGATATGGCAACCGCAACGTAAAGCACGGGAGACACCGCCTTTCCGGTCTGGCCGACCTGCATGTCATATGGGCAGTATCCCGCGTCGACCGCTGCCCTTGTCGCTCCCGCGGCCGCGCCAAGCAGGTCCGCGAGATCGTATATGTGATTGAAATTTTCCTCGCTTGCTAGACCCCTGCCGCCGGAAACCACCCTCTCGGCCTCGGTAAGCTCCGGTCGGTCGGATTCCTTGGTCTTCATCTCAAGTACCTTGATCCTTATATCGGCATCCGTAATCCCGGCATCTTCGTTCACCACCTGCCCCGCACCGGCTGACCCTTCCTCCTTAAAGGAATTGGGCCTTACGGTGGCGATCATCGCGCTTCCGTCGCCGTTGAACTCCTGTGTGGATATCGCCCTGCTAGAGTGTGAATACCTTTTTATCCTAAGCCTTCCATCGTCGGTCATGCCTATATCCACGCAGTCCATGGCAAGCCCAGAGCCCACTCCAGAAGCCACTCTGGGAATGTAATCCTCGGCGAAAGCCGTATTTCCTGAGAGCACAACCGCGGGAGAGTGCTTCTTTATAAGTTCGCAAAGGGCTTTCACGTAACCGTCGGGATTAAAATCCCTGAGATTGGGATTGTCGACCACGTAAATTTTCTCGGCCCCGTAGCCCGCAAGTTCGGAAGCCCTGTCCGAAACGCCGCTTCCGAGCAGCACTGCGCAGACAGAACCCCCAAGTTTTCTTCTGGCCTCGGAAAGAACCTCAAACGTCACCTTTCTTATCTGTCCGTCAGCCTTTATATCAGCAACAACCCAGATTTCACTACTCATTTAATTCAAGCCTCCTAGCGATACTTCCTGTTAAAGCAATCCCGGATGTCCCGGATCATATGACCTTCGCGTCATCTCTCAAAAGCTTAACGAGTTCCCTTGCGGACTCGGCAATCTCGTCCCCCTTGACCGTAGTCTCGTCGCTTCCCTTTATGATTCTCAGCTTTCTCTGAACTTCGGGAACTTCAAGACTCACTGTTTTTATTTTCGCCCCTGATTTGCCCACGGCATCCCTGCTGATACCGAGAGAGCCGAAATCCACGTCGTCCAGGGAAACTGTTTTCATCGGTTTTCTCTTCGCTTTCATTATATTGGGAACAGACGCGTAGCGGGGCTCGTTCATAGCGTCGGGACAGGTTATAAGGGCCGGGAGAGAAACCTCGACGGAAACGCTTCCGCCATCGATCTCTTTCTGGCAGACCAGCTTTTTCTCGTCCGGCTTTACGTCAATCACCTTGCTTACAAGCGCAAGGTGCGCAATTCCAAGTTCCTCGGCTATCTGTATGCCCACCTGCACGGATTCCTCGTCAATTATCTTCATTCCCGTGAAAATCAGATCCACCCCCTCGACATTTCCAAGTTCCGACGCGACTAGTTTCGAAATGACAAGAGAATCCACGGTCTCTCCGAGAGCCTCATCCGAAATATGCACCGCGGAATCGGCGCCCATCGCAAGCCCCTGAAGCAACGCCTGCGAGGCGCGTTGCGGGCCCGCTGTGATCAGAACAACTTCGCCCCCGTATGCTTCCTTGGTCCTTATGGCTTCCTCAACGGCGAACTCGTCATAAGGATTCATGATCCATTTCATGCCTTCTGCGTCTATGGAATCGCCGGAGGAACCGACCTTTATCCTCGCTTCGGTGTCCTGCGTCTGTGTTATAAAAACCACTATCTTCACCTGATACTACCTCCATGCTGGACTGATTTAATAGAGATGAAAATCTAAAAAAAAGGAGCGGGAAAGCTCACTCCTTGCTAGGGGTATCATTATAAATACTAGGGAGTTGCTGTCAAGAATCGCAAACCTCCCTGCAGATAGTCATCCTCCGGAGAAAAACCCGACTTCCATCCGCACTGCGTGCGCCCGGAATCATCGTTGTTCCGAGACTCAGGATCGCTGCTATAGATCGGTTCGATAAAGGTAGCGGATATCCCAAAGCCCGTACAACGTGGGTGTCGTGTTGCCGAAGACGTTTCGGAGCGCCCTCAGCCGTTCCGGACTTGTCGTGTAGACAAGCGGCACGTTCTCGGCAGCGATTTCCTGGGCACGATGGTAGAGCGCCACTCGTTCGCTGCGATCCAGCTCTTGGCTCGCCCTCACGTAAAGGCGGTCTATTTCGGCTTCCCAGTCCGTTGCCGGCTGCGGCTGATTCGGATACCAAAGGTGCAGATTCTCACTGCTGTGCCAGAGGACAATTCCGGAATACGGATCCGTTCCGCCTCCGAAACCCATGACCATAGCTTCCCAGTCATAGGAACGTGTCAACTGGGAGACGAGTTCGCGGAACTCGACCAGCCTGAAATCCGCCTTGACGCCGATCTCCTCGAGACCCTGCTGGACGATCATCCCAACCCTTTCACGTACGCTGTTTTGGGTGTTGGTTACAAGCGAGAACGCGATCATATTGCCCGCGTCGTCCTCGCGGATCCCGTCCCCGTCAGAATCAACCCAGCCGAGGCTATCGAGGATGCGGTTGGCTTCAGCGATATCGTACTCGTACCGTCGCACGTCGGGATTGTGGAAATCGCCCGCGGACGGACTGATCGAGGACCACTGCGGGTAGCCGAGACCGTGATGTACGTCGCGTATGATCGCCTCTTTATCAACAATGTGCGCGACAGCCCGACGGAACTGAGTATTCCGGAACCACTTAAGCTTGTCGGCCGCTACATACGGCTCCATTGTATCCGGGTTTTCGCCAAGATTCATGTTAAAAGTCAGAAACGTCGACCCTAAGGCTGGGCCCCTTCTGTAGATCGTGAAATTTCCCTCCGCCTGCAGCGGTTCGAGCTCCGCAAACTCCTTGCCCAGCACGTCATGACTATCTGAATCTCCGTCCTTGAACCTGACGAGTTCGGTCTCTAGATCCGGGACGATAAGGTGAACGATTCTGTCCAGGTACGGTAAGCTGCCGCCCGCGCCATCCTTGAGCCAGTAGTTCGGGTTGCGGCTCAGGACCACGTGTTCTTTGGGGACATAGCGCTCTATGATAAAAGGACCGGTGCCCACAACTTCGGCCGGGTCCGTGTCGATGTCCCATACCTCGTTGAAAGTGCCGTCGTCCACGTACGGTTCCAGAATGTGCTTGGGATAAATAGCGGTACCCATGGAGCGTAGGAAAGGAGCGAACGGTACCGGTAAAACGCACTGTACTGTATAGTCGTCAAGCACCGTAACGGTCATCCTCGCTTCCGTCCAAGTTCCGGTAGCCTCGTCAAGAAACCGGAAGTTGAATGTCGCCCGGTCGCTGGAGCCTATTTCCTCGTTGTAGATGATGCGGTTGAATGTGAACTCCACATCATGCGCCGTAAAAGGTATTCCGTCGTGCCACGTCACGTCCTTGCGCAGGGAGAAGGTCCAGGTCAGGCCGTCATCCGAATGGGTCCAGGACTCGGCCAGTGATGGTTCGATTCCGTCAGTGAGCCAGGAGATCTCGGTCAGGCCCTCGAAGAGATACCCCAGGACTTCTGTCGACCCGGAATCATCCGCAAGAGCAAGGTTCAGGGTAAGCGGTTCTGCAGTGGTCGCGATCGTCAGGACCCCGCCGGTCTCCCCAATCGTGTACTCAAACGCCTCGGCATTTTTTCTGAGCTGATCGGCGATGCTGCCCGGATCGTCGCTGTCGTTGAAGCAGGCAAGCAGCATCAATGTTACGAAAACGGTAAAAAGAATGCCAACCTGACTGCATGACTTCCGCCATCGCCTTTGCGGGTAAGAAGTACAACCCCCTCTAAGTTCACGATATGAAGAATTGTCGGTGCCGATATAACCTTGTGAATTTCGCCGGTGCAACATGGCTGCCATCTCCATTGCTTAAAAAGTTTGATCTTTTTTCAAAGATGCCCTACTCTATTGAGTAAAAATTCTCAATAGAGTAAAAATCCATGGAAACATATATACGCCCTATAATATCAGATGTCATCAGATACCTGAACCAAGAACCGAGATTCATCACAATTGTTACCGGACCTCGCCAGTCAGGCAAAACCACCCTTATTCTACAAGCACTGGACCAAGTAGAGATACGCAGTCTGTATCTACTTGTAGGCGAACCGAATTTAGCCCCGTCCCATCTGTCATCCGATACCGAGCGAGGGTCTGCCACCACATCAGATAAAAACAATATTATCAGCGAGGAAAAAGACTCAATGTGGCTCATAAGGAAATGGGAACAGGCCAGGAGAGAGGCCCGGCGTTTGGAGCAAGGATTTATTTTAGTGCTTGATGAAATTCAGAAAATACCCAACTGGTCCGAAACGGTTAAGGGTCTATGGGACGCAGACAGGCGAAATGATTGTCCTCTGCGCGTTGTTCTTCTGGGTTCCGCACCACTTATTATGCAGACTGGTCTGACGGAAAGTCTTGCCGGACGTTTTTTTCCCATCCGCCTAACCCACTGGTCGTTTACGGAAATGTCCTCCGGGTTTGATTTCGACCTTCAGAGTTACATCTATTTCGGAGGCTACCCCGGTGTCGCACCGCTGGTTCACAGGCAAGAAGACTGGCAGCGGTATGTTTCCGGCGCCCTGATTGAACCTAACATCGAGCGAGACATTCTTTCGTTGCGGCGCGTAGACAAACCGGCTTTACTGAAAAGACTGTTTCAACTGAGTGCCCAGTATTCGGGACAGATACTCTCATACAACAAAATGCTTGGTCAGCTAAAAGATGCCGGAAATACAACTACCTTGGCCCACTACCTAGGCCTGCTTTCAAAAGCCGGTCTTATTACTGGTCTTGAGAAGTACTCAGGCGCCAGTCTCCGCAGCAGAGCGTCAAGTCCAAAACTTAACGTGCTGAATACGGCGCTTATGTCCGCTTGTTCTGAATACACGTTTGAGGAAGCAAAGGCGGACCGGAGTTTCTGGGGACGGCTTGTCGAGAGTGCCATAGGCGCCCACCTCTTTAACACCGGAATACAGGATAATATCAGCGTTTATTACTGGAGAGATAAAAACCATGAGGTGGATTTTGTTATTAAACGCGGCCCTAAGGTCGCCGCTTTTGAAGTCAAAAGCGGAGTGCGAAAGGCAAATATAAGCGGACTGAAGGAGTTTGAGAAACGGTTTAAACCCAAAAGCCGCCTATTGGTCGGCGAAGGTGGAATTCCTGTTGAAGAATTTTTGTCGGTCCCCGCAAGGGATTGGCTTTAAAGTTTACGGATTATTCTCCCTCTCCTCTTTTTCCACGCCCCTGCCCGGCATGCTTCCCGCAGCCATCCAGTTTTTTCCTGTCTGGATTTTTTCTTCTTTTGCGTACAATATATTGGGAATTACATGTATCTAGGCATTGCTTTTTCCGTCGCTTTTCGGATCACTTAATTTCTGGTTTTTCGTTTTTTGAATGATTTCGGGAAAAAGGAGATTCCATAGATGAAAATTGCTATTGGAAGTGATGAAAAAAACGCCCTGACCGATGAGGTAATAGAGGAGCTTCGCAAAAGAGACATGGAAGTTGAGCTCTTCGGACCACTCGCGGACGAGAATGTGGAATGGGCCGAGGTCGCAGAGCAGGTGGCCGAGAGGGTTTCTAAAAAAGAGTGCGACCAGGGAATCCTGTTCTGCTCGACGGGAACGGGGGTAAGCATTGCCGCAAACAAGGTCCCCGGAATCCGGGCGGCTCTGTGCACGGACTCAAAAACGGCCTCGGGAGCGCGCAAGTGGAACGACGCAAACATACTCGCCATGAGCCTGCGTCTGATATCCCCAGACGTAGCCAGGGAAATCCTCGACGCCTGGTTCCAGAGTGAACCTGAACCTTCGGAAAGGGAGAACATAGAAAAAGTGGCCGGAATCGAATCGAAGTACCGCAACCGGACGGACTGATCAGAAAATGGAAAGAAAGGAAAAATACAACGTGGCGATAGCAGGAGCCACGGGCGCCGTGGGACAAGAGATGATGCAGATACTCGAGGAGAGAAATTTCCCCGTGGGAGAACTGCGCCTTCTCGCTTCTGAGCGCTCCCAAGGGAGAAGATACAGTTTCTGCGGAAGGAAGATAACCGTTTCGGTGCTGGGCGATGACTCCTTTCGTGGCATAGACATAGCTCTTTTTTCCGCTGGCTCCGAAAGAAGCAGAAAATACGCAGACTGTGCCGTCGCAAGCGGGGCGGTGGTTATCGACAACAGTTCGGCATTCAGGATGGATCCCGAAATTCCCTTGGTAGTACCTGAGATAAACGCCCAGGCGACCGCGCTTCACGAAAAGAAAGGAATAGTTGCCAACCCCAACTGCACGACCGCGGTGGCCGTCATGGCGCTTAAGCCCATTCATGACGTATCAAGAATAAAAAGGGTGGTAGCGACGAGCTTTCAGGCGGTCTCGGGAGCGGGGGCCGGCGGGATAGCGGAGCTTGAAAACCAGGTGCGAAGCTGGTCCGAGAACAAAGAGCCCCCGCAGGAAACAAACACGTTTCCCCACCAGATAGCCTTTAACGTGATCCCTCATATAGACTCCTTTACGGAGAGCGGCTACACGAAGGAAGAAATGAAGCTTCACAACGAAACGCGCAAGATACTGGGGGATGACTCCATAGTCCTCACGGCGACGACCGTGAGGGTTCCGGTTTTCCGGTCCCACTCGGTTTCACTTAATCTGGAAACGGAAAAAAAAGTGACTGTCGAGGAGGCAAGGGAGGCAATCAGAAATTTTCCCGGGGTCTCGCTCTTTGACGACCCGGAGAATTCTGACTACCCGATGCCGGTTGAAAGCTCCGGGAAAGACGACTGCTTTATCGGAAGAATCAGGGAGGACTACACGGTCAAAAACGGTCTTTCCCTGTGGGTAAGCGGAGACCAGTTAAGGAAGGGCGCGGCTCTTAACGCAGTGCAGATAGCGGAGCTTCTGGTCAGAAACCATGTCTGAGAGAGGTGTTTTGAAAAAGCTTTCGGATTTTTTCCTTGCGCCACCAAGGATCGACTCCGATGAACTGAAGGAACTGCTCGGGGAAGACGATTCCGTGCTGCTCACGGTTCAGACCCTCAGCTGTACTTACAAACCGAGGGCGTGGATAGACAGAAACACTTTTTTCAGAAGCATACTGATGCTTACGAAGAAAAGGGTCCTGATACTTAAAAACAGTTCCAAAGCGAACGTTCTCAGGGACATAGAGCTTGACACCATAACGCATCACAAGTTCGGTTCCACCAGAAGCAAGGGACTCAAGTTTGAAATAAAAACGGTTGACGCGGAAGACTCGATAATGTTTCACCAGCAGTACAGCAAAGAGTTTGAGGAGCTCTCGGGGAAATTTGAAGAGGTGATGGCCGAGGCCATCGAACTCTCCTCCGGGACCGGGGAGACTTTCTTCTGCATGCACTGCGGAGCAAGGATTCCCGCCGCGAGCGTCTTCTGTTCTTCCTGCGGTAAAAAAGTTAAGGTATAGCAGAGCCTTTCGGGACGGAGAAATATATTGATACACGGTTCAATAGTAGCGATAGTGACGCCGTTTAAAGACGGCGCCGTTGACTACGAAAAGCTAGAAGAGTTAATAGAGTTCCACATAGAAAGCGGAACCCACGGCATAGTTCCGGTCGGAACTACGGGAGAATCCCCCACCCTCTCTCACGCTGAGCATGAAGAAGTAATAAAATTCACCGTGGATACGGTAAAGAAAAGAGTTCCCGTGGTCGCGGGCACCGGGTCAAACAGTACAGAAGAAGCCCTGCGACTCACGAAATTCGCGGAGCGGGCCGATGCGGACGCGGCTCTGGTGGTGACTCCTTACTACAACAAGCCGACCCAGGAAGGTGTCTATCGCCATTTCCGCACAATTGCCGACAAGACATCCGTTCCCCTGATACTCTATAACGTGCCGGGGCGCACGGTCGTAAACATAGAGCCGGAAACCGTGGAGAGACTTTTTTGCGACTGTGAGAGCATAATCGGCATCAAGGAAGCCTCGGGCTCGCTTGAGCAGGCAAGCAGAATCATTTTTCTCTGCGGAGAGGATCTGATTCTTCTCTCGGGGGACGACGCGGTTAACTATCCCCTTTTAGCAGTCGGAGGCAAGGGTTTTATAAGCGTAACGGCAAATATAGCTCCCCAAGACGTATCGGAAATGTACAACTCCTTTGCAAGGGGGGAGATTGAGAGGGCCAGAGAGCTTCACTACCTCCTTCTCCCGCTTAACAGAGTTCTCTTCGTGGAATCAAACCCGATACCCGTAAAGGCCGCTCTTGCTGTGATGGGGAAAATAAACCCCGAGATAAGAGCCCCTCTTTATGAGCTTTCAGGAGAAAACCTCGAGAGACTGAAAAGGGAACTTGAGAACTACGGGCTCACGTAACACGGAAATTGTCTGAATCCAACTGCTTTTTACAAACTGAAGATGGAATCTCAGTATCCGGGAAAATCGTGGCCGGCGTTGATGAAGCCGGAAGAGGATGTCTGGCCGGGCCGGTCGTGGCGGGGGCCGTAATACTTGATGAGAACCGGCCTATTCACGGACTCAGGGATTCAAAGGCGCTTTCCGAAAAAAGGCGCAATGAGCTTTTCGAGCAGATCCGGGAAAAGGCCCTAGCTTACTCGTTCGGGATAATCGGGGCTGGGGAGATTGACCGCATAAACATCCTGCAGGCGGCGCTTTTGGCAATGGAAAAAGCCGTTTTGGCCCTGGGGAAAAAACCGGACTGCATTCTCATAGACGGCAACTCGAAGACTTCTCTCCCCATCCGGCAAAAAGCGATAATAAAAGGTGACTCAAAGTGCGCGTCAATAGCAGCCGCTTCAATTGTCGCGAAGGTGACAAGAGACCGCATCATGACCGAGATTGAAAGCGAATATCCCGGATACGGCTTCTCTCGCCACAAAGGTTATCCCACAAAAGAACACCTCGGTGCCCTGCGAAATCTGGGGCCTTGTCCGATACATAGAAAATCCTTTAAAGGTGTCTTATAACTGATTGACATAATTATATCTTGACTTTTTCCCGCTATTGAAATGATAATATAAGTATGTCTGGAATGCTCTCAGATTTGTCTCTACCGGACAAGCTTTATTTCAAGATAGGAGAAGTAAGCGAGATCATAGGAGTGAAGCCCTATGTTCTCAGATACTGGGAAACCGAGTTCAAAGAGGTAAGGCCTATCAGGAGGAAGTCCCAGAGACTTTACGACAAGGACACGATTTATCTCTTCCACAAGATAAAGCACCTGCTCCACGATCAGAAGTTCACCATAGCGGGGGTTCAGAAAAGACTCAGGGATGAGAAAAGCGGAAGCGGAAATATATCCCCCATTTATTCGGACAAAGCGCTGTTGCGCGAAATTCTAGATGAGTTAAAATCCCTGAAGCAGGATCTCTGAACGGGCCGCTTCGCGTCCTGTTCGCCTCTGATCCGGTTTCGTGTTAAATACGGGGTGTGGCGCAGTTGGTAGCGCACCGGTCTGGGGGACCGGGGGTCACCGGTTCAAGTCCGGTCACCCCGACCAAATCAAACCCACAAGTCAGTTCCCAAGGCAAGTTCCACTGTCCATCCGACTCTCTGAGTGCGCCGGGATTGGCTGTTGCGAGAAATCCCTGATGGGTTAAAATCTAGCCGGAACTTTTTATTCGGGGTGTAGCGCAGCTTGGTAGCGCACCGGCTTCGGGAGCCGGGGGTCACCGGTTCAAATCCGGTCACCCCGACCATTCCCAAGCATGGAAACTAAAAAAATACTGCTCTCAAACGATGACGGAGTGAACTCAGAAGGTCTGAAAGCTCTAAGAGAATCCCTCGCCCACTTGGGAGAGGTCTACACCGTGGCCCCTGACCGCGACCAGAGCGCCTCAAGCCACTCGCTCAATCTCATGAGACCTCTTAGAATAGAGGAAATTTCAGAGAGAATATTCTCCGTGGACGGAACTCCAACAGACTGCGTGAATCTCGCCGTGAATGGAATTCTGGGCAAGAGGAAACCTGATCTCGTAGTCTCCGGAATAAACATGGCCGCCAACCTAGGAGATGACATAACGTATTCGGGGACTGTAAGCGCTGCTATAGAAGCAACCCTCATGAAAATCCCCGCAATAGCGGTATCGCTCGCGGCGAAAAAAGACTTTCTGTTCTCCACCGCCGCCCACTACTCAAGGGTGGCCGCAGAATTCGTTCTTAAAGCCGGTCTCCCGGAGAACACCCTGCTCAATGTGAACGTGCCTAACCTCCCCCTCAAAGAAGTAAAGGGAATACGGGTTACGCGCCAGGGCAAGAGGGTTTACGAGGCCCCGATAGTAGAGAATACGGATCCCAGGGGGAAAAAGTATTACTGGATAGGCGGAAATGAGCTTGATTCCCTGAGAATTGAAAACTCCGACATAGTGTCCGTTCTTGAAGGTTATGTTTCCATAACCCCGATAAAGCTTGATATGACGGATTACGGGTACCTCGAAGAACTCAGGGAACAATTAGAGAACCATGTTTAAAAGCCTCTACGAATGGGTTCTGGGCTGGGCGGACAGAAAGCATGGCCCCTTCGCGCTCTCCCTGGTTTCCTTCACGGAAGCGTCTTTTTTCCCAATACCCCCTGATCCGCTTCTCATGGCGCTTTGCCTCGGAAATCCCAGGAAGTCATACCGCTTCGCTTTTTACTGCTCCGTTTTTTCCATACTGGGAGCGGCGGCCGGGTATCTAATAGGATACTGGGTTTGGGAGCTTGTCGGCGGGTTCTTCCTCTCTCACGTAATAACCGCAGAGGCTTTCGCCACCGTAAGTGGTAAATACTCAGAGAGCGCTTTCGTAGCCGTTCTGGCCGGAGCTTTCACTCCCATACCCTTTAAGGCGTTTACCGTGACGGGCGGGGTCTTCAAGGTTAATTTCCTGACCTTTATCGCCGCATGCGCGGTGGGAAGAACAGCCAGATTCGCGATAGTTGCATGCCTTCTCTCGATTTTCGGAGCGAGAGTAAAATTGCTTATCGACAAATATTTCAACATATTTACGGTTATATTTTTCATACTGCTTTTGGTTGGAGTATTACTTCTAAAGAAGCTGGGATGAAGTGTCTGGAAGAAGTTTCGCGGACATGCGGACATGGAAAGCGATTTGTTGGGACGTAACTTGCTACATAAAAGCATATATGTTTCATAGAAACCCGGTTTCAAACCGTATCACACTTACAGATCATGAGTGCTAGAAAAGTCGTTTTAATACCAGGAGACGGTATCGGTCCAGAGATTGCCGAAGCGACAAAGAATGTCATCACGGCTTCCGGGGCCAAGATCGAATGGGTCATAAGAGGAGCCGGCGTATCGGCTATCGAGAAATACCGGGAAGTCCTGCCGGAAGTCACTCTGGACGCCATTAGGGAACACAAAGTCGCGCTTAAGGGCCCATGCACAACCCCCATAGGAGAAGGGTTTTCATCGGTAAACGTAGAACTGAGAAAAAAACTTGACCTGTACGCGGCCGTAAGGCCGGTACGGAGCGTTGAAGGCGTAAAAACAAGGTTCTCCGACGTTAACATAGTCATTGTGCGCGAGAACACCGAAGGTCTTTACAGCGGCGTTGAGAACACGGTTTCTCCCGGGGTGGTGATGAGCATGAAAGTCGCAACCGAGAGAGCGTGCGAGCGAATCGCGAGATGGGGTTTTGAGTACGCAAGAAAAAGAAACAGAAAGAAGGTAACGGTGTTTCACAAGGCCAATATAATGAAGATCACCGACGGTCTTTTTATCAGCAAGGCAAGGGAGGCAAGCGAGCAGTACCCGGATATAGAGTACGAAGAGTACATCATAGACGCGGGATGCATGAGACTGGTCCAGGATCCGGGCATGTTTGACACGCTGCTGCTTGAAAACCTCTATGGTGACGTGATGAGCGACCTCTGCGCCGGCCTTGTCGGAGGACTCGGCGTTGTCCCCGGCGCCAACATAGGAGATGAATACTCGGTCTTTGAAGCGGTGCATGGGTCCGCGCCGGATATAGCGGGACTCGAAATAGCAAATCCGCTCGCTCTAATAATGTCAGCGGTAATGATGCTCAGGTATCTGGCCGATTCAGAAGGAAGAGAGGACATGAGAGAAGCTGCCGACAAGATAAAAACAGCTTACAACATAGCTCTTTCAAACGGCGACAAGACCCGGGATCTTGGAGGCAATCTCAAAACGGCCGACTTTGCCAGGGTTCTTATACAGAATATACTGAAAATATAGAAGGCCTGCCTACCGCGCGGCAAAACACTGGTAAACCCCGATGAACAGGAACAAAAAGGTCCCTTTCCCGGTTTTTCTTCTGATCTCAGCCGTGCTGAATCTGATACTGATTCAGTTTCTTTTTTCAGAGATACTGCCCGACCCCGAAAGTCTCAAGGATCCGATTGAAAGAACATACATAGAGCTTATCGAGATACCAGTTAAAGAGACTGAACCCCCTGACAAGCCGTCAAGACTCGCCGACAAGTCTCACAGGGCGGAGAAAGAGACCACGATAGACGACACGACGAAACTCTCAAGGTCTGCTCCCCAACCGACAAAGAAAAGCACTGTGCAAAGAAAACCCGCGGGAGCTATCCAACCCGGAGAACAGGAAAAGAGCGCAGAGAGGTTCTCTCCCGAAAAAGACCGGATCGCCATGATACCCGAAGGAGAAAAAAATAAACCTGAAAAAAGAAAAGCCAGTCCCGATCAAACGCCCGGGAGCAACCCGAGTGCCTCCGCTTCACAGATGGTCAATCCCAAGATAGCGGACGTTCCTTTCGACTACAATACAGAAGAGCAGCTTCTTGGAACCAAAGACGTCGAGAAGGAAATCACCGTTGATCTCAACACGACGGAATACAAGTACATCTCATATTTCACGAAACTGAAAGAGAGAATCTACCAGGTCTGGAAGTACCCCAAGGAATCACAGGCAAGAAGGGAACAGGGAAACGTGCGGATCGTTTTCACGCTCAGAAAGGACGGATACCTTGAGAACGTAAGAATAATCCGGCCCTCCGGTTTCGAGAACTTGGACAGGGAAGTGCTTCGGACGATAAGGGTGGCTTCCCCCTACAACCCCTTTCCCGAGAGCTGGGAGGAAGAAAAGTTAAAAATACCAGCCACTTTCGATTACAAGCTTCCGAAATGGGTAAGGTACTACAACTGACCGCGCGCTCTCAGAGAATGCGGACCTTGGAGCCGGTGGTGCCTGTTTCATTTATCTCGCCGACAAGGTAAGCCGCTTCCGATAGGTCCTGTGCGAAGGACAAAGCTTCTTCGGCTTGCTCCCGCGGCAGCACCGCTATCATTCCCATCCCGCAGTTAAACGTCGAGTACATCTCGTCGCGGCTTATGTTCCCGGTTTTCATTATCAGGTCAAAAATGGGAGAGGTAGTCCAACTCCCTCTATTAATTGCCGCAAAAAGTCCGTCAGGAATTACTCTTGAGAGGTTTCCTGGGATCCCGCCGCCCGTCACGTGGGCAAGGGCTTTTACGTCAAATTCCGCGCAGAGCCCTAGAATGGCTTTCGAGTATATAACCGTGGGTGTGAGAAGCTCCTCCCCAAGGGTTTTCGAGAAACTTCGGGGCTTTGAATCGATGGAGTAGCCTCCGATATCAAAAAGTACCTTTCTCGCAAGCGAGTAGCCGTTTGAATGAAGACCGCTTG
Organism: Candidatus Dadabacteria bacterium; assembly: GCA_022826905.1. Taxonomy (GTDB): domain Bacteria; phylum Desulfobacterota_D; class UBA1144; order Nemesobacterales; family Nemesobacteraceae; genus Nemesobacter. The sequence continues at coordinate 31,148 of JAJDUA010000040.1, forward strand.
AAGCAAGCCCGATTACCGCGTCGCCGGGCCTTACCCCGGCACCGTCAATATAAAGATCTTTTTCCACCACTCCGACACAGAAACCCGCAAGATCAAATTCCCCCTCGGCGTAGAATCCGGGCATTTCAGCCGTCTCGCCCCCGATAAGTACGCACTCCGCCTGAACACATCCCTCGCAGATACCCTTTACCACCTCGGCCGCCTGCTCGGAGTCAAGTTTCGAGGTAGCTAGGTAGTCAAGAAAAAACAGGGGCTTAGCGCCACAGGTAATCACGTCGTTAACGCTCATGGCTACCAAGTCTATACCTATCGTATCAAATTTGCGCGCGGAAAAAGCTGTTTTGAGTTTCGTGCCGACGCCGTCTGTGGCCGATACAAGCAAGGGCTCGCGGAAAGCATCCGTATTAAGCGGAAAAGCGCCCGCAAAACCCCCGAGCGGGCTTACTTTGCTTTCGCCGTAGGTCGATTCGACTAGAGGTTTTATAAGCCGCACGAACCTCTCGCCTTCTTCCACGTCAACACCGGCGTCTTTGTAGGTAATCTTTTCCGACACGAAAAAGAGACCGTCCGTTAATTGACGACTTTCATGGACAAAATAGACACCGTCTCGACGGGAACATCTCCCGGTCTGGTCTGAACAGCGGCGATTTTGTCAACAATTTCGATTCCCTCAACCACTTTTCCGAACACCGCATAACCGAAATCGCGCGCACCGTGGTCAAGAAAAGAATTATCTCTGTGGTTTATAAAAAACTGCGACGTCGCGGAATCCACAACCGCGGTCCTAGCCATCGCTATGGTGCCGCGTTCATTCTTAAGGCCGTTATCGGCTTCGTTCTTTATGGGATCCTTGGTCGGCTTCTGCTTCATGTCCGCGGTCATGCCGCCGCCCTGTATCATGAAATTATTTATTACCCTGTGAAATATGGTGCCGTCGAAAAACCCTTCCTCCACGTAGGAAAGAAAATTCGCTACCGTGATCGGCGCCTGTTCCTCATATAGTTCAAGTTTTATGTCGCCCAGCGAAGTTGAAATCAGAACCATTGGTTTTCTCCTTTCTTTCTTGCCGCTCGATTTAGCGGACGTATTTTTGTTATTACTGGAATCGGAATTAGAGTACCCGTCACCGGGAAAAGCAATCAAAGCGAAAATAAAGCATAGAGCGAAAACAACTGCGTTTTTCATTGGCAACCTCTGAATCGTAGATTTAAGAAGAAATGGAATTCGTTCTATCAAAAACAGGCGGTAAAAAGTTCCTCAGACACTGTGAGCTTTCTTCTTCCCGTCGCCCGTAAGGATAGCACAAAGAAGTGAAACAGTGAACTTTTATTTCCCTGCCCAAGCAAGCAAAAGAGGCAGCGCCGTGTTTACAGCGTCCCCAGCTAAAGGGATAATTACCCGTGCGCTTTACAACCCCGCGCGAACACCAAAAAACGGAGACAAACAATGGGCAGACCCGAATTCGGAGTAATGCTGAGGCAGCAGAAAATAGATTTTGAGGACATAAAGGCCGCGGCGCAGTTATGCGACTCGACCGGATATGATTCCGTTTGGTTCTACGATCATGTTCTAGGTCAGGGAATAATCGGTATCGACATCTATGAACCCTGGACTTTAATGTCCGCACTCTCGACAGTAACGGAGAACGTTAAGCTCGGAACGATGGTGCTCTGCAACCCATTCAGGTACCCTCCCCTGCTTGCCAAGATGGCTTCAACTCTTGACGTGATAAGCAACGGACGCCTGGAATTCGCAGTAGGGGCCGGATGGTTTGAAGAGGAATTTCGCGCTTACGGATATTCCTTCCCTTCAACGAAAGAAAGAATAGAGATGCTGAGAGAAGCGGTCACGATACTCAAACTGATGTGGACCGATGAAACCGCATCTTTTTCGGGCAAACATTACAAAGTGGAAAATGCGCTTTGCAATCCCAAGCCCGTTCAGCGTCCCCACATTCCCGTATGCATCGGAGGTTCTGGAGAAAAATTCCTCTTAAGAGCAGTGGCGGAACTCGCCGATGAATGGAACTGTCCCGCGACAAGCGCAATTGAATTTGACCGTAAGTACTCGACACTCCGTAAGCACTGCGAGGAAGTCGGGAGAGACATAGAAGATATAACGATATCCCAGCAGACCGTCTGCGTTCTGGTTGAGGACAGAAAAGATCTCCCAGAAAAACTCGAAAAAGCCCAGAGACGCTACGGATTCTTCGGAGACATAGAAAAACTCGGGATCGTGGGAACCCCGGAAGACTGCGTAGGAAAGATCAACGCGGATATGGAAAAGGGAATATCCAAATACACGATTTTCTTCTCCGACGTGATGAATCCCAAGACCATAGAGCTTTTCGCGAAGGAAGTAATACCCGAATTCAGATAAAGATTAGGTTGTTGGAGTTCTTCACTGATTTGCAGCCTCTCCTGCGCAATCTTCTTCTTTTGAACCTCTGCTATTGAAGTTTGAACTAAAAGTGAATAATGTATAATTAGGATGTGGACACTATGAAGACAGCATTGCTACTGGCAACATGCATCGCATTGTTTTTTACCGGCGGTGTGGCAAACGCTCTCTCCACATGTCCAATGAACATGGAGAAGGCTTCAGCCGAAATGCAGATGGACGCCGGCATGGACATGCCTTGCCATGAAACAAAAGATTCGGAAGATCGAAGCTCCGAACAATGCGATGACTGTGACTGCCAGCATTGTGTCCAGATAAACGCATTGCCGCTTGAAGAATTAAAAGATCTTCACGGGGGATCTGCTGTCGGAATTCTTGCCGATCAGCTTCTGTCCTCCCGCCAGATCGAAACTCTTTTCCGACCTCCAAAACACCTCTCCTGAGCAAACTCGCGCGCGTCCGCGCGCTATAAATAGCTTCGCCTCGGCGTCGCCAATCCATAATCGATACTCAGGAGGAAATATGAAATTAAGAGTTTTCACTTTATGCTGCGTGATCCTGATGGGATACGCCCCTCAGTCACTGTCTCGTCCGGTTTCATATCCGGGCGGCTGGACGGTCATGCAAAAAAACGACAAGAACGCGCATTCTCTTCACGTTCATTATTCGCCGACGGCCAAGTATTCGATAGGATACAGAACCGAATACTGGCGCGAGGAGGAGTGGCAGTTCCACGGCGTACAGTTCAACTATCTGGTGAAGCGCCATAATGCGCCGGAATCACAGGCAAATTTTTATCTTAAAAGCGGTCTCGGGATGGCCTACGGCGATCTCGGAGTGCCCGACGGCGAACCCCAACCCGCCGCCTTTGCCGATATCGCCCTTGACTGGGAAACTCGGCGGTACTTTACGAGTTATGAGAACCGCGTCTACTACGCTGAAGAGATAGCGAAGTTCTTCAGACAGAAAGCGCGGGTGGGAATCGCCCCTTATATCGGGGACTACGGCGATATCCACACTTGGTTCATGCTGCAAGTTGACCATATCACGGGAGAGAGAGATAACATCTTGTTTACGCCTTTTGTACGGTTTTTTAAGAACGAGTATCTCGCTGAGGTCGGAATCAGCGACAAAGGTGGGATTTTGTTCAATTTAATAATAAGATTTTAAGGAGAAAACTATGAAAATATCAATCACAGCAATTCTTTTTATGACACTTTTTTTCGCGTTCCAAAGCCATGCGCAACATGGAGAACATGAACATAACCATGAAGGTCAGGTGGTGGAATCCCCTGCCGCTTCAAACGACATGGAAAACGTCTCATGTGAAGATACCATCAACATGGAGGTCAGCGGGCTTGTGTGCGATTTCTGCGCCCGTTCCCTAGAAAAAGTCTTCCTAAAACGGGGCGATGTTGCGGAAATCAAGGTTGATCTCGGCAAAAGCTCCGTAGTGATCGCTATGAAACCCGGACTGACCATTGACGACGCAACGCTTACGAAACTTATCACGGACTCAGGGTATAACGTGAGCGCAATTCACAGGGGGTGCAAGCATGGATAACACAAATTCCGGCTATGGGGTGAAGCAAACGCTTCTTCCCTCGCTCAGTCTGCTTACATCCGCTGGAACGTTGGTGTGCTGCGCCCTTCCCGCATTATTGGTGACGATCGGCGCCGGCGCGGTCCTAGCGGGAATCGTAGGAACCGCACCCTGGCTTATTGCGTTGTCAGAATACAAGATCTGGACGTTTGGAATCTCAGGCGCAATGCTCCTAATTGCCGGAGTCGCGCTCTGGAGGGCAAGAAATGCACCCTGCCCGATTGACCCGGCGCAGGCAATGGCATGTGCCAGATTACGGAGGACAAGCGTCTGGATATACTGGCTGTCAGTGCTTTTATGGTGCGTAGGTTTTTTCTTCGCCTTTTTAGCGGTGAGGGTGTTTTACTGACCCTGTAAAAAGCATCTCGGATCTCATTTCGCTTCCTATGGTCGGAAGTTCAAGATTGTCTCCGAGTTCAAGTTCTGCTCCGCTCTTTCCTTATAAGCGAGACGATTTCTTTTGTGGATATGTCTGCTTTTACGGAAGGAACGTCCAGAGGAGAAACGGGAACGCGTTCCGACACCAGCGCGTATGTCCTGCCGTCTCTTCTGCGTATCAACACCTTTCCAGCTTGGTCAGCTTTATCAGGCAAACTTGAAAGCTTCTGTCTGGCCTGCGAATACGTATAGACTTCCATCGTTATGCCTCCATGTCCAAGAGATTGATTCTGAACTTCCGCGCCGTACTTCTCATTTTCAGATTCAGTGTCAGCAAGGGTACATGATTCCGAGAGCAGTACGCAAAATGAAGACTCCTGAATCAGGAACCTCCCTGTTCATCAAGGGACTCGAGAACCATCTCGGCGAACTCACCCGCAAACTCTCTCATCCTGTTCGATATCCGCTCCTGCGACGTGGCCCTTTCATAAGTATCGGCCATTCTCATCATCGTATAGTAAAAATGGTAGTTCATCTCTCCCACTTCCATTTTCTTGGTCCAGAGATCTATTACCAGAGATTCCTTCTTCTCGGCATCCCACATGGATAGGAAAGCTGCCTCGCAGCGCTTTTCTCCCGGTTCCTCGGATTGGGAAGCCTCCCAGAAAAGCTCTTCGGGAACATTGCCGTCCCCCAGTACTACCTTCAGTTTTATTTCGGCGTCTTTGGACATGGAGAACTCCTTGGAAGATTTTTATAAAAAAACCGAAAAACTGTGCTGAAATCATATTCAGCTTTAAGGCATCTCAAAATGATCAACAAGCTGTATCATTTCAAAGAACAGCAAGTTTATGATTCCAACAACTTCGGGTGATTGAATAAAGGGCATCACGCACTTGCCCCTTTTTGAATAACTGGAATCCAAGTTTTTAACGCATTAACTTTTTCCATCGTATAATCTTTGGCAAATGCATAGTTCTCATCCTTCAGGACTTGCCCCATATACGCTTGAGAATACGGAGCCGAAACTAGCATTGCAGCTAACAATAAAGAATGAATGATGCTTTGTCGAATCTTGTTCAAATGCAACCAAAGGAAAGGTTGGAACTACCAGGGAAGCTTACCCATCAAGGGAGCTATCTTGGTGCCGAAAAGCGCGACGGTCGCCACTATTCCTATGAAGGCCGCGACGCCGAGGGCCACCTTTACGGCGACAAAGAGTGTCAGCTTGTCAAGCTGTTCGGGGGTGAGTTTCATATTAATGTCCTCCTCCTTTTGACTTGCCGTCAAAGTAAGGATCGCCGAAAGGTATTACCGGGAACCTGTTTATGAAAAGAAGAAATGTCGCTATGAATCCCGCGAGGAAACCGAGAGTGATCAGAAAGTGATTTATGCTGAAAACCAGATCGTCGGTTAGCGACGGGATAACCAGAAGGAACTTGTCCATCCAGAGACCGGAGAAAGAAACCGTGGCGATAAAGACTACTATCGGGGTAACTATTTTGTGCGTGCGGGGCAGCAGGGAAACAAAAGGAAATATGAAGCAGCATGTGAGAATAGCCCAGGCAAACGACCGGAAAGGCTCGTCCACAACCCTTTTTATGACAAACCCGGTCTCCTCAGGCATGTTCGCGTACCAGATCGTAAGGAGCTGGGAAAACATGAGATAAACCCAGAAAAGGGAAAAGCCCTGAAGTATCTTTCCCATGTCCCAGTAATGATGAACAGACAGGTAGTCGTCAAGTCCCAGGTAACGCTTGAGGGGAACCGAAAGTATTATCGTCGCCCCTATGGCGGCTATCAGGCTTCCCATGAAATAATAGGGACCGAAAAGAGTGCTGAACCAGTGAGGGTCAAGCGACATCATGAAATCCCAGGCGAACAGGGAGAAAACAATGGCGTAAACCCCGATCACGGCCGGGGCAAGCTTCTTTAACTTCACGATGTTTTCCCTGCCGTCGAGATCCTGACGTATGGATGTTTTCAGGTAGAAGTAATTGAGCACTAAAAGTCCCGCGAAACCTATCACGTTTCTCGCCATTACGAAATTTATGTTAAGCCATATGTCCTTGGGACTGTGATAGTGGTGATGGGCGTAGGGAAGAACAAATTCCTTTCCGATGAAAAGAACCAGCAGGAGCACTAGGGAGACCACCGTGAAACTGGCGAACCCTTCGCTTATGCGAAGAAGCCCCCTGCCCCACCTGGCGTTTGTTATCCTGAGTATACAGGAGAACACAAGCCCGCCCTGCGCGACTCCCGTCCAGAAAAGAAAATTCACCAGGAAAAGCTGCCATACTTCCTCGGCGTTCTCTCCCCTGGCGTTAACAATGAAAGCCCCCGCGCCCAAAACCGCGAGAGCGAGAAAGACCTTGAACACCCAGCCGGGTATCTGGTTTCTCTTTGCGAGTATCTCCTGGTTTACGGACTGATCCATTTTTCTACTGATTCTCCTTTGCAGAACCCGGGTTCTGAAGCTTTCTCACATAATTGACCACGTGCCACGCGTCCCGCTCCGATATGTTCTCGCTGTAAGAAGGCATCATAACCTTGCCCCCGTAGCGTATATAGGCGTAGATGTAACCGTCGGTTCTCTGCGCGACGGCGGGCGTGGTAAGGTTGACGGGATAGAAACCGAGCCCTTTCTTTATTATGATTCCGTCGCCCGCTCCTCCGGGACCGTGACACACGGCACATTGCTCACCGTAAATCTTCTCTCCCCTGGCAATCGACTTGTCGTTTCCGGGAACCGGCCCCTTTTTTATCTGCTCGACCTTGTTCCTGTCTTCAAGCTTGGTTTTCCCGCCGTCTGTGGAAATCGAGTTGCGCGGGAAAATCACGGGTTCCTCGTAGGGCTTGATCGAGTCCTGAGACCACATGTCCCACGACCACGGAAGCGAGTGGGCGGAAGAAAGGGAAAGCGCAGCCGCGAAAGCGACCGCCGCGCACACCTTCAACCCCCCGGAAAAACTGAAATTCCGGTCTCCCCCTAGGACTATTCGAAAAAACTTTCTATGCTTCATCAAACTTGATCTCTTCAGCTCCGGTAGAATTCAAAATCGCCTCGACCGCACCTACTTTCTCCTTCTCGCATACAACCGCGACGCCGAACTTGTCATCCGAGAAACGCTCGTCATAAAGCCTCACGGGGGTTCTCTGTCTTATAAGGGAATTTATTATCAGTCCCAGAAAGGTTGAGAGTGCTCCGAAAAGCACCGTAAGCTCAAAAACGATCACCATGTAGGGAATTATCGAGACTATTGGCTTGGCACTCACAGCTATTGGCCAGGAACTTGAGGTGAGAACCGTAAAACCGATTCCGCAGGTCGCTCCCAGCAGTCCTCCGAAGAGCGTGAAAAAACGCACCGGACTCTCAGGCGCATCAACCGCCGCCTCAATCTCGTGGTCCGGAAACGGGGAGAACACCCTCATGTCTCCATAACCCGCCTCCTTGAGTTTTTCTACGGCCGAAAGAACCGAATCCTGGTATGAGTAAATTCCGACTACGCCCTGGCTCATTTCCTTCTAACCTCCTTTCTTCGGCACCGGAAGTATTTCCTTCATCTCCGCTATGGAGACTGCCGGAAGAGTTTTCACGAACAGCAGGAAGAACATGAAGAACCACGCGAAACTTCCGATAGTTATGCCGGCCTCGACAAACGATATCTTGTATATGCCCCACGCACCCGGTTCAAAATCCCTGGAAAGGGATATGACGATAATATTGAAGCGTTCAAACCACATTCCTATGTTTATCAGTATGGAAATGATGAAAAGGGCCTTTATGTTCTTTCTCACCTTCTCCCACCACAGCGATATCGGAACGACGCAGTTACATATAACCATCGTCCAGTAGAAAAGCGCGTACTCTCCAGTTGCCCTGTAAACGAACTGTCCCCACTCATAAGGACTTCCGCTGTACCACGCCATGAAGAATTCCGCAGCGTACGCGTAGCCGACTATGCAGGAAGTAAGAATTATGAGTTTCGCCATGCCGTCGTAGTTATCGAGGGTGATGTAGTCCTCGAGATGGAAGATCTTTCTTATCGGTATGGTAAGGGTGATAACCATTGCGAGTCCCGAGAAAATAGCTCCCGCAACGAAGTACGGCGGGAATATTGTGGTGTGCCATCCGGGAACGTTACCCATCGCGAAGTCCCAGGACACAACGCTGTGAACCGAGAGAACAAGAGGCGTGGCGAGGGCAGCAAAATAAAGATAGGCCCTTGTATAGTGAAGCCATTCCCTGTTTGACCCCTTCCATCCGAAGGAAAGAACGGAGTATATGATCTTTCTCGGAACCTCCTTCACCTTGTCCCTTATTGCCGCTATGTCGGGAATCATTCCGATCACGAAAAACAGCGAACTTACCGTAAGATAAGTACTTACCGCGAACACGTCCCAGACAAGCGGCGACTTGAAGTTTATCCACAGCTCCCTTGAATTGGGATAAGGGATTAGCCACAGGAAGTTCCACGGTCTTCCGAGGTGAATTATGGGGAAAAGTCCTGCCGTTAAAACCGCAAAAACTGTCATAGCCTCGGCGATTCTGTATATTGACATCCTGAACCTAGCGCGGAACAGATAAAGTATGGCCGAGATAAGTGTCCCGGAGTGCGCTATTCCAACCCAGAAAACGAAATCGGTTATGTAGACTCCCCAGAAAACCGGGTGACGGTAGCCGGCGACTCCAAGCCCCGTAGCTACCTGATAGAAAAAGCACATGGCGCCGAGACCCACGAGCGCCACCGTGGGAAGGAAAAGAGCCCACCACTTCTTGGACGGCTTGTCGACCATCCTGACTACATCTTCAGTTATTCTGGCGTAAGTTAAAGGTGTCTGCTGCGTCTGGCTCATTACACTCTTTCCTGTTTGACTTTCTTAAGATAGGTAATCGCGGGCTTGGTGTTTACCACTTCCAAAACCTTGTAGCCCCTATCGTCCTCAGAGAGCACCGCCGCCTCGCTTTTGTCGTCAAGAAGGTTGCCGAACACTATTGCGTCGCTTGGACAAGCCTGCTCGCAGGCCGTTAGAACCTCTCTGTCGTGAAGAAGCCTTCCTTCATCCTTGGCGAGGTCCTTGCCGTGATTTATTCTCTGAACGCAGAAGGTGCATTTTTCCATTACACCCTTGGACCTTACGGTCACATCGGGATTGAGCTGCCAGTTAAGCGGCTCGGGGAACTTGTAGGTATACCAGTTAAACCTTCTTACCTTGTATGTGCAGTTGTTCGCACAGTACCTTGTGCCCACGCAGCGGTTGTATATCATGCCGTTTAGCCCCTCGTGATTGTGGTAAGTCGCGAAAACAGGGCATACAGGCTCGCAGGGGGCGTTTCCGCACTGCTGGCAGAGCATGGGCAGAAACCTCACATCAAGGCTTCCATCGCTGTTTTTCTCAAAGAATCTCTCTATGCGGATCCAGTTCATCTCGCGGCGCTTTGCGATCTGCTTCTTGCCTACGAAGGGAATGTTGTTCTCCGCGGAACATGCGGTCACGCAAGCCCCGCACCCGGTACACTTGTTAAGATCTATGGCCATTCCCCATCTGTATTTTGAGTATTCCTTTTCCGGGTAAAAGTCAGGATGCTTCGAGTGATCCGCCCCATGGGCGCCGTTATGATGGCCAATCTGGTCAAGGGCTACGGTCTTGGCGACGTGGCGGTCTCCCTGGCTCTTTGTGTACTGTGTCCTTACAAGCAGGTCTCTTTTTCTGAGCGATGAAACGTTCGCCTTGGTTGAAAGCAGCGAGGGTCCCCCTGAAAGTGTGTCGGTAGCCGCCGGCAGCAGGGTAAAGGGATTCATCCCTCTTCCCTTCGCATACCTTCCGTAGGAAGTGTGTCCCTGCCCAATTGGAATGGCAATCGTATCAGGCCTTATTCCCTCATAGACGAAAACCTGCACCTCGAAACTCCCCCCCGGGGTATCAACTTTCACGTAAGAACCGTCTTCAAGGCCCATTTTGGCCGCGACCGCGGAGTTTATCTCAAGCCATGAGTCCCACACAGAAGTGGTAAGAGCATCGGGAAGTTCCTGAAGCCACGGTTTGTTCGCTCCCCTTCCGTCAAGAAATCTGTGGGACGGGTAAGCGATCAGGTGGAAATCCCCTTCTCCGCGGAACTGCGGATCGCGGAAAGAAACGGAGCTTACCCTGGATGAAAGAGCTACGTTGACGGGCGCGGGAGTGGTTGTCAGTGAACCTTTTACAAGAAGTTTTTCCCAGAACTTCTCGAAACTCGTTCCCGGAGAGAGGATTTCTGCCCTCTTCTTCCAGGCGCTTCTCAGGTAGTCGTAGTATTTTTTCTCTGCAAACGTGTTCTTGAGCGCCTCTACATTCTTTGAAACGGAGATCAGCGTATCGCCCGCGGATTTGGTATTGAAAACTGGCCTCATGACGGGCTGAGTGATGCCGGTCACGCTCTTTTTCGGGCTGTAGTCCCCCCAGCTCTCAAAAGAGGTACTTTCGGGAAGTACGAGATGCGCCTTCTCGGAAGTCTCATCAAGGAATGAAGAGAGGCTTAAGACAAAAGGCACTTTTTCAAGAGCCTCGGCAACTTTCAGTTCCCCGGGAAGCGTGAAAACCGGGTTTACGTTATGGACGATGAGAATTTCCACCTTGCCCGACCTCATTTCCTCCACCAGCTTCTTCATGTCGCTGAAGGTGCTCGCATCCGAGATTGAAAGAGGGTCCGAGAAATCAACCGTCTTGCCGATGTTCCCGGCAAGGTAGTTCAGTATGTTTACGGCAACCATGGTCTCGGTGGCATTCGAGCCCGTGTTGGCTGCTCCGCCCCCTATAGCCAAGCTTTTTGAGGTCGAGAAGTCCCGGGCGATTTTCTTTATGGTGTCGGCGGACACGTCGGTGAGCGCCGCAACTTTTTCGGGCGTGTAGCGCGAAACCATTCTGGCTATCGGCCCCGAGGCAACCTTGTTAAGGCCTTTCGAGATCATAACGTTGGCGATCCCGAGAGCGATATATTGCTCTGTGCCCGGTTTCGCCGCAACCCACGTATCTGCGTTTGAAGCAGTCATTCCGGAGCGCGGCTCTATATGAATGATCTGGCCGGTTTTTCCGTGATCTATATCTCTTAGCTTTGAATACCCTATGGAGTTTGAAACCGCAGAAAGCCACGTTTCAAGATAATCGGCCCCGAATGAAAGAAGGTAGTCCGCTTTGTCTATCCTGTAGGAAGGGATCTCGTCTCTTCCGAAAACAATTGAATTCGCCTTTCTTATGGGCTCATGGGAGAAAGTCTCGTAAACGTAGTGCTTTCCTCCCAGAGGTCTCAGGAATTCCGCCACGAACTTCGAGTAAGTTCCCGAAACGTTGTTGCTCAGATAGACGATCTTCCCCGAACCGAGAGAATTTAACTTTTCCGCGAGTATTTCTTCGCCCCGGTCCCAGCCTATGGGCTCAAGTCTCTGCGTTTCAGTATTATATCTGAGCGGGGAACGGACCCTGTCGGGATTGTAAAGACCCTGTAGGGAAGCCTGGCCCATGGCGCATGTCTTTCCCTTGTTTATAGGGTTTTCGGGGTTGCCTTCAACCTTGATGGCGCGTCCCTCACGGTTTTTCACCACGAGACCACAGCCCGAAGAGCACTCCCTGCAGGTCGTCGCGTAGAACTTTGGTACTCCTGGAATGACATTCTCAGGAGGAATAACGTAAGGAATTATCTGCTCCACTGGCTCCGAACAGCTTCCGGCAACGGCTGCAGTACCGCCGGCTACACCGAGGACTTTCAGAAAATCTCTTCTCTTCATGCCGTTTTTTTCTTTATTTTCTTTCCCAGACATATATCCCCTCCGGCCTAGTAATGGCAGGTCAGACAATCCTTGAGTTCGGTTTTATGTTCCTCGTTGTCGGCATTTTCTTCATGACACGATATGCAGAACCCCATCGTCAGGTCTTCTGCCTTGTGCACCACGTCCATTTTCTCGACTTCTCCATGGCAGGTGCTGCACTCAAATCCGCGCTTTATATGCCTTTTATGGTTGAAATGCACAAACTCCGGCATTCCCGAGGAGTTCGTGCCGTACATTCCGGTAACCTTTACCCACGGTATCGGTTCCTGTCTGCTCCAGTAACCCTTTACCTTGTTTATCTCTTCTCTTATGTTGATCGTCTGGCCCCCCTGAGTTGTGTACTCAACGTCCCTTCCGGCAACGTAGGAATGACATCCCATGCACTTCTGCACCGAGGGAATACCGGGGTGGGGAGAAACCTCCGTGTAACTGTGGCAGGTCTGACATTGTATCTGGTTGTCACCTGCGTGTATCTTGTGGCTGAAAAGAACGGGCTGGGCCGGCCCCTTGTCTCTGCTCTCGGCAGTTTCCGCATGCAGGTAAAAACCCGCCATCACAAGCAAAACAGTTATAGCAATAGGCAGAAATCTCTGTCTCTCTCTCTTCATCTTAAAACTTGCTTAAAAACGGGTTTATTAATCAGGAAGCAAATTAATGGGGTAGTATTATTAGCAAGTTCTTCAAATCTGTCAAGAATTCAGAAACCGCTTTGGAAAAACCACAAAACTCTAAAGAAAAAAGCCGGTGACGACTGTTTGCGGCTCGGAAAAAATCACCGCCGTACTTGCCGAGAAAGTTCTTCTAAAAAGGCCTCTGATGAGAATTTCCCACCGAAAAGCGGGGAAAAACATCTCTCCCCAATACCCTTGAGTCCCGAGAAGGAGCCGCCTTCGACATCAAGCCCCGGGAAACGGGGTATCACCCCGAGTATGTCCACGGAAAAGACATCCCTCAAGACGGCCGGGTTGGTCGCTGAAGCCACATCCGCGGGCTCCGGGAACCCGTTTATCACTACCCCGAGCACCTGCGCGCCCCTTTGCCTCGCGTACTCAAGTGAAAGGGCGGTATGGTTAAGGGTGCCAAGTCCCGGGCGCGCAACTATGACCATCGGGGCATCAAGATCAACGGCAAGGTCAGCCATCATGTAGCTGCCGGTAACGGGCACGCAGAGACCTCCCGCGCCTTCAACGAGGGTTACGTCGTTTCGGGATATATAATCCCGCGTATACTCTATTATGTCCTGAAGAGGAATATCAACCCCTTCAATCCCGGCGGCGCGATAGGGAGAGAGGGGAGCTTTCAGGCGACAGGGAGAAACCTCGGACAGCACGCAGTCTCTTCCCAGGAACCCGTAAATGAATTCAGCGTCGCTCAGACCCTCGAGTTCCGTTCCAGTCTGAAACGGCTTTATTACCCCGGTCACAACACCTTTTTCGGAGAGAAGAGCCGCAAGCGCCGCGGTGACCGCGGTTTTCCCCACTCCCGTGTCGGTACCAGCTATGAAAACGGCTTTGGGAAGATCCTTCATCAAATTCGCGGCAGGAAAACTACAAACCCAGTTCTCTTACCTTCTCGGTTACCTCTTCAGCGTGAGAGGAGGTCTTCACCTTGTTCCAGATATGGGCTATCCTGCCGCCTTTTTCTATAAGGAAAGTGACCCTGCGGGCGCTATCGAACTTGCTTTTTACCCCGTATAGATTCACTATCTCCCTGCTTTTGTCGCTAAGCAACGGGAAATTGAGTGAAAACTTGTTTCTGAAGTTTTCGTGGGACTTAACCCCGTCTGTGCTTACCCCCAAAACCTGCACTCCGAGGGACATAAGCTCGGCTTCCGCATCGCGAAGCGAGCAGGCTTCCTTAGTACAGCCCGGAGTGTTGTCCCTGGGATAGAAGTAAAGCGCCACGGTCCCTTTCGAATAAAAGTCGCTCAGCCTTACCTTCTCCGCCCCGTAGGTTTCGGCTTCAAAATCAGGAGCCTGGCTCCCTATCTCAAGATTTTCTCCCATTTCTAACCTCACTTGGTCACGACGGCAAAGCGCGGGGAATCAGAACATCCCCAGGCTTTCCTTCGCCGCTTCACTCATCTTTCCCGGATCCCAGGGAGGATCCCACACGATCTCGATGTTCACCTCCGAGACCCCGTCAAGCTCCTCGACAAGGTACTTGGCCTCGGCAACTATCTGCGTTGCGGCGGGACATCCGGGAGACGTCATAGTCATATCGATATTCACCTGGGAACCTTCTATGGCAACACTATAGACAAGCCCCAGATTAACTATATCTATCGGTATCTCGGGATCGTATATATCGCCGAGAACCTCCATCACGTCATCTTCGGTAACTTCGGATTTTTCAGTCGTCTCGTTCATCGAAAAAAGGCCTTTCCTTAAAAAATATCATTCCTCAGATTGCAACTCAACACCGCACTCGGGGCAGAAGGCATCAGACTCTCCGTATTCGTAGTATTCATTACAGTAAGAACAGAGCTTTACCTTGGGCCTCGTGATGAGCCATAGCGGCAGAAACAGTATGAGGACAAAAAACACGCCGAGGAACCACAAGAAAGCTTTCCCTGTGGTTTTGCCTCTGTTTTTCGCATCCGTATAAACCCAGAAAGCCGCTATAAACGCGATCGCCAGTCCAAGAAACTGCATGGTAATCTCCATCCCCTATCGAAAATTATATACTTTGTTCACCGTTCAAAGACCTAGTTCTTTTACCTTGCTGAGTATCTCTTCGGCATGGGACGAGGACTCAACCTTACCCCAAATATACGCTATCCTGCCACCTTTCTCTATAAGGAAGGTGGTCCTGCGAGCAACGAAGGGGAGGAACTTCCATCTTGCTCCGTACAGATCCACTATCTCCCTGCTTTTGTCGCTAAGCAGAGGGAAATTGAGTGAAAACTTGTCTCTGAACTTCTCGTGGGACTTTACCCCGTCTGTGCTTACCCCCAAAACCTGCACTCCAAGAGACGCAAGCTGCTCCTCCGCATCGCGAAGCGAACAAGCCTCCCTGATACAGCCCGTAGTGTTGTCCCTGGGATAGAAGTAAAGCGCCACGGTCCCTTTGGAATAAAAGTCGCTCAGCCTTATCTTCTCCGCTCCGTAGGTTTCGGCTTCAAAATCAGGGGCCTGGCTTCCTATCTCAAGATTTCTCCCCATAACTGTTCCTTATTTTTACAAAATCTCTGGTGAATTATTTATATAACTGCCCCTCTACCCTATTGACTTTATCGCCTCCAGCGCCGCATCGTAATCCGGTTCGTTCACTATGTCTCCAACGTACTCAACGTGCTCAATAACGTTATCAGGACCCACAACGAAAATCGCGCGGGCAAGAAGCCTGTTCTCCTTTATAAGCACCCCGTAGGCCTCGCCGAAAGAAGCGTACTGGTAATCTGACGCCGTCCCTACCCTTTCCACTCCTGCAGCTGCGCAGTAGCGACTCTGCGCGAACGGAAGGTCCATGCTCACCGTTATTATCTGAACCGAGTCAGAAAGCGCCGCCGCTTCCTCGTTAAACCTCCTGATCTGAACATCGCAAACCGGCGTATCCACCGAAACCACCACGTTGAAAACCTTCACATCATTACCGAAATTCTCAAGGCTTATCTCGCTTCCCAGGTTTTCCACGCACCTGAAATCAGGCGCCTGATCACCTTTTTTCAGTTCAGGGCCGATAAGAGTAAGCGGGTTGCCTTTCATCGTTACCGCATCGTCTCTTTCCATCTGTCTTTTTCCTCCTCAAAGTTGTTTTTCTTCAATTTCAAGATTTATTTTCTTAGCCGTTACATTCGCATCATAAATGGATATCCCTGCAATGAAAAGCGTCGCAAGAGAATACCCCGCAACAAGAGTAAATGTAGAGCGGGGAACATCTTCAAGCGTCTGGGTATCCGCAAACTCAAGGAAAACCTCAAGCGGTTCGCGCGAGAGGACGTTTACTATGATTACAAGGGCAAATATCGAGATGGCCTTAGCAAATTGCCCGTTGTACAGCTGCCCCAGTCCCGGGAAAAAAAGGGAAAGCAGAACTGCCAGCCAGGGTTTTTTTCTTCCTTCTCTCCTCATGCTCCACAAAAACTCCATCAGCAAAGAAAACCGCGGAGAGCCTCCCCGGGGCTTTCAGCTTTCATAAACGTTTCTCCTATAAGAAAAGTGTCTATGCCGCAGGCCATAAGTCCTTCCATATCCTTAACCGACGATATGCCGCTTTCGCTTATTATGATTTTCCCTTCAGGCACCATGGCGGAAAGCCTCTTTGATACGTTAAGCGAAACGTCGAATGTCCGAAGATCCCTGTTATTTATGCCGATTATTTCGCTTCCCGCCAACAAAGCGGTCTCCAGTTCCTCCTCGCCGTGCACCTCAACGATGCAGCTCATCCCCAAGGAACGTGCGAGAGAAAGATATTCCTCTATCTGTCCGCGGTTCAATACTGCGACTATAAGAAGCACGAGGTCAGCCCCGTGGCACCTTGCCTCATAGACCTGGTATGGGTCTATGGTGAAATCCTTTCTCAGAATAGGAAGCGCCGAGTGGGTTCTTATATCGGAGAGATAGGAGATATCGCCTCCGAAGAACTTGCGGTCGGTAAGAACCGAAAGCGCAAAAGCCCCCGAGGCTTCATATTCCCGTGCAATAGAGAAATGATCGAAATCATCCCTTATGACGCCTTTGGAGGGAGAAGCCCGCTTTATTTCCGATATTATTTTCACCCCGGGGGTCTTTGCGTGAAGAGCGGCAAAATCAATTGCCGGGGAACGGTCCGCGACGGCGGACACGAGTTCTCCGAGAGGAAGCTTTTTTCTCGCTTCATCCAGTTCCTGCCTTTTATACGCAACTATGTCCTCAAGAATCATTCGGCTGGTTCCGGTTGGTAATTTCAACGAGCATCTCAAGCTTTCCAAGCGCCGCCCCGCTTAAAAGAGAATCTTTTGCCAGAACAAGAGCTTCCGCAAGGCTCGCCGCCTTGCCCGAAACGTATATGGCCGCCATCGCGTTTAGCAGACTCGCGTCTGTTTTCGCACCGTTCTCCCCTCCTCTCAGCACAGAGAGTGTTACCTCCGCGTTCTCAGCCGCACTCACTCCGCCCCTTAGCTCTTCATGTGAGCTGGGTTTTACGGCAAAAGCTTCAGGGCGCAGGTCGTACTCGCTGATTTCGCCGTCGCGAAGTTCAGCCACTTTCGTGCTCCCCGTAACGGTTATCTCGTCCACGCACCCTTCACCGTGAACCACCATGACCTTTTGCGAACCCAGGTTCTTAAGCACTTCGGCAACGGGAACGAGAAGCTGCGGTGAGTAGACTCCCATAACCTGATTTCTCACTCCCGCGGGATTTACCACGGGACCTATCAAGTTAAAAACAGTCCTTATTCCGAGTTCCTTTCTGCACTTTGCTACATTTCTCATGGCGGGATGATATACGGGAGCGAAAAGAAAAGCTATGCCCGCTTCCGAAAGACATTTCTGCGCGAGAGACGAGGGAATGCCTATTTTCACTCCAAGCGCTTCCAGTACGTCCGCGCTTCCGACCGGACTTGAAACTGACCTGTTTCCGTGTTTTGCGACCGTGACTCCGGCTCCGGAGACTATGAAGGCAGCAGTCGTGGATATGTTAAACGTCCCGCTTCCGTCACCGCCGGTTCCGCAGAGGTCCACCGCTGTTTCCCGTTCGCAGTCTATCTTCTCGGCTTTGCCCAGAAGAGCCTTCGCCACGCCGGTTATCTCGGAAACGGTCTCCCCCTTCATGCGAAGCGCCGTAAGAAAAGCGGCCATCTGGCTTTCGGGAAGTTCTCCCTCCATCATAAGGTCAAAGACCGCGGTCACTTCCCTCTCCGAGAGGTCCCCGCCTTCCACAAGCTTCGAGATCACATCAGTTATCATCGCTGACCCCGTCCTTTTCCATGTTTTTTCCGATCTTATCAAGAATGCCGTTTACAAACGCCGCGGAGGTCTCAGACCCGAACTCCTTGGCCACCTCGATCGCCTCGTTTATAGTAACAGGCAGGGGTATATCGCTCAAGAAAGCGATTTCGTAAACCGAGAGGCGCAGGATGTTCCTGTCTATCGGGGACATTCTTGACACCTTCCAGTGCTCAGAATATCTGTTTAGGATGCCGTCTATGGCATCTGCATTCTCCATAACTCCCCGGCAGAGCATAAACGCGAATTCAAGCATTTCGCCGTCCGCCGCTTCATGATGAAGTGAACAGAAAGATTTAAAATTGGAACGGAGTGTAGACGAGTGCGGGGAACCGCCCCCGGAGGCTGAATCAACCTGATAGAGAAACTGAAGGGCGGTCTTTCTTGATAACCTTCTCTTTCCCATCTGGTAGTCTAGGAAAGCGCTTTTACGAGGTTAACCATCTCAAGCGCGCTGAGCGCGGCCTCGCTTCCCCTGTTCCCCGCCTTGACCCCCGCCCTTTCAATGGCCTGCTCGGTGGTTTCCGTGGTTATTATGCCGCAGCAAACTGGCACTCCGGTCTCAAGAGCCACCGCTGAGAGATCCTTTGTCACCTGCGAAGCGAGGAAATCAAAATGGGAAGTCTGCCCCCTTATTATGGCTCCAATCGCCACAACGGCATCGTATTTTCCTGAGAGAGCCGCCTTTTTCACCGCCAAAGGCACCTCGAAAGAGCCCGGCACCTTTATCACGTCTATCGCCTTCTCGCTCGCGCCGTGGCGAACGAGGGTGTCAACCGCCCCCTCCGTCATGGGGTTCGTAACGAAACTGTTAACCCTGCTTGACACTATAGCGAAGCGGAATTTGCCTGCGCTCAAATTTCCTTCTATCAGTCCACACATTTGCTTCCCTCTTATTTTGATATGGAAAGAATATTACCGTAATCCGCGCTTTTTCCCATTGCAATTTCCTTTTCCGTGTAATCCGAGATGTCTATGGGAACGCTCCCGACCATTCTGAGCCCGAATCCCTCAAGCCCCTTTACCTTTATAGGGTTGTTAGTGAGAAGCCTTATGTCGCGCACTCCAAGATCCCTGAGTATCTGGGCCCCCACTCCGTAATGCCTGAGCTCGGCCTTGAGTTCCTGTCTCTCCGGAACAAGGGCGGGCGTATCCTTTATTTTTCCGTTTGAATAGCGCTTTATCTTTTTCGCGAATCCCCCGTTGCTTGACTCCTGGTTTATGTAGACGAGGACCCCAGAGCCGTTTGCATCTATCATCTTGAGGGACTGGGTAAGCTTCGCCCTGCTGTGGCAGTAAAGCGAACCGAAAATATCGCTTATGGCGCAGTCAGAGTGCACCCTTACGAGTGTTCCCTTCTCGGGGCTGAGTTCCCCTTTCACAAAGGCCATGTGCTGAAGGCCGTCTATCTCATTCTCAAAAGCGATGGCGCGGAAAACCCCGTACTCGGTAGGCACTTCCGCCTCGGCCACCCTGCGCACGAAACTTTCCTTGCCTATCCTGTACCTTATGAGATCGGCTATAGTGGCGATCTTTATGCCGTGCTTTTTCGAGAAAGCCATCAGATCCTCAAGACGCGCCATGTCGCCGTTTTCCTTCATTATCTCGCAGATAACCGACGCCGGGTGGAAACCCGCCAGCCTTGATATGTCGACTGAGCCTTCCGTGTGGCCGGCGCGGACAAGCACCCCTCCCTTTTTCGCTATGAGCGGAAAAATATGCCCGGGACGCACAAAATCCTCAGGTCTTGAATCCTGGGATATCGCCTGTCTTATAGTTGAGGCCCTGTCATGGGTCGATATGCCTGTCGTAACTCCCTTTTTCGCATCTATGGGAACGGTGAAAGCAGTGTGTTCGGGGGCTTCGTTGTACTCGGGCTTTATGGGCTGAAGAGCCAGGCGGTTTGCGTCTTCCTGAGTAAGAGAGAGACAGATAAGACCGCGGCCGTGAGTGGCCATGAAATTGATCATTTCCGCGGTAGCATTTTCGGCGGGTATGACGAAATCCCCCTCGTTCTCCCTGTCTTCGTCATCGACCAGTATTACGAGGTTGCCCTGTTTTACGTCATCAATAATTTCTTCGATGGAGTTCATTTTTTGATATAATCTCCCGTCGCAAAAACACTCTGAATAGAGAGAATTTCCTTAAGCAGGATATAGAATAGACCGCGTTCCTGTCAACAGATATGCAGTTTTTACGTACGGAGAAGGCCTATCTTCTCCTTTGTCTCCTTCCCTGTCCGGGCACTGTCATCGCCTACCTTCCAGAGCGCTCCCTCACTGCTTGACCGAACGATACTCAACCAACGCGGACCGTCCGACAATATCAACAATGGTCACGGACAATTCGGAACCATACGCGTCGGTAAGTTTCATCGGCTTGCCCAGCCGGAAAGACACCGGTTGCTGCCTCCCCTCATCTATGGCGATATTGTCCGCATACAGATAAGTCCGGTCCGAGGTGTCGCGTTTAGGATTAAGCCTCCCACGCAGTCCGGGGAGATTTCCGGTGGCCTGAGGAAATATGGCAGAACCTCCATCCGAAAGCCGATTAACTTCCATCAGCAGACCGCCCCGATTCGGCATCCATTCTCTCTTCAGCCCCCCACCGCAGCCTGGAGCCGCAGCATAAACGGTCATCGGAAGATGTGTTGTGTATAGATTGAGTGCCGCTTCGCCAGCTTCGTTTGTCGTTGCCCGCTGCCAGGTCTTGTTCGGAAAGAGCGCCAATACATCGACTCCCGACAAAGGCTCCCCCTCCGAGTGCACCGTTACCGTGGAGTCAGAGGGACTCAGTTCGAGCTTCGCGGCAGGAATTTTCAGCACGAGGCTGGAACGATCAACAACCCTGTATTGCGGCAGGTTGCCGGTAGCTTCTTGGGTCTCCGTCTTGATAATGGATACGCCATCCCCTCGGCGTTCCATCAAGTATCGGCGATGGCTCGCTCCTGGAACATCGCCGACGGGAATTCGTCCGAACACAGAAGCAATCACTTCGTTGCGCGTCGCCTGGCTTGTGTCCATGCTTTCAATAGTCATCCCGTTGGGAAGCTGGCCGGGTGAGTCAATCTCAAGATGCCCATTGAACATTGACAATCGGATCCGGCGGGAAGACATGGAGTAATCACGGTGCGCGACCGCATTCACCACCGCCTCGAACACGGCTGCGGCGCTGTATTGCGGGATATCTTCCCGCTCCGGCAATTTACGCGCCGCAACCCGCATGTTGCGCGCGACGAACTTCACCGTGTCGGCGATCTGCAGAGGAAGCGGACCGACGATTTCCTGTGCATCCAATTGACCGGATGCGCGATCCTGTCCGCGGTAGTGCGTTGCCATAATCGTGGCTTGTGGCAGCCACTCTTGCGGCGATTGGGTACAAAGCAACACCCCTGCGACTGTCGCGCGATATACACCGGCCTCATCCTGGGCCAGGAGCCTGAGATTCATCAATCCCCTGCGAGGATCATCCGCTCCAGCCACGCTGAGCAAAGGCTCCCACAGCCGCTCGCTGAGCGTCTCAAAGCCCGTATTGGGTACAATTTGCTTGTCAAACCACAGGTAGCGACCCTGTGCTCGGTTCTGCGCCAGTCTCAGACGCTCATCGCCGTCCAGACGTCGCTTGGTCGCGCCGACACGGATGAACACACGCCCATCCCGTTCGTAAACGGTGTCACCCCGCGGCACTTCGACGAGGACGAACGCGTCTCCGTCAAGTTCACGGTGATAAACGTTGATTCGCAGGGCAGGCTTCACCGCATCCGTGCTTACTTCAACCAGCAGACTGTTAACCGCAACCACCTGCTCCGTGGACATTCCCTGAAGCTTGCCTTCGTCAGTAACGCCGCAAAGAAGCATGCCTCCTCCCGCGTTCGCAAAGGCAGCCATCTCATCCGCCAACTCATCCCGTCGAGGACTCGTCGGGCGGTTCCCATTGAACTCCATCTGTTTGAATTCCCAGGAACTATCCTCACCCAGACGCAGTTGTCGCCGGATTTCAGCGTCGCTTATGGTCACTGTTTACCTCCGAGACTCCCTAAAGTGGCATACTGTGCGCAACAGCCTTTTGTTAGCACTTGCCTTCATAAAGATTAATTGTACCGCGGGAACAGAGCTTATCAATACTTAAGTGGCTGAAATATGTAAACAATTACTGCAGCAATTCAATTCAGAACAGGCATCCGGATTCAGCCGGAACATGAGCCAGTATCACATGATACCCTTCTCTTTTGAGCAGAGTGCGGGACAGATATCATCCCCGTCAACAGGCATCCGGTTTTTACGTACGGAAAAGACCAACCTTCTCCTTTATCTCTTCCATGTTCTCTTCGGCTATCCGTTTCGCCCTGAGGGTTCCCTCGCGGAGTATGTCCCTTACCTCGTCCGTCCTTTTTTCATACTGCGCCCTTTTTTCCCTGATGGGTTCAAGGAGAAGATTTATGGCGCGAGCGAGTTTCTTCTTCACCTCTACATCCCCGACGTTTCCGGTCCTGTAGCGGTCCTTGAGGTCCTCTATCTCCCCGGTATCGTCATTGAAAAGATCGTGGTAGATAAAAACCGGGTTACCTTCTACGGTGCCCGGTATGTCGGCCCTTATCCTCTTGGGGTCGGTATACATGCTTCTTACCTTGCGCTCAACTTCCTTTTCGCTGTCGCTTAGGTATATGCAGTTGTTAAGGCTCTTGCTCATCTTCCTGTTCCCGTCGGTGCCTACGAGGCGGGACGCTTCGCTGATGAGTGGTTCAGGCTCCCCGAAGTAATCGCCGTAGAGAAAGTTAAACCTCCTGGCAAGCTCCCTCGTGAGTTCCACGTGACTCAGCTGATCCTCGCCCACGGGAACCTTGGTCGCCCGGAACATCAGTATGTCGGCCGCCATCAGCACGGGGTATCCGAGAAGCCCGGCAGAGTAGTTGTCCCCCACTCCCATATCCTGAATTTTCTCCTTAAGGGTGGGGATTCTCTGGAGTCTCGGCACGGGACAAAGCATCGAGAGTATGGTAGAGAGTTCGGTTATCTGAGGCACTTGGGACTGGACATAAAAAACCGAGATCTCCGGGTCCATTCCCACAGAAAGCCAGTCGCACACCATTTCGATCGTGTTTTCCTCAACCTCAACAGCCCTGTCGTAATGCGTGGTCAGCATGTGGAGGTTAGCGACCAGAAAAAAGCAGTCGTATTCGCTCTGAAACCTGATGCGGTTTTGAAGCGAACCCACAAGGTGTCCCAGATGGAGCTTCCCCGTCGGCCTGTCGCCGGTAACCAGAATAGGTCTTCCGCTCACTTTAACCTCCAAAAATCGATGCGTGGCGGTAATGTTACTCAAACAGCTAAGATACTCAACATGAGGTATGGGATTAGGGGCCGTCGGCCCAGGCTATTGTCAGATTTCTGCAGGAAGTAAAATCCCGCCACGCCGAAACCAAAGACCTCTACAGACCCGATTACATCATTGACACGGTACTTTCTCATAAGGTAAGTTAGATGATAATTTTTCTCATTTACCCATGCAGATGAACAAAACATTTTCCTTATTGCTTACAATCGCCTTTCTGGGGGCGCAGATGCTTTTCTTTGCCCATGCGGCCGAGTATGGTTCCCGGGAACATGAGCATGAGGGAGTTTCCTGCGAAATCTGCCTGAGCGCCAAGTATCAGGACTTCTCAAGTCCCGGCGCCACGAGTGAAGTCCGTGTTCTTCACCGTGCACGGCACGTCCCGCAGCCACCCGCTGACGTTATCGTCGTTCGGAACACTTGCGAAGCGGGAATTACCCGCGGACCTCCCCTTTCATCCTAAAGCTGTAAACAGATTTTTTATTCCCCGCGCATACAGTGCGGGCAGCGGAATTTTCTTTTCAAACTTAAGGAGGAAAAAATGAATATATTGCGTTTCGCGGTAATAACTGCGTTTTTTGCCGTCTTGCCGTTTTCTCATATCCCCGCTTTCGCCGCTTCTGATCAGCAGATAGAAGCTTTAAAGAAAGAAATACAGGAAATGAGGTCAGAATATGAGAACCGGATTTTAAAGATGGAGGAAAAACTTGCCGAGATGAAGACTGAGGCAATCGTGGATAGAACGAAAACGACTTACTCAAAGAGCAGAGACAGCGTCTACCCCGGCAGAGCCATTTACAACAGCACCCTTAATCCTTCAATCGGAGCGGTACTGGGCGGACGCTTCGCCGCATTCTCTTCTGACGAGGGCGAAATTCCAGGGTTTGTCCTGGGACACGAAGGAGAACGCGGAGCGGAAGGAATTTCCCTCGGGGAAACCGAACTTAATCTTTCAACAAGCGTTGACGATAAATTCTACGGCCACATAACCACGGCCCTTGCAGACCATGGAGACGGGGTTGAGATAGAGCTTGAGGAGGCATACGTGGAAACCCTTCCAGGTCTCGGGCTTCCAACGGGAACGACGATAAGGATGGGACGCGCGTTCTGGACTTTTGGATACCTGAACGAGCATCACGCCCACGCTGACGATTTCGCCGACCGTTCCCTGCCTTACAGGGTGTACCTCGACAAGGGCTTTAATGATACCGGAGCGCAGATTTCATACGTGCTTCCAACAGATCTCTATGTTGAGGCGGGAGGCGGTATTTTCCGCGGAGACGATTTCCCGTTTGCGGGAGCTGAGGGTAGCGACATAAACTCATTCAGCGCCTTCCTGCGGGTAGGCGGCGACATAGGAAATAATTCATCCTGGAGAATCGGAGGTTATTTCCTTGACGGAGAGGCAAGCGGTCGCGCCGGCAGACACGGACATGGACACGAAGACGAGCATGCCCACATGGATGATCACGACGATGACCACATGGATGATCATGATGATGACCACATGGATGATCATGATGATGACCACGCGGATGAACACATGGATGACCACGATGATGAACACGCAGAGGAACATGGACATGAGGAGTTCTTCAGCGCCGGCATGTTTACGGGCGACACGAGGCTTTACTCGGTTGATTTTCGCTACGTTTGGGCCCCCACTGGAAACATCCGCCAAAAAGAGGTGCTTCTCCAGGGTGAGTATTTCTGGCGTGAAGAAGAAGGCTACTACACTCTTGAGGAAGGAGGCGAGGTCCACGAAGAGTACCTTGACGGAGGAAGCCACGGCTGGTATGCACAGGGGGTTTTCAAGTTCTCGCCGAAATGGAGAATCGGAACCCGCTATTCCCAGATCTACTCTCCTAAGGATTCAGGGATAGATCACGACCCCTACGCGGTAGCGGTCATGGGAGACTGGTCAAACAGCGAATTCTCGCGCATACGTCTTCAGTACAACTACGAGAAACTGGGAGAGGACCTGAGCGACAACCAGATCCTGCTCCAGTACATAATGAGCATAGGCGCACACGCCGCGCATAAATACTAAGAGCAACCGTAGCGTGAAACGCTACCTAGTTTTTCTCTCTACCCTCATGCCGGGGCTGCTTTTCGCGGCCCCGGCATATTTTTCGGCAGCCGACCCAGGGAATCGGTGGAACTGACGGCCCGAAGTACATACACAAGTACATACATCATTGACACCGTACTTTTTCGTGTGGTAGGCTAAATGATAATATTTCTCATTTACCCATACAGATGAGCAGAACATTTTCCTTATCGCTTACAATCGCCTTTTTGGGGGCGCAGATGCTTTTCTTTGCCCATGCGGCCGAGTGCAGTTCCCGGGAACACGAGCATGAGGGAATTGCCTGCGAGATATGCCTGAGCGCCAAGTATCAGGACTTCTCAAGTCCCGGCGCCACGAGTGAAGCCCGTGTTCTTCACCGCGCACGGCACGTCCCGCAGCCACTCGCTGACGCTGTCGTCGTTCGGGACACTTGCGAAGCGGGGATTACCCGCGGACCTCCCATCCCATCCTGATCTGTAAAAAGACTTTTTATTCCCCGCACATACGTGCGGGCAGCGGAATTTTCTTTTCAAACTTAAGGAGGAAAAAATGAATATATTGCGTTTCGCGGTAATAACTGCGTTTTTTGCCGTCTTGCCGTTTTCTCATATCCCCGCTTTCGCCGCTTCTTACCAGAAGGTAAAAGTATTTGCCTGCGAACCGGAATGGGCGGCACTGGCCCAAGAAATCGGCGGTGACAAGGTGGAAGCGTTTTCAGCCACCTCGGCCACACAGAATCCACACTACATAAGGGCACGCCCAAGCCTGATATCCAAAGTGCGCAAAGCCGATCTGCTGATCTGCTCGGGCGCAAGTCTTGAGGTAGGCTGGCTTCCGGTTCTGCTCAAGAAGGCAAGTTCTGATCTCCAGCCCGGCTCCCCCGGTTACCTTATGGCTGCAAATCTGGTCACCATGCTCGAAGTACCAGTTGTGGTCGACCGCAGCATGGGAGATATACATCCGGAAGGCAATCCCCACTTGCACCTGAATCCGTACAACCTGATAATTGTAGGCGAAGTGCTTGCCGATCGCCTTTCGGAAATCGACCCTGGGACCGCCTCTTCTTACAAAAACCGATTCCAGGATTTTTCATCACGCATGCAAAAGGCCATCTCCCGGTGGGAATCCGAGGCCGCCGAGCTTAAAGGGAAGCAGGTGGTGGTTCATCACAAATCGTTTAGTTATCTGATTGACTGGCTCGGAATGAAAGGAGTGGGGGCGCTTGAACCGAAACCCGGAATTCCCCCCACAGCTTCTCACCTGAAGAATCTGCTGCAGCAGTTAAGAAACAGCCCGGCGGATGTGATTATCCGTACCCCTTACGATCCGGCTGGCGCGAGTGAATGGTTCTCGGAGAAAACCGGGACAAGGGCAGTCGTGCTTCCTTACACCATTGGCGGTGACAGTAAGAGCGGCGACCTGTTCGCGCTGTTTGACAGGATTATAGCTTTGTTAAAATAGACATATAATGTTAAGTGGTGAACTTCTGGAAATCATCGGGCCGGCAGTGGCTGCCGGCCTCATGATTGCGCTTACCCACGCTCCCTTGGGCATCGAGGTGCTGCGCCGCGGCATCATCTTTATTGATCTTGCGGTGGCGCAGATTGCGGGACTCGGGCTTGTGGTCGGCAACATGTTTATCCATGATCCTTCTCCGTTGCTGATCCAGTTCATGGCTCTTAGCTGCGCGGTCGCGGCAGGGCTGTTTTTCCGCAAGGTGGAAACGGCGATGCCCGAGCGACAGGAAGCGGTCATAGGGTGCACTTTCGTACTTGCCGCATCGCTAGCGCTTCTGCTGCTGGCCGACCACCCCCACGGCGGAGAAGAGGTAAAGCACCTGCTTTCGGGACAGATGCTGTTTGTGACATGGACAGACGTGGCGAAACACTCGCCCATTTACGCGTTGATACTGCTGGTCTGGTTCTTCAGACCCGAGGTGCGGAACAACATTGGATTTTACCTGCTCTTCGCCCTTGCCATCACTTCATCGGTTCAGCTGGTCGGCGTCTATGTAGTCTTTGCGAGCCTCATACTGCCGGCTCTGGCCGCCGTACGCGTTAGACAGCCTCATCTTGTCGCATGGCTCTGCGGGGTGGTGGCGCTTCTGTCAGGCATCGCCTTCGCCGTAGCGTTCGATATGCCCGCCGGACCGATTATTATCCTGTCATACACCGCGACGGCCCTGACTATACGAGGGGTCAGGATGGCAAACCGGGATCAGAAAACTTAGAGTTTGCTGTGCGCGCTCTGGCAAGCACTTTGTGAACCAATACGATGCTCTATATATTGTTAACCAAATCCTTATAGGAGGTCAGAGAGATGAAGCGATTTGATGTTGTTGTGGTTGGGGCCGGTCCGGCAGGGATAGGGGTTACTTCCATACTTAAGGATTTGGGTATAAAGCGAATGATTATTCTTGAGAGAGAAGAAGTCGGCGCGTCTTTCGATAAATGGCCGAAGGAAATGCAACTCATAACCCCTTCATTTACAACTAACTTTTATGGTCATCTTGACCTTAATGCGGTTATATCCGGGACTTCACCAGCATATATGCTTCGAAAGGAACACCCTACCGGCAAGGAGTATGCGCGGTATTTAAGAGACGTATCAGAATATTTTGATTTGCCGGTTGTTGAACATGTAAATGTAGAGAAGGTGATTCGCTCTAAAGGCTCTTTTAAGATTCATATTACTGAAGGAAAGCCGCTAGAGTCTCGCTTTTTGATTTGGGCGGGCGGAGAATTTCAGTATCCGAATACAAATTCTGTTCCAGGTGCTGAATTGTGTCTGCATAACAGCCGAGTGAAAAGCTGGGAACATGTTAAAGGCGATGAAATTTATATTATCGGCGGTTACGAGAGCGGCATTGATGCAGCCATCCATTTAAGCCGATTGGGCAAGAAGGTTCGTGTATTAGACCGCGATGGGCGTTGGAGTAAACAAACAACTGACCCGAGTGAAAACCTGTCGCCTTTTACGTTGGAGAGGTTGAGGCAAGAAATAATTTACAACAGGATTGAGCTTGTTAGTGAATCCACGGTCAGGGAAATAAGGTTGGAGCAGGACAAGTATCTGATTTATGTCAGAGGCAAATCATCACCTTATCAAAGTGCCACACCACCCATTTTGGCGACAGGATTTAAAAGTAGTTTGGTGCTCATTAAAGAGTTGTTTGATTGGGAGAAGGATAAAGATTATTGTTTGCTGAATGAGCATGATGAATCAACCAAAACTCCCGGATTGTTTCTCGTTGGCCCACAAGTTCGTCATGACGATCTTTCTTTTTGCTTTATTTATAAGTACCGGCAGAGGTTTGGTGTTGTCGCTAATGCGATTGGAAAACGATTGAGCATGGATACAACACTGCTTGAGTCATATCGTAATGAAGGTCTCTACCTGGATGATCTGAGCTGCTGCGGAGAAGAGTGTGTTTGCTGATGCAAGAAGAATTAGTTCAGAAAAAAGTTAAGGCAAATATGAGCATACAATTGTTATGCCAATTGATTGCCAGTTTGTCTTGGTTCGCTTCCGTTATTGTTTACGGATCTTTTGAGCTGGGTGATTGCCTGCAATTGTTAGCTGCATCCGCATGGACTGCGTCTAATATTATGGGAATTATCTCATAAGCCAGAGAGATGGAAACAGAAGGCCAGTGTCAGCAGAAGGGCTTCTGGCGAATACGATGCCTTTAAGTTTGGAACTCTTGAACAAAGACGCCGGTTGATGAACTTCGTATTTTCGGACATGGAGCTAAAGAGATTAACCCTTTGTTATACCTCGCCCCTTGAAAAAACTGTTTGATAGGTTCGTAAGTGCGTCTAATATTGAAGAATGGCGCGCCCGGAGGGATTCGAACCCCCAACCTCTTGATCCGTAGTCAAGCGCTCTGTCCAGTTGGGCTACGGGCGCGGAAAAGCAACGCTTCCTAATGGTTCCTGAGCTAGGTGGCGCAGTCAACCCGGAAAACGGCAGGAAGAATTAACAATACGGATTTCTGTATTATAATAGTCGTTCTGAATTTTATTCTGGGAAAAACTAATGGAAGAGCTTGAATCGCTTCTTGACATCGAAGTCGAAACCTATCTTCGCAGGGTGAAAGACAAAGAGGAGATAAAGGATCTTGTTTCAGGGAACCTCTCCCGGGAAACCTATGCAAGATTCCTGTTCACTTTTTATATAATCGAATTTCTGAGTCAGAGAGCAGTCAACATGGCAAGCATAAACACTAAAGACTCCAATCCCTACCTAAGCAAAAGGTTTCATTCCTGCGCACAGGGAGAACTCGGACACGCCGAGATTGCCCTTCGTGATCTAAAGGATCTCGGAGAAAAGGAGATCAACCCTTTCTGCCTGGAGATCGTAAGGGAATACGACGAGTTCCTCCAGAACGCCGCCGAGCAGTTTCCTCTCGCAATACTCGGACATTCCTATCTGTTTGAAAACGTATCGGGGCTTCTTTTCCCCGAACTAGAGACAGTTCCCGACCCTTCAACGTTCATAGAGGTCCACGCCAAGGAAGATCCCGCGCACTCCCTGGCGATAAAGAAAACGGTAAGGAGAATCGAAAAAGATCTCGGCAAAGAAAAGATCGAAAAAATAGTCCAGTTCAGCAGGGAAAGCGGAGACTACCTGATGCGGCTATTTGACTCCCTCGCTTAAACCCAGAATCTCTTCGTAGCGAAAACACGAGACCAGATGATCGTTCACCACCCCCGTCGCCTGAAGATGGGAATAGACGATAGTGGGACCCATGAAGCGGAAGCCTCGTTTCTTAAGATCGCGACTGACCGTCACTGAAAGTTCCGTCGAGGCCGGTATTTCCGACAATTCCTCCCAGGCGTTCGTAACCGGAACTCCGCCGGTAAATCCCCACAGGTAATCAGAGAAGCTTCCGAACTCATCCCGTATCTCAAGGAACCGCACGGCGTTGTTTATAGAAGCCTCTATTTTCTTTCGGTTGCGTATTATTCCGCTGTCCGACATGAGCTCCTGTATCTTTTCCTCTTCGTAGCGGGCAACTTTTTCTGGATCGAACCCGTCGTAAAGGCGCCTGTAGTTCTCCCTTTTGCGAAGAACCGTAAGCCAGCTTAGCCCTGCCTGGGCGGACTCGAGGACCAGAAACTCAAACTGCTTTTCGTCGGAGAAAACGGGAACTCCCCACTCGTTGTCGTGGTAAGCTCTCTCAATATCGGTTTTCTCGCACCAAGGACATCTTCGCATTCCATCTACCTCTACGGTTCAAAGAAAAGCATTGAAGAGAAACCCGAAAAAAAACACTTGGGGAACAGCCACTACAGGGAGGAGCAGGGCCGTTTTTCTGCCTATGTTGGTCCAGAGAAGCCCGATCTCCGTATAGTCGGTCACAACCCCCGCCATCAAAAAGACGAATGGATTTCCGAATGCCTGAACCTTGTCGTAGATCTCAAACGCAATAACCGAACTTCCCTCGCTGCAGACCTCGATCACAGTGGCTCCCACAAGGGTGAGCAAAAGACCGCCGGCGTCCGGACCCAGATACCGCATGAAAAATTCCCCGGGCACGTATACGTCTACCAGGACCGCCGCTATAAGCCCGATTATAAGCCACCACAGAACCATGTTGGAAAGACTTAGACTTCCCCTGAGGACCCCCGGAACACTTTCCCTCATGGAAAAACTTTTAATTTTCTCCCACTCGTATCCTTCCCCCGAGCCAGTGAAGTCGTTTTTCTCCACATAGCCGCCCCGCTCAAGTGCCTCGAAGATAAGGCCGGTAACAACAGCGATAAATCCCGCCGTGATTATGAACAGAACACCTTTCCACCCGAAAAAGCTTATTAGAAGAATGGTTACGGGAAAATTAGCCCAGGGAGAAGCGAGCAGAAATGTTATCACAGCCGGGATGCTCGCCCCTTTTTTGTAGATCTGGATCGCTATGGCAAGTATTCCGTGGGAACAGGAAGACATTAGAAAACCTCCTGCAAGCGCGTAGAGAAGCGATGACTTGCCCGTTTTGCCAAGATATCTGTATATAAACCCCTGGGGAACGAAGTAATCTATTGCCCCTCCCAGAAGAAAACCCAAAGCAAGCGGAATGGCGAGCAGTCGGAGATAGCCCAGAAGAGAAGCATTAAGGGCGGAGAGAGGCGGCAGGAAGGAAACGGCAATCAGGCACAGAAGCAACGCGAGAGAGATTTTAAGGTTTCGGCTGACTTGAAGCGGTTCCCCGGGAGAAGGAACATGGCAACATGAAGCCTGCTCGGTATCCGTGTTAGTTCCCGTATTTATCACTGGACAACTCTCATTTATCCACTCTCACTCCCATACAGTATGATATCATACATTGGATAACACGGTTCCCGTTAATCCGAACTATATACCAGGAGGTTGTTCATCATGTGGCTAAAAAATTCAGGCATTTTGTTTTTATCAGCAGCGTTACTGCTTATGGTTTCGTCTTGTGGAGGTGAAAAGAAGACAGAACCGATCAAGATGAGGGCATTTTTTCTCAGTATTGATGAGCAAGGTACGGTAGGGTGCGGATATGAGAACACCGACATGTATCTAAAGGGAGATGCGTCTGCCGGAAAACTGGATTTGGAAATCATCTCCACGAGTCCTACTTTCCCCAACCTTAAATTCAGCTACAAGGGGACAAAGATCATCAAAGGCGAGGGTGAGCAGATCGAAGAGACCATTGTGGCATCCTATGTGACTGAAAGCGGCGATGGAAGCCGCACTGCCGGAACCTTTAATCTCCTTTCGAGGACCGATGATGAAATCGCTCCCGGGGCGACCATATTTACCGGTCACTGGGCCGGCAATGTCATCCGTCTCGAAGGCAACCCAATGGTCATGTGCCCGTACGTGCTTGTGCCGAGAGACACACTGGGTGTAGAGAGCTGCGGGAAGGACGTAACACAGATGTCCGCGGGACTCAGGAAATATTTTGCCGACAGCGCGGATAATCCGACCAAGGTTGAAGATTGCTACAGGCAGTTTGCCGATGAGGGGAAATTTTCCCCAACGGTATTTGAATAGTAAGATTGTCACAGGCATCGCGCTGCGGTCAGTCTTGGGGAAAAGGAAACGCTGGCTTATAAAAGACAGCACTTCAAATGCGCCGTGAGCGGTCTCTGTGCCGCCTGAATATTCGAGGAACTATATACGCTCTAAGGAGGTTGTTCATCATGCAGTCAAAAAATTTCGGAGCTTTGCTTTTATCAGCGGTGTTCTGCATCGCGGGACTATTTCTGCTTTCATCCTGTGAAGATGTTGATGAAGCGGAACCGATGGAAATGAGAGGTTTCTTTCTCAGCATTAATGAGGAAGATGAAGTAGACTGCGGTTACGAGGATGCCGATGTGTATTTTGAAGGGGATGAATCCGCTGGAAGGATCAACGTTGAGATCATTTCCACAAGTCCCACTTTCCCAGGCTCGAAATTCACTTACAAGGGAACAAAAGTCATTAAAAACGAAGGTGGCGGGGTTGAAAAAACCATTGCGGCCTCCTACCTGTTTGAAGGCGGTGATGGAAATCACAGCGTGGGAACTCTCTATATGGTTTCAAGAACCGACGGCGAAATCGCTCCGGGGGAGACTATATTTACCGGTCACTGGGGCGGCAAAGCCATCCGTCCTGAAAACAGCCACATGGTGATGTGCCCGTACATACTTGTACCGAGAGATGCGCTGGATGAAGACAGCTGCGGTGAAGAAGTGACACAGATGGCCGCGGGACTCAGGAAGTATCTTGCCGATAACGCAGACAATCCAACCAGATTCGGATATTGCTACAGCCTGCCGCGCAGACTGAATTGAAACTCCGGGAATGGAGTCTTAAGCGGGAGCAGTTTCCCCTGGGTCCGGGTTTGAGCTCGTTTTCTGCCATTCGGATTTTTCCATTTCTCCGCCTCTGTTTCTAGGGTAGAATCCTTGCGTTATGGGAAAAAGAATAGTAGTAGCCATGAGCGGAGGGGTAGACAGCGCCACAACGGCCGCTCTTCTCAAGTCCCAGGGGCATGAAGTCATAGGAGTGACCATGCAGCTTTGGGATTATGGAGAGAGCGAGGGAGGATGCTGCTCCGCGGATGAGGTCTGCGACGCCAGAAGGGTCGCATACGAGATAGGCATACCTCACTATGTGGTGAATTACATGGACTCCTTCAGGGAGCTGGTGGTCTCCGATTTCGTAAGCAAATACGATTCGGGAGAGACTCCCATACCTTGCGTGCTATGCAACCAGTTCATGAAGTTTGACTTCCTCCTTAAGCGGGCCCTTGAACTTGACGCAGATTTTCTCGCCACGGGCCACTACGCGAGGATATCCCGAAGCGCCGAAACCGGCGAGTATTCCCTTGAGCGGGCCGTTGATCCCGCCAAGGACCAGTCATACTTTCTCTTCACCCTGGGCCAGAGAGAACTTCAGAGGCTCATTTTTCCCCTGGGGGACAAAACCAAGACCGAGGTGAGAAAAATCGCCGAGGACATGGGGCTCAGAGTCGCCGCGAAGGCCGAGAGCATGGGAGTCTGCTTCATCACGGGAGACGGCTACAGGGAATTCCTAGAGCCTTACCTCAAGAGAGGAAAAATAGAGGGCGACATAGTGGACATGAACGGAAACCCCGTCGCGAGGCACAGGGGAATCGCATCTTTTACCATCGGGCAGCGCCGCGGACTCGGTTTCGCGAAGGGAAAGCCGATGTACGTTGTCGGTATTGATGCCGAGAGAAACGAGGTCACAGTCGGAGAGGAAAAGGACCTCTACAGCAACGCGCTTACGGCGGGAAACCTGTCCTGGGTCGGGCGGCCTCCCGAAGCGGAGATCGAAGTGAGTTCGAAAATAAGGTACCGCCACGGCGCTGTTCCTTGCAGAGTGGCCGTCACAGACAACGGGGAGGCAATAGTCAGTTTCTCTGAACCGCAGAAGGCCGTAACTCCCGGCCAGGCGATCGTTTTCTACAGAGACGAAACTCTGGTGGGCGGCGGCTGGATAAAAGGGGCGCATGTCCAATGAAAAAGATCTCGGTTGTAACGCTGGGGTGTAAAGTTAACCAGTATGACACGGCAGCCCTGCTTAACCATCTGCCATCCTCCGAGTTTGCAAAGAACGAAAGATTCGACGAACCGGCCGACGTGTACGTAATAGATACCTGCACCGTCACGCACAAGGCGGATTCGGAAGCGAGAAACTATATATACAGGGCAAAAAGATCAAATCCCCGCGGCGTGGTAATAGTGACGGGCTGCTACGCACAGGTCTCCCCCGAGCAGCTCTCTGCTATGGAAGAAGTTGACTACGTAATAGGAAATTCCCACAAGTTTTCATCCCTTCTTGGAGTCATACGCCGGGGAGAGGTTCAGAGCGAGCCGAAGGTTCTCATATCCGATATCTTCAGTGAGAAGAAAAGGAAATTCGACACCCCGGATATCAGGTTCTTTCCCGACAGGACAAGGGCGTTTCTCAAGGTGCAGGACGGGTGCAACTACGCCTGCACTTTCTGCGTGATACCGAGGGCGCGCGGGCGATCCCGAAGCCTCGGGACAGGGGAAGTGATCTCAAGGCTGAGAACCTTGGCGCAGGCAGGCTACAGGGAGGTTGTTCTCACTGGAGTACATCTCGCAAGCTACGGAAGGGACATAGGTTCGGATCTGGTCAGCCTGCTCGGGGAGATCGAAAATTCGGGAGCGGTGCGCAGAATAAGGTTAAGCTCCCTTGACCCAGCGGACACCGGAGAAGACCTGATCAATTTCGTCTCCAACTCAGAAGTTGTCTGCCCGAGCTTCCACGTGGCGCTCCAAAGCGGAGACAGGGATATCCTAAGGAAAATGAGAAGAAGATACAGCCCCGAGCAGTTCCTTGAGTGCACAGACTCCATACGCGACGCACTGCCGGAAGCCGCAATCGGCACTGACATAATGGTCGGTTTTCCCGGGGAAACGCAAAAACAGTTTGAAAATTCCCGTGACGTAGCGGCCGCGTCGGAACTTACTTATTTTCACGTGTTTCCCTACTCAGTAAGGAAAATGACCCCTGCCGCGAACATGCAAGACCAGATCCCCCCGCAGGTAAAAAAAGAAAGGTCGGCGGAACTCCGCGCTCTTGGAAAAACAAAAAAAGAAGACTTCTACAGAAAGTTCATAGGCAGAACCCTTGACGCAATTGTAGAGAGCAATTCAAGATGCACAACGGAGAACTACATAAACGTAAAGCTGACTGAAGACTGCGCGAGCGCCGGGTCGGAAATAAAAATAAAGATAAAGGACGTGAGAAACGAAGTTGCCTACGCAGTGGCAATGTAAGCGGTTTTTCTTGGACCAACCCGGTAGCATATTCCTCAAATTCTTCCCCGATAAAATTTAATTGAGACAAGGTGCGGCTTTATGCTTTTTCGCAAAATAGCTTGCAATTTCGGAGTCTACCTCCTAAAATACATGCAATGCTTCAAAGATGGATTGAGGAAAAGCTTGAAAAAGCTGTAAAGCGCACCCCGGCAGTCGCTCTTCTCGGACCGCGCCAAGTCGGCAAAACGACATTGGCGCGAGAGATCGCCGAGAAGCGGAATTCCGTCTATCTGGATCTGGAGTCGCAGGAAGACCTGCTGAAACTGCGCGACCCTGTTTCTTTTCTCTCAGCAAACAGCGACAAGCTGATTGTTATTGATGAGATACACCGCGCCCCGGACCTGTTCATGACCCTGCGCGGCCTGATTGACGAGAATCGGCGGGCGGGCAGAAGGGCTGAGCAGTTCCTACTGCTCGGTTCCGCAAATATGGATCTGCTTCGTCAATCTTCTGAAAGTCTGGCCGGACGCATCCACTATGTTTACATGAGCGGCTTCAACATACTTGAGGTTCCGAATTCCGACCCGGATGACATGCATAAACTATGGCTCAGGGGCGGTTTCCCCGATAGTTATCTCGCGTCATCCGATGAAGAGAGCATGGAATGGCTCGAAATGTTCATCCGTACATACCTGGAGCGTGATGTGCCACGGATGGGATTCCGGGTTGCCGCAAGTCGCCTGAGAATCCTCTGGACTATGCTTGCCCATCTTCAGGGAGAAACCGTTAACTGTTCCAAGCTGGGGAACAACCTTGAAATTGACGGAAAAACGGTTGCCCACTACCTGGACATTCTCGTTGATCTTCTGCTGCTGCGGCGGCTCAGCCCGTGGTACGGCAACGTAAAGAAGCGACTGGTAAGATCGGCCCGATTCTATGTTCGGGACACCGGCATCCTTCACAGGCTGCTTGGCATCACTGACCATGATGCGTTGCTTTCAAACCCCATTCTTGGAAAAAGCTGGGAAGGATTCGTAATTGAGAACATAATCTCGATTCTCCCAAACAGCGTAGAACCCTACTATTACTGCACATCCGGCGGCGCTGAGATCGATCTTGTTCTCAGGATATCGAGCATGGAGTTCTGGGCCATTGAGATCAAATATGGTGTCGCCCCAAAAATAAAACCCAGTTTTCATCAGGCATCAGAGGATATAAAGGCCACCAAGAAATTCATCGTTTACGGCGGCACGGACGAGTTTCCGATCGGAAAGAACACAACCGTGATATCCCTTCCAGGACTGATGGGGAAGCTGCGCGGTCTGTAACAGCCAGAAAACATAACGTGCTCTGAGAGGACGAATCTTTTCTGTTTTTCATAGGGCCCTTTCTCTCAAGCAGGTTGCAAAACATAGGTGGCGGAGAGAGTGGGATTCGAACCCACGAAGGGGCTTTCACCCCTTACTCGATTAGCAATCGAGCGCCTTCGACCACTCGGCCACCTCTCCCCGCTCGGTGGAGAAATGATAACTCAAAGGAAAACAGAGTCAAAGCTCCGCTCCGCCCGTTTTTTAACTCTTAACCGAAGAGATTTCAATGATCAGCAGAATATCGTCCGTTTTGTTAAAGACTGTGCAGTTCTCCCCGTCTTCAAGAAAAAAGGTCTGCCCCGGGCCGATTTCATCGCCGCCCTCTTCGCCGACTATCAGCGCTTCCCCCTCAAGAACCAGAAGCCTTAGGTTCCGGGAATGAATGTTCTCCGTTTTTACGGATTTACCGGGAAGAAGAACCGTTTTCACTGCTTTTGAGAGTTCTCCTTCCTCAATTTCCTCCCTGCTGCCCCAGGGGTAGTGAACTGTTTTCGGGCGGATTGCCTCCACCCTGCCCTCCTCTTTTAATTCCTTCACAAACGCGCCCGCTTCACTGGAGCGGTCAAGATCGGAGACGAAAACGGCGTCCTCAGTTTCAATCACCCCAACGTTTTGAAGACCATTCACGCAGACAAGCCTCGAGCCGCTTTTTACAAGAGAATTCCCCGTACCTTTCACCATTACGTCTCCCTCGAGCACATTGCCCTCGGAATCTTTCGGGAAAAATTCGTAGAAAAACCGCCACGACCCCATGTCGCTCCACAGAAAAGAAGACGGTATTACCGCTCCGCGTGAGGTTCTCTCCATTACCGCGCGGTCAACTGGAACGGAGGGAAGCCCGAAATAGACATCCCTGCCAACCCCCCTGTGGAAAGCTTTGCGGATCGGCGCGTACAGTTCGGGGCAAAGGGACGCGTATTCATCAACCATGGTCCGGGCCCGGAAAACGAACATTCCACTGTTCCAGAAGAAATTTCCCGAGAGCAGGTACTCATTCGCAACCTCGGCGCTGGGCTTCTCGACGAATCTCTTTATTCTGAGGCCGCCGCTTTGAAGGGGCTCTCCGCCCTCTATATAACCGTATCCGGTCTCGGGCGAGGAAGGAGCAATTCCGAAAGACACTATATGGCCATCTTCGGCGAGTGAAACCGCTTTTAGCACATGATCGCGGAAATTCTCGCCGTCTTCGACTACATGATCCGAAGGGAAAACCATTATCACCGCGTCTTCGTCCTCAGATGCAATCTCTAGGGTTCCAAGTAAAATCGCGGGGGCGGTGTTTCTACCCACGGGCTCAGTCATGATTTTTATCTTTTCCAGGAAACCCGTGGAATGAAGGCTCTGTTCAACAGTCGGCAGCTGTTTTTCCTCAAGCACAACCAGTATGTTTTCCCAAGCGACGAGACTCGCGGCTCGCTTAAGCGTTTCGCACAGAAGCGAATCATCTCCGTCTATCCTGAGGAACTGCTTGGGCAGGGAATCCCTTGAGAGAGGCCAGAGCCTGGTTCCCCGTCCCCCGGCAAGAATAAGGCAGTAAAAATTTTCTTTAGGCATTTTGAGAACCGAGTTCGCAGAACAGCTTCTGGGTCTTACTCTACCTGATGCGGGTCCTTCAGAAGATCCCAGACAGTTTTCACGGGATTAAACGTTGTGGAGGGAACCTCCACGAAAACCGTTATCCACCCGGACATGGAACCGTTCCATAGCCCGGGAAGCTCAAGCACCTTTATCTTCTTTGTGCCTAAGGTCTTTTCGGTAATAATTCCGGCTTCCGGGTCGACAAAGCCAGTCAGATTAAATTTCTCTCCCCTAAAATCCTTTACTCCGCAGACAATATCCACAGGATTAAAATGGGTTGAGTTCTCCCAAATATGCCGTTGGGAAGAGGAGTCTCGGTCAACCTCGGCACTTTCAACTATCTGAAGGGATTTTCCCCTTTCTCCTTCTACCCAGAACGGACCACCGCCCGGTTCACCCGCGTTCTTTACGACACCGCATACCCTGATGGGTCTGTGAAGAGCCCGAAACAAGAACTCCCTCCTGCCAGCTCCGGACAGCCCTGAAAGTTCCTGGGAAAGATCCATGAAAAGTTTTTCCCGGCAAAAGGAAACTATCTCCCGCTCAAGTGCCTCAGAGGTCCAGGAAGAAGAAAGAGCTTCTGTGTAGAGGAAAACTCTTTTCTGGATAGAAAAGAGAGAGCCCCCCAGGATCTTTTTCCACCTAACTGTATCGGGAAGAAGCTTCTCTTTCGCCACGTTATCTATGTTCTTTATGAAAATACAGTCATAGAAAAGTTCATTCAGGTTCTTCAGCAGCGCTCCGTGCCCAGCGGGCCTTCTGAGCAGAGATCCGTCGGCGTCAGTAACAGGCGTGTTGTCCATTGCAACCGCGATTGTATCCGTTTCGGGGTCCTGAACCGAGTATGTTACGTCAAATGAAACCCCTTCTTCGTAGGACAGAAGAGAAGCTGCCTCCTTCTCCTCAAGAGCGAACCGTTCCGCAAAGGCAGGGGGAATTGTAAAATGCATTGAGACTGTACCGTGTGAATTTGTATACCCTGTGGCTTCTCTGAAATGTTCGCAAAAAGCTGTCCTCCGCTCCCCGCCGTAGCTATGAAAAGGTACAAGCCCTTTGGGAACGCTTCCGTAACCTAGGCCGTTGGCTCCCAAAAGGGTGTCGAAAACAAGTCTGAAATTCTCCGAAGAGGAAACCTTTTCTATTTTCTCCCCGAGCCTTTGCTCAAGGATATCCGCGAAGGGGAAT
Source organism: Candidatus Dadabacteria bacterium (assembly GCA_022826905.1). GTDB lineage: Bacteria > Desulfobacterota_D > UBA1144 > Nemesobacterales > Nemesobacteraceae > Nemesobacter. The sequence continues at coordinate 71,061 of JAJDUA010000040.1, forward strand.
CTTGCCGCATTCGAGAGGAATTTCTCAAGTATCTTTTTCCCTTCAGGGTCCAAAGCCGCTTCGTCCGAGGAAAAAGTTTCCCGGAGCATGCTGAGGTCCCGAAACATTCTCGAGGCCGCTCCCGATGCCGGAACGAATTTGCACACACTAATTTCAGGAAGGGAATCCTCGTATTGCTGCTTAAGCACCTGGGACTCATCCTTTTCCAGTTTTCTTATGCCGTCACCGACTGTCGCGGGGCGAATGAGCCTGCGGAAGGGATAACCCTTTTTGAAGCGTTCAATCTGTTTTTGAATATCCAAGATACGAATTTCCCGCAGCGGACTCTGACACGAAAACTATACATAAAAAAGCTGAAAACTCCCCTAGTCCCTGAACGGAATTCCGTGCGATTCTTCAATCGGGGTGGCGGGACCGACGGGATTTGAACCCGCGACCTCTGGCTTGACAGGCCAGCGTTCTAACCAGGCTGAACTACGGCCCCGTTTAAATCAGATGGTGGGCGGTACAGGATTCGAACCTGTGACCCCCTGCTTGTAAGGCAGGTGCTCTCCCGCTGAGCTAACCGCCCGCAAAAATGCAAAAAAACAGGCAATCTGTATAACCGAATAAAAACTCTTTGTCCAAGACTAAGACATGGAACGGCTAAAGTCCATGCTCTTCTATGAACTTTTCCGCGTCCATAGCCGCCATGCACCCGCTTCCCGCCGCCGTTATAGCCTGCTTGTATCTTGTATCCTGTATGTCTCCGGCGGCAAAAACGCCGGCGACGCTTGTTTCAGATGTGCCGTTATTGGTGATCAGGTAACCGTTATCGTCCATATCAAGCTGTCCCCTGAAGATTTCGCTGTTGGGAGTGTGCCCGATCGCTACGAACATTCCCTGACATTCCTTAACGTAACTCTCCCCGGTCACGACATCCTTTATCCGCACCCCAGTTACTCCGTCCTCCCTTGAACCCAGCACATCTTCAACGACACCGTTCCATATAAAATCTATTTTTTCGTTTTCTCTGGCACGCTGCTGCATTATCACAGACGCTCTGAGCTTGTCGCGTCTGTGAACCACCGTAACCTGGGTGGCAAACTTGGTAAGAAAGATGGATTCTTCCATGGCGCTGTCGCCTCCCCCTACAACCACAAGATCCTTATCCCTGAAGAAAAATCCGTCGCAGGTGGCGCATGTGGAAACCCCGTAACCCACAAGCTCACGTTCGGAGGGCAGGCCGAGCATCCTTGCCGTGGCACCCGAAGAAATAATGAATGTTGAGGCAAGTACCTGCTCGTCTTCCGTCGACACGAGAAACGGCCTTTTGGAAAAATCGACGGCAGTTACGGCCTTCTGTACGCACTGTGCCCCGAAACGTTCGGACTGCTCCCTCATAAGATCCATAAGCTCAGGACCCATGATTCCGTTTGGAAACCCCGGGAAATTCTCAACATCGGTAGTCGTGGTAAGCTGCCCCCCGGCTTCCGGACCCTCAAAGACAAGCGGGTCAAGATTCGCTCGTGCCGTGTAAAGGGCCGCGGTCAGCCCCGCAGGGCCGGAACCCATGATGACCACATTGTAGCTTTCTTTCAGTTCTTTCACTTCACACCCCTGCAATTTCTTTTTAGAACAGGGACTTTATACTACACATTCAGGAAGTGGTTTTTCAAGAGATAGAACAAACGCAGGAGGCGAGCAAAACCCTCCCCCGCAAGCACTTACGCTAATGGAATCCGCGAAGAAAACTCCGCTTTATGAAAGACACGCAGCCCAAGGAGCTGTATTCGGCGAGACGGGCGGATTCTTTCTTCCGAAAAGCTACGGTGACCCCGAGGGGGAAGCAAAGACCGTAAGAGAATCTGTGGGCGTTATAGATATCTCAAGCAGGGGAAAACTCACGCTGTCGGGAGCCGACCACATAAAATTCCTGCAGGGAATGCTCACAAACGACGTAAAGGAAAAAATCCCCGGGACAGGGGTCTACGCCGCAATCCTCACCCCTAAAGGAAAAATGATTTCAGACATGAGGGTCTTTAAAAATGAGGACTCTGTCTACATGGATACAGAACCCGGCACGGGTGGGAACATAGCGGAGCTTCTTCGCAGATTCAGGCTTTCATACAAGGCCGAAGTACTTGACGTTACTGAAGATTACTGCGTTTTTCACGTGTGCGGTCCCGGTTGCGGGGAATTAATCGAAAAGCGCCTCGGCGTTGACATTAAACAGATGGAAGAATATGATCACCGGGCTTGCGCCGAGACGACTGTAATGAAGCTCAACAGAACGGGAGAAACCGGTTTTGACGTTTTTTTTGAAAACCGCAGTGCTCAGAAAATCTGGGAACTCCTTCTTGAAAATCCGCCGGTTCCGGGACTTTGCGGACAGGAGGCTCTCGAAACCCTGAGAATAGAGGCTGGAATTCCAGTTTACGGAAAGGATATGGACATTTCCACCATACCAATTGAAGCAGGCATATGGGATGCCCTTGACTTCGAAAAGGGCTGCTACGTGGGGCAGGAAGTAATAGCAAGGATAAAGTGGAGAGGAAGAGTAAACTGGCATCTAGCGTATTTCGAGGCGCAGCAAGGCGGCAGTGCGCTGCCGGGAGACACGCTCTGGGTTAAGGAGAGAAAAGTGGGGAGAATAACCTCTTCAACATACTCTCCCACTCTGGGGAAAAACATCTCCATAGGTTATATAAGAAGGGAACTCCGCGATTTTCGGGAAGAAATATTCATTGGCGGTGAACACCACGCCGATAAAACTCCGAACACGGTAAAAATAACGGAAAAACCCTTTTATAGCCGCTTTGAATAATTCCCTGTTTTCAAGTTTGAGACGCAACGGGTGGATCAGTACTGAAGAATACCTGATTGGTGGTTTCGAAACCTAGTATAGCATCAGTTTAGTAGTGGCGGGTATTTGGGGCAGATGAGAGATTGTGGTAGAATCGGAGGAAAAAACAAGAGCTTGAGATTCGGCAGGCAATTCAAGGTGTCGTGTCTGCGCGTTGGTGGAACGATAG